>NZ_JAECVZ010000003.1:0-210562 GCF_016055135.1 Thermoactinomyces sp. CICC 10521 | reverse complement strand
GGTCACATCAGGTTTACTTTATCTGTATATATCCTAGAAATATACAAAACCCCATTCCTTTTCCGAAGAAAAGGGGGGGGTTTGTCATCAATCTCAGTAAAAGCCCGGTGATCCGGGCTTTTACTCGTCTTGTGCGGTTAAGATGAGGGGGCCTTCCGACATGATGGCAATGGTGTGTTCATATTGTGCGGACAGGCTGCCATCCACCGTTTTGGCCGTCCAGCCGTCCGGCATCAGCCTGACATGATGGGAACCGAGGTTCAGCATCGGCTCGATCGTGAACACCATGCCTTCCTGAATGAGCGGTCCTTGTCCGGGAGGGCCGTAATGGGGAACTTCGGGTTCTTCGTGTATATGTTTGCCGATTCCGTGGCCGATGAAAGGGCGCACCACGGAAAGTCCCTGAGATTCGGCATATGTCTGAATCGCGTGGGAAATGTCGCCGATGCGATTGCCTGAACGCGCTTTGGCAATTCCACGGTAAAGCGCTTCTTTTGTTACCTTTAACAGCCTCTGCGCCTCAGGGGAGATTTTTCCGACAGCATAGGACCATGCTGAATCGGCCAGCCAGCCATTTAAGTTGACGACCAAGTCGATGGTGACGATATCTCCTTCAGCAAGCGGGGTTTTGCGCGGAAATCCGTGGCACACCTCATCATTGACCGAGGCGCAGGTAGCGTATGGGTAACCCATATAGTCTTTTTGTTCGGGAGTGGCTCCATGCTGCATCAAGTAATTTTCCACCCATTGGTCGATCTCCCAGGTGGTCACCCCCGGACGGATCCGCTTGCGCAGTTCCCGGTGGCAGGCAGCAAGAAGTTTGCCTGCTTTGTGCATGAGCGCAATTTCTTCCGGTGTTCGTATGGATATCATTTGCTTCGCTCCGATGAGAAATTTTGAGTATCTAGTATCTATATACTATGCCCCAATTATTTTCTGGTGACAAGGAACAAGCCGAGAATAACGACAAAAACCGGCCAGATTCCGTGCAGAATCGAGGTGATGGGTGAGATGACCGGAAGATTGGCAATGCCAGGATAGGCAAAAATCCCGGTAATCACCATAATGCCCCCGACAATGCCCGTAATGTGGTTTTTGGAAATGGAGAAGGAAAACAGTACCGCAATCCCAAATAACACAAGCAACAGGCTCCAATGTTTAGGCCATCCGTCGACATATTTTATTCCCCAGATGGAGAGGCCCAGAGCGGTGATCAGGCCGGTCCACAGGGTAAGAACATGATTTCGCTTGGACAAAGCAAAAAACATGAGAATGGCGCCGAGCAAAAAGAGAATAAAAGGCCAGGTGAGAAGAGATGTGATCGAAGCCAGATCCGATTTGATCAACATGAGCAATATCCCTGCAAGAATGAGGATAAGTCCGGTCAGCTTCACTTTCATCAGTTGTTCGCTCCTTGAATGAAAGAAGTAGATTTTTCCTTTTTAATCTTAACACAATTTGCATAAAATGGAGCGACAATGTTTAAACGGATCAGCTGTGGCGGCGTCCCCATTTTTGCTCGACCCAGGCGATCAGCTGGTACATAATCGTCGCAATAATCGCCACGATCACAAGGCTCAGCATGACCAAATTGAGATTGAATACCTGAAAGCCGTAGATAATCAAATAACCTAGTCCTTCTTTGGAGACCAGAAATTCACCGACGATGACGCCGACCCAGGACAAGCCGACATTTACTTTTAAAGCGGCGATGATGTCTGGTATACTGGCGGGGAAGATAATGGTGCGGAAAATCTGAGCGCGAGTGGCGCCAAAAGACCGCGCCAGGATCAGATAGCTCTCATCGACGCTCTGAAAGCTGGTATGGATTACCAAAGTGGTGATGATGATCGTGATGGCGATCGCCATGGCGAGAATCGAGGGAAACCCGGCTCCCATTGTCACGATAAAAAGGGGACCGAGGGCTACTTTGGGCATGCTGTTGATCACGACCAGATAAGGATCGAGCACGCGGGACAGGAAAGAAGAGGACCAGATGAGCGTTGCCAGAGCGACGCCGCTGGCCGTGCCCAGGATAAAACCGGCGATCGTTTCCGCTGATGTCATAAAGATGTGATGAAAAAGCGCACCGGACTGGACCAGCTGGTTTGCCTGTTCCCAGATGCGGGACGGACTGCTGAAGAGGAAAGGATCAATCCAGCCGTTGTTCGCTCCCCATTCCCATCCCCAGATCAAGCCGAGCAACAGAAGAAGGCGAATCAGCCAAATCCAGACAGTGCGAATGTAGAGGCGACGAAGATAGGCGGCGTGTTCCGGACTGGCTGCGCCTTTTTTTATCCATTTCACGGTTTTTCCACTTCCCTCCAAAGTTCTTCAAAGATCACCCGGAAGGCGGGATGGCTGCGCGCTTTGAGCGGCGGCAAACTTCTCAGTTCTTCGGGGACATGGATCTGGTGCCGGATCTCGCCCGGTTGCCCGCCCATTACGAGAATCCGGTCACCTACGGCAATCGCTTCTTCCAGATCGTGTGTGACGAGTAGCGCCGTTTTGTTTTCTTCCTTTAACGCCCGGGCGAGCAGATCTTCGAGCAGGATTTTGTTTTGGATATCCAACGCGGAAAAAGGTTCATCCAGCAATAATATATCTGGTTCGACGGCCAAGGTTCGCACCAGAGCGACACGTTGTCTCATTCCGCCGGATAATTGGGACGGATAGTGATGACTGACATGCTTTAGCCCCATTTTTTTCAGCAGATCCCTCGCCTTGGCGATTTTGTCCGGGGTGGCCTGACCCTGAATTTGCAGTCCGAACAGCATATTTTGTTCCACAGTTCTCCACTCGAGCAGTCCGTCTTTTTGCAACATGTAGCTGGTGCGAAAAGAAGGGCCGTCAATTTTTTTGCCGAACAGCCGGATTATGCCTTTGGTCGCGGGGAAGATCCCGGCGATCAGTGAAAGGATGGTGCTTTTTCCGCAACCGCTGGGGCCGACGAGAGCGACAAATTCGCCTTCATCCACTGAAAAGGAAACGGAACGGATCGCCGTCACTTCTTCTTTTTTCGTAAAATAGGCATGGGTTAAATTTTCAATCTGCACAGCCGGTGGCGAATTCATCTTCGATCCCCCCTTTTTATTGTTTTTGTTTGGTTGAAACCTCTTTGGCAAAGGAAGTGTCCACCAGCTTTTGATAGGGGATTTTAGCCGGAAGTTCGCCTGCTTGGGACATGACCGTCAATAAGCGGTTATACTCTTCTTCATCGATGATGGTGTTTTTGGCATAGGAATCCTGCTCTTTGTAGCGCTGAATGACGCGCACCAGAATGTCGCGGTCGGTGTCGGGGAATTGCGGGGCGATCACGTCGGCAATTTCCCCGGGGGTATGGGTGGCGACCCAGTCTTGTCCTTTTTGGACGGCGCGGGTAAAACGCCGGATTATGTCAGGGTTCTGTTTGATATAGGATTGATTGGTCATGTAGCAGGTATAGGGAACATGGCCGCTGTCCTTGCCGAAGGAGGCAACGATGTAGCCTTTTTTTTCTTTTTCGATTTTGGAGGCCATTGGTTCAAACAGTTGAACGAAATCGCCGGTTCCGGCGACAAAGGCGTTTGCCAGATTCTGATAATTGACATTCTGGATGATTTGGACATCTTTGTGCGGGGTGAGACCGTGTTTCCGTTGTACGTATTCACTGATCATTTCCGGCATTCCTCCGCGCCGCTGCCCGAGCAGGGATTTACCCTTGAGCATCGACCAGTCAAAGTGGGGAATCGGCTGGCGGGAAACGAGAAAGGAACCGTCCGTTTGGGTCAATTGTGCGAAGGCGGTGATCGGATGTGCAGAGGACCGGGCTGTCACATAAATGGCCGCTTCAGCTCCGACCAGGACGATATCGGATTGGCCTGCGACCAGTGTTGTCATGGTTTTATCGCCCCCGTTGCCATTGGACAGCTGAATGTCCAGGCCTTGTTCCTTGAAAAAACCTTTTTCCAAGGCAACATATTGAGGAGCATAGAAGAGTGAATGGGTGACTTCCACCAGTCGGATTTGCCGCAGTCCGGACCGGGAAGAGGAGGAAGAGCAAGCGGTTAAAAGGAGAACGATGACGAGCGCCAACACGAAACCAAACGATCGAGTCAAGCGGTTCATGGGCGTCACCTCTCAAAGTGGTCTCAGTAACCGGAAGGTGGTGTCGAACCGGTAAACAAAAGGGATTTTCGCAAACTTCTGCCATTTCTTATTATTATTATTATACACAATCTGGGCTTCAAAATGTGTTCACAGGGCGAAACTTGGGATTTGAAATCTCTGTGATATAATGGATATTGAATTTTATTCACTTTTGCCCGGATTGCCGAGTCAAGAGGAAGGCTGTTCCGGGATTCGAGGTGAAACGAAGTTGCATATTTTAACAGTCGGATTAAACCATAAAACAGCACCAGTTGAACTGCGTGAACGATTTTCTTTTGCTGAAGACCGACTTGAACTTGCCTTGAAAAGTTTACGTGATATGAAAAGCATCATGGAATGCGTGATCGTCAGCACGTGTAACCGCATGGAACTTTATGTGGTCTGTGATCAATTGCATACAGGAGATTATTATACCAAAACCTTTCTGGAAAGCTGGTTTCGCATTCCCCGCCAGGAGTTTGCCGACCATCTTTATGTAAAAGCGAATCAGGAAGCGGTGTGGCATCTCTACCATGTAGTTTGCGGCCTCGATTCTCTTGTGATCGGGGAAACACAAATTTTGGGTCAGGTGAAACACGCCTTTTTGACCGCTCAGTCGACGGGGACGACGGGAACCATCTTCAATATGTTGTTTAAACAAGCGGTGACCTTCGGAAAACGCGTTCACTCGGAGACGGAAATCGGGCAAAATGCCGTGTCTGTCAGTTATGCTGCCGTTGAGCTTGGGAAAAAAATGTTCGATTCCTTTGCCGATAAAACGATTTTGCTCATCGGTGCGGGGGAAATGAGCGAGCTGACGGCGAAGCATTTTTATTCGACCGGGGCGGCGCGCGTCCTGGTGGTGAACCGCACCCTGGACAAAGCAGAGGAGTTGGCTGCCAGGTTTCACGGTGAAGCCCGGGCATGGGATCAATTGCTTTCCGCGCTGGCTGAAGCTGATATCGTGGTCAGCTCAACCGGGTCCCGGGAACCTGTTTTGACAAGGGATATGGTCGCTCCGATTGCTGCTCGGCGGCGCTCTCCGCTGTTCATGATCGATATTGCGGTACCGCGCGACATAGAGCCCTCCATCCATGAATTGGATCAAGTTTTCTTGTATGATATAGACGATTTGCATGGAATTGTGGATTCCAATCTCGCGCTCAGGGAGCAGGAAGCGAAAAAAATCGCCGTCTGGATTGAACAAAAACAAAAAGAATTTGATGAGTGGATGGAAACTTTGGGTGTGGTGCCGCTCATTACGGCGTTGCGCGAAAAGGCGCTGGCGATTCAGGAGGAAGCCGTCCTGCGCATTGAACGGAAGCTGCCGGACCTGACGGAAAAACAGCGCAGAGTGATTCGCAAACACACAAAGAGCATTGTGAATCAGTTGATGCACGAGCCGATCGTCCGTGTCAAGGAACTGGCGACCACACCGAAGAAAGAAGCGGCGCAGGAGATGTTTGTCACCTTGTTCGCTTTGGAAAAACTACTGGATGACAACGGGGACAAGACATCTGAAAAAGTGAAACACCCGGCGTTTACGAGCGGGAAACTGATCCGCACTTAAAGGGGGAGCAGCCCGTGTTCGCCGAACGTTGGTTCTATGATTTCATGATTTATGCCTATGCGCTCAGCTTGCTGTTTGCGCTGGCTGATTTCTTTCATCCAACCAGGAAGTCCGGGTGGATTTCCTATCTGTTTCTGGCGGGCGTTTGGGTGATGCAGACGTTCGTATTTGTAATGGGGCTCGGGCATTATGTTGCCTTGTCAATTCCGCTTGATGCCCTGTTTATCTATTCATGGATTTTGATCGGATTTACGCTTTTGATGCATTTGATCTATCGCATGAACATCTTTTACTTCATCGCCAACTTGATCGGATTTATCGTTTTTGCGATCAATCTGTTCATTCCCCGGCAGGGTTCTGAAGAATTGACGCATCTCCTGCTGAAGGAATTGGTCTTGATCCATGTTGCCATGGCGATGATGGCTTATGCCGCCTTTTCACTGGCGAGTATCGGTTCCGGATTGTACCTGGTCAACAACCACTTGTTGAAGCAGAAAAAATGGAACCTTCTTTTGCGCCAGCTGCCGAGTCTGGGCTGGTTGGAGTGGTTCTCCATCTGGCTGGTGGTCGGAGGAACCGGATTTTTCATTGCCGCGATGGTTTTGGGCGTGATCTACAGTTACCAGGCGATTGGGCATATGTTTTGGACAGACCCGAAAGTTTGGGGATCGTTTTTGGTGACGCTCCTTTATGGCTGGATCTTGTACCGCTGGGGGAGAAAACAGATGATGGGCCGCCGGTTGGCCTGGTGGAATACGCTTGCGATTTTGGCTGTGTTGATCAACTATGTGACCATGCGATCCAGTGACTCGGTTCATCACTGGTTTTAGACAAAGGAGCTAGAATACGATGAAACCGTTATACGCCATGATGGTGGATATAACCGGCCGGCGCTGCCTGGTTGTGGGGGGAGGTTCGGTGGCGGAACGCAAGGCGGCCGCGCTTCTGGAAGCCGGAGCGCTGGTCAAAGTCGTCAGCCCGTCAGCCACCCCCCAAATTCAAAAGTGGGCCCTGCTCGGCAGAGTCGAGTGGAAAAATCGACCGTACGCACCGACGGACGGAATTGGCTGCTTTCTCGTCATCGCCGCTACTGATGACAACCAAACCAATGAGGCGATCTATCGCGATGCCAAGGAGCGGGGGCAGTGGATCAATGTCGTTGATCAGCCTGAACTGTGCAATTTCACCGTTCCCTCCACAGTGAAGCGGGGACCGTTGCAGATCGCCATTTCCACCGGTGGAGCCAGCCCGTCGCTCGCGAAAAAGATCCGCCAGGACCTGGAAAAATCGTTTGGTGAAGAGTACGAACGCTACCTCGGTTTATTGCAGGAGATGAGAGAAAAAGTCCGCGCAGAAGTAAAAGATCCGAGACTTCGATACAGCTTGATGAAAGAATTGGTGTCGGATGAATGGCTGATCGAGTGCCGGCGTGATCCGGAGGGAGTCAGGGGGAAAATGCTTGGCTTCATTCAGTCTCATTTATCCGTACAAGCCTAGAAAGGAGGGAGAAGATGCGATCACTCATCGTGGGAACAAGAAAGAGCCAGTTGGCAATGACCCAGACTAGCTGGGTTGTCGACCGCTTGAAAGAAGTGAAGCCGGGACTCGAGGTGAGAATGGAGAAAATTGTCACCAAGGGCGATCGGATTCTCAATGTCACGTTGTCCAAAGTGGGCGGCAAAGGATTGTTTGTCAAAGAGATTGAACAAGCATTATTGGACGGGCGCATTGATTTTGCCGTACACAGCATGAAAGATTTGCCGGGTGAGATGCCGGAAGGGCTTGTGATCGGAGCCATTCCCCGTCGTGAAAATCCACGGGATGTGCTGTTGTCGCGCGATGGAAAGATGCTGGCTGAATTGCCGCCCGGCTCCGTGGTGGGGACGAGCAGTCTGCGGCGCCAAGCGCAGATATTGGCCTCCCGCCCTGATTTGAGGGTGGAGCCGGTTCGTGGCAACCTGGATACGCGCATCCGGAAAATGAGGGAAGGACAGTTTGATGCGATCGTACTTGCGGCGGCGGGCCTTTACCGCATGGATTGGCAAAGCGAGATTTGTGAAGAATTGCCGATCAACGTGATGTTACCCGCGGTTGGCCAGGGAGCGCTCGCCATCCAGTGTCGTGAAGATGACCATGAGCTGCTCTCTCTCCTCGCCGGGATCAACCATGAGCAGACGGCGCGGGCAGTCCGGGCGGAAAGGGCTTTTTTGGTCGCCTTTGAAGGAAGTTGCCATATGCCCCTGGCTGCTTACGCCGAAGTCGATGGAGAGGAAGTGCACTTGACCGGTTTGGTGGCGCAACCGGACGGTAAAGAGGTCATCAAGAAAAGCATGCGAGGCAAAGACGAATGGGCGGTTGGCAAACAGCTTGCCAAAGAGATGAGAGAGCTTGGAGCAGGTCAACTGCTGGCACTCAGTGAGAGGAGTTAGTCGGATGACGAAACTTGTTTATTTGGTAGGAGCTGGACCGGGGGATCCCGGATTAATTACAGTAAAAGGATTGGAAGCGATTAAAAAGGCAGACTGCATTGTTTACGACCGTTTAGCGAGCCCTTTGCTGTTAAAGCACGCGAAACCGAAGGCCGAATTGATTTACTGCGGCAAGCTGCCGGACCGGCATACGCTGACCCAGGAGGAGATCAATGACTTACTGGTGGCTAAAGCGAAAGAGGGGAAGGTCGTAACCCGGCTCAAAGGGGGAGATCCTTTCATTTTCGGCCGCGGGGGTGAAGAGGCGGAACGCCTTGTGGAAGAAGGGATTCCGTTTGAAGTCGTACCGGGGATTACCTCGGCAATCGCCGTTCCCGCTTATGCCGGCATTCCCGTCACACACCGTGACTTTAATTCCTCCTTTGCGATCGTCACAGGGCATGAACGGCCGGAAAAAACCGAATCATCCATCCGTTGGAACCACTTGGCTACGGCAGTGGAAACTCTGATCTTTTTGATGGGGGTCGGAAATCTGCCGTTTATTGTCGAACAGCTCATCAAATACGGCCGTTCAAAAGAAACGCCGGTTGCACTTATTCGCTGGGGCACCCGGGTTGAACAGGAAACGCTGACGGGAACCTTGGAGGATATCGTGCAAAAAGTGGAGGAGGCCCGTTTCCGTTCCCCGGCCATTATCGTGGTGGGGGAAGTCGTAAAACTGCGGGAAAAATTGTCGTGGTTTGAAAAGAAACCGCTGTTTGGCAAAAGGGTTCTGGTCACAAGGGCTCGAAGCCAGAGCAGCGTTTTGACGGAGAAAATTCAGGCGCTTGGTGGAGAAGCGGTAGAATTTCCCGTGATCCGCATCACCCGTCCTGAGCGCCAAGACCTGTTGGATGCGGCGTTGCATCAGCTTGAGCGGTTTGACTGGGTGATTTTTACCAGTGCCAATGGAGTGAAGCACTTTTTTAAACGCCTGATCGAATTAAATCTCGATATTCGCCGGATGGCCAAGGCGCGGATTGCGGCGATCGGTCCCAAAACGGCAGAGGTGCTAATCGAAAAAGGATTGCGGGTGGAAGTGTTGCCGGAAGAGTATAAGGCAGAAGCGCTTGTGGAAGCACTCAAACCGATGATCAAGCAGGGAGAAGAGATTCTGCTTCCCCGTGCCGATATCGCCCGCGAAGTTTTGGTTGTTGAATTGGAGAAACTGGGATGCCATGTCACGGAAGTGGATGCATACGATACAAAAATCGGCACCGAAGATGCGGGCGAAGTAGTAGAAATGCTGAAACGGGGCGCTATTCATGTGATTACCTTCACAAGCTCCTCTACGGTTCGCAATTTTGTCGAAGCAGTGAAAACAGTCGAACCGGAGGTTCCCGCTTTGCTCTCCGGGAGCAGGATCGCCTGCATCGGTCCCATCACGGCACAAACCGCTGCCGAACTGGGGCTGAAGGTAGATGTGGTTGCTGATTCATATACGATTGACGGTCTGGTGGAGGCATTAAAAACACTATAGGCCCGGCATGATAAAGGAGGAGTTTTCTATGCAATCATATATCCGACACCGTCGTTTGCGAGCAAGCGAGCAGATCCGCCGCATGGTTCGTGAACATCACGTTCATGTTGAGGATCTGATTTATCCGATTTTCGTGGTGGAAGGGGAAAATATCAAACAAGAAGTTCCTTCGATGCCTGAGGTTTACCATTATTCCCTGGACCGGCTGCATGAGGAGATGGACGAGCTGGTCCGGCTGGGCATTTCTTCTGTCATCATTTTTGGGGTGCCGGCTGAAAAGGATGAACGGGGGAGCTCTGCAGATGATGAACAGGGAATCGTGCAAAAAGCGATTCGCTATATCAAAGAAAAGTATCCTTCCATTTACGTGATCGCCGACACCTGTCTGTGCCAGTACACTTCGCATGGTCATTGCGGTATCGTAGAAAACGGAGTGATCGTCAATGACGCTTCATTGACGCGGCTCGTCTCAACCGCTGTTTCCCAGGCCCGGGCGGGTGCTGATATGATCGCTCCGTCCAACATGATGGACGGTTTTGTTTACGAGATTCGTAAAGGATTGGATGAAGCCGGGTTTTCCCATATTCCAATCATGTCTTATGCCGTCAAGTACGCCTCAAGCTTTTACGGACCTTTCCGGGATGCGGCTCATTCCACACCGCAGTTTGGCGACCGCCGGACCTATCAGATGGACCCGGCCAATGTACGAGAGGCGATGCGGGAAGCGGCCTCTGATGTGGCCGAAGGTGCGGACATGCTGATTGTCAAACCGGGGCTTCCTTATCTCGATGTCATGGTGCGTGTGCGGGAGCGTTTTGACTTGCCAGTTGTCGCTTACAACGTGAGCGGTGAGTATTCCATGGTCAAAGCGGCTGCACTCAATGGCTGGATTGATGAAAAGCAGGTAGTGACCGAATCGATGCTGGCATTCAAACGGGCCGGGGCAGATCTGATTATCACGTACCATGCCAAAGATCTGGCCCGCTGGCTAAAAGGGGGAGAATAAGATGCCCGTCAAAACGATGGATGAACTGGATAAAGAGATCCTGAACCAACTCCAGGAAGGTGTGGAACTGGTTCCTGAGCCGTTTAAAGCAGTGGCCGAAACCTTGGGGACAGACGAAGAAACGGTTTTGTCGCGTGTCCGTGAGTTGAAAAAGGATACCATACGCCAAATTTCCGCCATTTTTGACACCCGTACACTCGGCTACAAGTCCAGCTTGGTTGCTGCAAAAGTACGGGAGGAACACCTGGATGAAGCGGCCCGCATCATTAATCAGCATCCCGGGGTTACCCATAACTATAAGCGAAACCACGAGTATAATCTCTGGTTTACCATTGCTGTACCTCCGAACAGCCGCATCGGTCTCGAAAAAACAGTGGAACTGTTGGGCAAGTTGGCCGGCGTTGAGGTGATTCGCCTGATGCCAACGCTGAAATTGTTCAAGATCGGGGTTCAGCTCGACATGACCGGCAAACAGGATGGAACGAAAGCAAAAGCAAAACCGAGCTATAATGAGGAAGACCGGAAAAAAGCGGATAAAGTGATCACCGATTTTGACATTGCCGTGATTCGCGAATTGCAAAAAGATCTCCCTGTTCAATCACGCCCCTTTGATCTTTACGCACAAAATTTGGGACTTTCAACGGAAGAACTGTTGGACGCGGCTAAAAAAATGCTTGAACGGAAGCAGATGCGCCGCTTCGCCGCCATTCTCAATCACCGCAAGGCCGGGTTTCGCTTTAACGGCATGGGGGTTTGGGCGGTTCCGGAAGACCGTGCCGATGAAATTGGCCCGGTGATGGCTTCCTTTAAAGCCGTCAGCCATTGCTATCTGCGTCCGACTTATCCGGATTGGCCGTATTCGATTTTCACCATGGTGCATGGCCGGACCTTGGAAGAATGCGAAAAAATCTTGCAGGCGATTGAGGACGAAACCGGAATTACCGAACGTGCGACGCTCTATTCGACCAAAGAATACAAAAAGACCCGGCTTCAGTATTTCACACCGGATATGGATGAGTGGGAAGAGCGTGTGATTCGGGAACAAAAAATAGAGGCTTAACCCGGCCTCAACAGATTGGTGTCAGCAGCCCCGCAGCGATTGCACGGGGCTCTTTTTTTACGCTGAAATCTCCACCACGCCCAGAAAAGCTGCACTTCCGGTGGCCTCGATGCGATTGATCTCTCTGGACGTCAGCCTTCGTGGCACGAAAATGAACGAAGACGTCAGATCATTAAAAATGGGCCCGACAAAAGGAACCGATCTTGATCCAAAAAATACTTGTCTTCTGCCCGAGTAGTTTACGTCTTCCCACAGAACTAGGGTTAAGCTGCCCGGATTATTCGGGTTGGACATGCGAAAGCTGGACAGGAGATCGTTAAAGGCAAATGCATTCATATTGCGGACCGCGACTCCGCGCCGCCGGAAGCGGATTCGCCTTCCGGAAAAATTGGCATCTTGAAACAGTTCAAGTGAAAGGCGGGCCTGTTGGATGTTCAAAGGTTTTTTCGGAGAAGCCGGCTTTGCGGTTGGTAATTCGCCGGATGGCTTTTTGCTGATCCTCATTCTTTTTGCTCCTTTTCTATAAAAATGTTTTTCTTTGTTAAAATATGAAATAGAATGATCAATTGTATGGTTCATCATAATACTTGATAGAAAACATTTTCCGGAATCAGCTGATTCCATCCGGTATTTGTTAGAAAAAATTTGCTTCCGTTTCATGTGGAAATCAACAGTATGCGTTAAAATAAGGAATGAATGATTCGGTACATATTTTTGAAGAAGGTTGTGATGGTGGATGCAGAAGCGTTTTGACCGTTCCATCGCCGATTATCGCGAAGCGGTGCAGGTCATCCCCGGTGGGGTGAACAGCCCGGTGCGGGCATTTCGGTCGGTGGAGATGAACCCGATTTTTATAGAGCGTGCGTTCGGTTCCCGCATGGTGGACGTGGACGGAAATGAATATATTGATTACATCGCCTCGTGGGGTCCGTTGATTCTGGGACATGCACACCCCAAAGTGATTCAGGCCATCAAGGATACGGCGGAAAAAGGAACCAGTTTCGGTGCGCCGACCGAATTGGAAACGGCGATGGCCAAACTGGTGACAGAGCGGATGCCCTCTGTCGATATCGTGCGCATGGTAAACTCGGGAACAGAGGCAACGATGAGCGCAATCCGCCTGGCTCGTGCCTATACCGGGCGGAATAAAATTCTCAAATTTGAAGGAAGCTATCATGGTCATTCGGACAGCTTATTGATCAAGGCGGGTTCAGGGGTGGCCACGCTCGGCTTGCCTGACAGTCCCGGCGTGCCGGAAAATACGGCGCAACACACCCTGACTGTTCCCTACAACGATTTAAACAGTGTCAAGCTGGCTTTTGAAAAGTTTGGCGAGGAAGTGGCTGCGGTCATAATGGAACCGGTTGCCGGAAATATGGGGGTTGTTCCTCCTCTCCCCGGCTTTTTGGAAGGAGTGCGGGAGATTACCGAGCAATATGGGGCCCTCCTCATTTTCGACGAAGTGATGACCGGTTTTCGCGTCGATTACCATTCGGCACAAGGAAGATTCAACATCCTGCCTGATCTGACCACGATGGGAAAAGTGATCGGCGGAGGATTACCTGTGGGCGCTTACGGCGGAAAAAGGGAGATCATGGAACAAATCGCTCCGACCGGCCCTGTTTATCAAGCGGGAACGCTTTCCGGCAATCCGCTGGCGATGGCGGCCGGCTATGCCACGTTGACAGAGATGACGCCGGATGCTTATCAGGAACTGGAGCGAAAAGGGCGGATTTTGGAAGAAGGGTTGCGCAAAAATGCAGAAGAAGCGGGAATCCCTGCCCATATCAACCGGGTTGGATCGATGGTCTGCCTCTTTTTCACAGGGGAAAAGGTGGTTAACTACGAAACTGCAAAAACGGCTGATACGAAGCGTTTTGCCGAGTATTTCCGCCATATGGTGGATGAAGGGGTGCTGATCCCCCCGTCCCAGTTTGAAGGGATGTTTATCTCGACGGCCCACACCGAAGAGGATTTGAACCGGACACTGGAAGCGAATCGCAATGCCTTGAAAAAGCTGAAAAAGTAAAGAGAAACTTTGGTTCAACAACCCTGGCGGCAAACAGCTGCCGGGGTCTTCTTTATTTCGGAGTTTGTGGCCGGATGCAGTGGATCTTCTGTTTTTTGATCATCTTGTTCTTTTTTTGGCCCTTTAAAAGTGATAACCTTCGTTCCCATGCATATAGTTAAGTAACGTCCAAAACCTATGACTATCCCGAATAGAAAGGGAACAGCTTTTGTTAAGGAGGGATTTGCCGTGGAAAACCGCTTTACCCAACTTCGCTTTGATATCTCCGAAAAAGTGAGATTGCAACCGCAGCAACCGGGAATGAATACCCTCCTGGAACTGGACCTGTACCCTGATGTCGAGATCAAAGATGAGGGCCAACATTTAAAAATTCAAGGGTATCTGCGTCTTAACGGAATGTATATCCCGCAGCAGGAGGGGGAAGTGGAAGGACCTGATCACACCGGGTTACATACAGAAGCGTTTTTGTACGAAGAGGAACATCGCAGTGAACTCGCCTACGTGATTCCTGTTGAGATCACATTGCCGGCGGATCGGGCTGAACAGGCTCACATCTCGGCGGAGGTCGAATCGTTTGATTATCAAGTTCTGTCCCCGTTTGAATTGCAAATTGAAGCTATCCTCATGATAGACGGTTTGCTGCCGGATCCAAATGAGGAGGCAGAAAAAGCCGGTTCCCATGAGGAGCGCGAGATGGATGACACTGTCCCGGAATTTTCCGGCGCTCCCGTACGGCCGATCAGTATCCAAAGTGAGGAAGAAGGGGATGTGGAGCCTGAACCGGAAGTGGTGTCACGAGCCAGGGAGCAGGACGAAGAAAATACTTCCGGAAAGAGGGTGAACAGGGAACAGGGAGAGGAAGCCGAAGAGGAACCCGAAGCCAAAGTCCTTCCGCATGAAGTTCCCGAAACGGAGGAAAAGCGAGCACAACGGGAACCGGAGCCGGCAGGAAAAGAAAGTGGGAAAAAGAAGACAGCGGAAGAGAAAGAAACAGCTTTCCCGAAGGAGACGGTTGGCCGAAAAGAAACGGTTCCCGAACAAAAAGAAGTTTCAACGGAGGAGAAAACGAAGGAAAAACAACGGACGGAACCGGAACGACAGACAATTTTTGCGCAATCGCCGCGGGAATTTTGGGAAGAGCGGCAAAAGGAAAACCAGTTTGAGGAAGTCTTTGAAACGGAAGTCGAAGAAGAGCTGAATTCAGGCGGGGAAGCGCCGGAAACCGATCAGGAAAACAAAAAGCAGACTGATTGGATTCGCTGGTTGGTCGGCAATAAAGAAGAACAATTTGTCGGCCTGAAGATCGTGATCGTGCAAAGAGATGAGACAATTGACCATGTGGCGGCCCGGTATGATGTGGCTGTGAGCCAATTGATGAAACTGAATCAATTGCAGACGGACCGCCTGGAAGAAGGGCAAATCCTCTATGTGCCCGATTATGCGAAAAAACAAACGACTTAAGGAGGAGGACAGGTGATGAACCGGGCACCGCTTGCAAGAGAAAATGCGTTAGCCGAGGTATTAAGCAAGTATGGATGGGAACCCGCCTATGTTCAATATACCGGACGGGTGTGGAAAGTGGTGATGCCCGAGGGGGAGTATGCTTTAAAAAATTCGCGGGCGCCGCGTGAAAAACTGCTGCTTCTCCATCAAATGCTGGAACAGGTGCGGGAAGAGGGATTCCCCCATCTGCTGCCCTGGGTGAAGAACAGGGATAATGAGCCGGTTGTGCAGGTGGGGAACGAAGTTTGGTATGCAACCCCCTGGAAAGATGGAGGAGAAGCCGGACCGCCCTCACCGACAGAAACCGTTCAGGCGTTGGCACAGTTGCACAGCCTGACCGAACCGCTCATCGAACGCTATCCGGAACTGCCGAAGCGGATCAGCCGGGATTTTATCCAAAAATGGAAGGAAAAGAAGAACCAGTTGTCGGAATATCTCGAAACGGTGGAAAAAAGGGAATTTGCTTCTCCGTTTGACCAGTCGTTCCGGAACCTGAAAGAGCGGCTGGACGATACCTTTTCTTTTGCCATTCGCGGCCTGGAGCGGTTTGTGGAGACGGATGACGGCGCTCTGCCCCGCTATGCCCTGTGTCACCGCCGGATGCATGACAGTAACCTGGTTTGGGATGATGAACAGTTTTATTTTATCGATTTTGACCATGCCCAGGTGGAATCGCCGGTACGGGATCTGGCTTTGGCAATCCAGCGCTTTACTTCCGACAGGGATGTGAGCGAAACACCGCATGACCTGCTCCAAGCGTATGAAAATTCCTATTTGTTAAAACCAAAGGAGAAGCGCCTGTTGGCTTTATATTTGTCGTACCCGGAACGGATGATGAAAACACTCAAATTGTATTATGAAACTCCCCGTCTGTCACAAACCGAAGCGCAAACCGTACAGAGACTGGAGACGGAAGTCAGGCAAATGGAACAGCTCCAGGATCTGGTCAGACAATTGTGGCCGGGGCAAAAGAAGAATGAAGAAAACAAATCGGCAACGGCTGCCGTACCTGTGCGCACCGGCAAAAAGAAAGGAAAAGGAAAACGCAAGTCTTAATCCGGGAACTCCCGGTTTTTTATTTTTTGTAATAGTTTGCGCAATGCTTTTAATGGTAAACTAAGTGCGAGTACCCAGAACAGGACTTCCAACATAAAGACCGCTCCTCACCCGTCAAGTGATCAGAAATGGAATGACTTGGATTTGCCTGGGATTTTGCCCGGAAGCAGAAGTTGATTATGGAAAAAAGTGTTTCCTTTATGCAAATGTTATGCGCAATAAGTGGCGTTTGCTTGTTTTTTTGGCTTATTTTGAAGAAATACTGGACAGATGTGTACGAAAAGTAGAGAATAAGAATATGCTGAAGGGTAAATATATTGGATACTGACAGGAAGGGGTTTAGTCTCTTGAGTTTGGTTAAAACTGTGGTAAGAAAAGCATACCGGGGAGTAATATTTTTATCATTTCTCAGTATCCTTTTGCTATGCACTGTATTGCTATTGGCGTTTTTGGCTGATCCGGCAGCCATGTATGACTTCATCAAGCATACATTCGGGTTGAAAAATTAACCTCCCTTGGCCGTGCGGGTGCGGTTTCTGACTGGCCTCATCTTTTATTCGGCGACACGTTCGCCGTTTTTTACTTGGGTTTGACTTGGATCAAAAAAACGGTGTAATATAATAAAACAAATCATGCGATTCAAAGCTGTGAAAGGGAAGAGTAGATGGATCTGACCCGTTCAGAGAAAGAAACCCTCCGGCTGAAAGGTTTCTTCGGGAAAACCGTCGAATGTCGCCCTCGAGCTGGCCTTCTGAAGGATTGATCTGTGTAGGAAGGTCCGGAACCGGCCGTTATCCGGTCAAAGTGCACTGTTCAGAGCGAATTTGATCAGTGAACAAAGGTGGTACCGCGAAAATTCCTTTCGTCCTTTGCCGGGCGAAAGGTTTTTTTATTTTACAGAAGAATGGAGGAAATGGTATGAGTGAAACGGTGACCAGTAACTTGCCTTCCGCGTATGATCCGAAACAGACGGAAGCGAAATGGTACGATTACTGGCTGAAGGGAGAGTATTTCAAAGCGGGGAGCGATCAGGGGAAAAAACCCTTTACCATTGTGATTCCCCCGCCAAATGTGACGGGAAACCTGCACATCGGCCATGCGCTCAACAACACTCTCCAGGATATCTTGATCCGTTTTAAGCGCATGCAGGGATTTGATGCCTTGTGGCTGCCGGGCATGGATCATGCCGGAATCGCCACCCAGGCGCGGGTTGAAGCGAAACTGCGCGAACAAGGAATCAGTCGTCACGATTTGGGGCGGGAAAAATTTTTGGATGTGGTTTGGAAATGGAAAGAAGAGTATGCGGACAATATCGCCCGCCAATGGAGAAAAATGGGGATCTCCGTCGATTACAGCCGGGAACGGTTCACGCTTGACGAGGGATTGTCCGTGGCGGTTAAGGAAGTGTTTGTCCGCCTGTATGAAAAGGGCCTGATCTACCGGGGCAAGTACATCATCAACTGGGATCCGGTCGCACGCACGGCTTTGTCGGATATTGAGGTGATCTACAAAGAAGTCAAAGGTGCTTTGTATCATCTCAAATATCCGCTGAAGGACGGTTCCGGCTATATCCGCGTGGCGACCACCCGCCCGGAAACAATGCTCGGTGATACGGCGGTCGCAGTTCACCCCGAGGATGAACGCTATCAACACCTTATCGGAAAAACCGTCCTGCTTCCGATCACCGGCCGCGAAATTCCGATTATCGCCGACGAATATGTTGATCCGGAATTCGGCAGCGGGGCAGTAAAAATTACGCCGGCCCATGACCCGAATGACTTTGAAGTAGGAAACCGGCACAAACTTCCGCAAATTCTCGTCATGGATGAAACAGGCAAAATGAATGAGCTGGCAGGAAAATATCAAGGGATGGACCGCTTTGACTGCCGCAAGCAAATTGTCGAAGATCTCAAACAGTCCGGCCATCTGATCGAGATTGAAGAACATGTGCACTCGGTCGGCCACAGCGAGCGTTCGGGAGCCGTAGTCGAGCCTTACCTCTCGACGCAATGGTTTGTGGCGATGAAGCCGCTTGCCAAACGGGCGATTGAAGTGCAAAAAAGCGGCCGGGGGGTTCGCTTTGTACCGGAGCGTTTTGAAAAAATTTACCTGCACTGGATCGAAAATGTACGCGACTGGTGCATTTCCCGGCAATTGTGGTGGGGACATCGCATTCCGGCCTGGTATTGCGATTCCTGCGGCGAAATGACCGTCGCCCGGGATGAGCCAAAAGCATGTCCCAAGTGCCAGGGCACGAGCCTGAGACAGGATGAGGATGTGCTCGACACCTGGTTCAGCTCCGCCCTGTGGCCGTTTTCCACGCTGGGTTGGCCGCAGGAAACAGAGGATTTGAAACGGTATTACCCGACGGATGTGCTGGTGACCGGGTATGATATTATCTATTTCTGGGTTGCGCGCATGATCTTTTCAGCGTTGGAGTTTACGAACCGGATTCCGTTCCGCGATGTGCTGATAACCGGTTTGGTCCGGGATGCTGAAGGTCGCAAAATGTCCAAATCGCTGGGCAACGGCGTTGATCCGATGGATGTAATTGAAAAGTACGGCGCCGATGCGATGCGCTACATGCTCTCCACCGGCTGCACCCCGGGAAATGATCAACGCTTCCGCTGGGAGCGCGTGGAAGCGGCACGTAACTTTGCCAATAAAATTTGGAACGCGTCTCGCTTTGCGCTGATGCATCTGGAAGGAATCAAAGCGGAGGACTTAAAGCTGACGGGTCCTTTCTCCACTGCCGATCAATGGATCATGCACCGCTTGAACGAAACGATCGCTGAAGTGACGCGTTTGTTGGATCGTTACGATTTTGGTGAGGCGGGCCGCGCCCTGTATAATTTCATTTGGGATGAATTCTGCGATTGGTATATTGAATTTGCCAAACTTCCGCTTTACGGAGAGGATGAGGAGGCAAAACGGGTTACCCGTTCGGTGCTGGTTTATGTGCTTGATCAGGCGCTCCGTCTGCTTCATCCGATGATGCCGTTTATTACGGAAGAGATCTGGCAGCATCTGCCGGTCAAAGGTGAAAGCATTACTGTGGCCGATTGGCCGAAAGCGGATGATTCTTATGCCAATGCTGAAGCGGTGAAGGAGATGCAGGTGCTGATCGAAGCGATCCGGGCTGTGCGCAATATTCGCGCGGAGATGGAAGTGGCGCCCAAACACCAAGTGGAGCTGCTGGTGCGCCCCGATGCTGATGTGATGCCCGCTTTTGAACGGAATGAAGCTGCGATCAAGCGCTTGTGCGGAGTAAGCCATTTGACGGTCGATCCGGCTTTGCCCCGACCGGAAAAAACGATGACGGCCGTGATTACCGGTGCGGAATTGTTCCTGCCGCTGGCCGGCTTGGTTGATGTCGGGCAAACCATCGAACGCTTGAATGCCGAGCTGAAGAAATTGAATGCTGAAGTGGAACGGGTGGAGAAAAAATTGGCAAACCCCGGCTTCGTCAATAAAGCGCCGGCTCATGTGGTGGAAGGTGAGCGTAAAAAAGGCGAAGAATACAGGGAAAAACGTGAAAAGGTATTGGCCAGGTTAAGGGAACTCCAAGGATGAGATTCGGCGGGGCAGGCGTTTTCCTGCCCTCGCTTCCTTTGTTTGTTGACGGCAGCCTGATTAATAGGCAAAATGGACACAGTGAGCAGTTTTCTTACATAATCCATCAAAAACCAAAACGAAAGGGGAGAAAAACATGCAGGTAAATGAGGGATTTGTCACAGCAGCCGATGTCTTTGCCTGGATGGACCAACATTGCACCCAGGCGATCCAACCGGGACTCGGGCGGATGGAATGGATGCTCGAACGGCTCGGATCACCGGAAAAACGCTGCAAATTCATTCACATTGCTGGAACGAACGGCAAAGGCTCCGTCGCAGCGATGGTCGATTCGGTTCTGCGGGAAGCAGGTTATCCGGTCGGGTTATTTATCTCCCCCTATGTCACATCGTGGAATGAACGGATCCAGTTTAACGGAGAACCGATCCCGGAAGCTTCCTTTGTCCATTGGGCCAACCAACTGAAACCACTTGTTGAAGAAATGGGCAAAACGGGACCCGGTGCGCCATCCCCTTTTGAATTCTGGACTGTGCTGGCGATTTGTTTCTTTGCCAAAGAGGCGTTTCCGTGGTTTATCGTGTGGGAAACCGGACTCGGCGGCCGCCTTGATTCGACCAATGTCGTTTATCCATTGGTTTCCGTCATCACGCGAATCGGAATGGATCACAAGGAATGGCTGGGTGACACTTTGACCGCAATCGCACGGGAAAAAGCAGGAATCATCAAACCGGGGGTTCCCGTCGTCTGCAGTCCTCAGGTTGAAGAAGCTCTCGCCGTGATCCGGGAAGAGGCGAAACGGAAAAAAAGCCGCCTGTATGAATGGGGGCCAGATTACCGGGTGATCCCGGGAAAATGGAGCTCAAGCGAACAATCCTTTGATTTTCAAGGGATTTACCGGACACTTTCCAACTTGTCCATCCCTCTGCTCGGAGAGCATCAGCTTTATAACGCCGCGACGGCATTAATGACGCTGGAAGTGCTCAGACAGGCTTATGCGACGGTGATCGATCCCGAGCATTTTGTGACCGGGTTGCAACGTGTCCGCTGGCCGGGCCGGTTTGAAAAAGTGGCCGATTCGCCCGCTGTCATTCTCGACGGTGCGCATAACCTGGACGGAGTCAAAGCACTGGTGCAGGCGGTAAAAAGACACGAACCTGGCAACGGCCGTTTGTTTTTGCTCCTGGCGATGATGAAGGACAAGCAAGTAACTGAAATGTTGGAAGTTTTGGCAGAGGAAGCAGATGTGGTGGTCGCAACGGAGGTAAAGGGACAGGCGCGGTCGCTCGCTGCCGGTGAATTGGCCGGGCTGCTCAAGAAAGTGAAGCCGGAGCTGACTGTTCATGCAGAGGATGACGCGCTGGCCGGGTTGCGCCTTGTGAAAGGGCAGATGAATGAAAATGATGTTTGTGTGATCACGGGATCGCTCTTTTTGGTCTCCCAATTGCGTCCTCTTCTGAACTGAAATGACACTGAATAAAGATCTAAATAAAGGTTGGTGGTTGACGTGGAAAAAAAGCAGAAGGTGCACTTTGTGGGAATCGGCGGCTATGGCATGAGTGCGATTGCCAGGGTGTTGCTCGATTTGGGATATGAAGTATCCGGTTCGGATGTGGCTGAAAATGCGTTGGTGCAAAAATTGATCGAACGGGGAGCGCGGGTGACGATCGGTCATCATGAGGATTTGGTTGAGGGGGCAGACCTCGTCGTCTATTCATCGAGTATTTCGGAAGATAATGTAGAGCGCATCGCAGCCAAAAAGCGGGGAATTGAAGTGATTCACCGCTCGCAGATGCTGGCGCGCCTTCTGAATGATAAAAAGGGGATCGCGGTTGCGGGGGCTCACGGAAAAACGACCACTTCCTCCATGATCGCCCAAACGTTGGAACTGCTCCAAGTGGACCCGACCTATATCATCGGCGGGGAAATCGTCAGTTTAAAAGGAAATGCCAAGGCGGGGAGAAGCGATTACGTGGTGGCGGAAGCGGATGAAAGCGACGGCTCGTTTCTGGAATATTATCCGCATCTGGCGATCGTCACCAATATCGAACCCGATCATTTGGAAAACTACGGCGGGGATTTTGCCAATCTGAAAAAGGCATACCGCTCGTTTTTAAAGCAAGTCCGTCCGGAAGGCGCGGTGATTTTGTGCTATGATGATCCCCATCTCAGGGAAATGGCGGAAGATGTGGGAGGCCGTTTGCTCAGCTATGCCATCGATCATCCGGCCGACTTCACCGCGCGAAATATTCGGGAAAACTTGCGGGAGATCAGTTTTACGGTAGTCAAAGGGGAAGAAGAGTTAGGGGAAGTCACCTTGCGCATCCCGGGGCGCCACAATGTTTCCAATGCATTGGCCGCCATTATCGCCTGCCTGGAAGCCGGCTGTGAGTTTTCTTCAATTGCTAAAGCGCTTTACCAATTTCAAGGGGCAAAAAGACGTTTCCAAGTAATCGGTGAAGTGGACGATATTTTGGTTGTCGACGATTATGCGCACCATCCGACCGAAATCGAGGCGACATTAAAAGGGGTAAAAGCGCTGGGCCGCCGTGTGATCGCCGTTTTCCAGCCGCAGCGTTACTCCCGGACTCACCTCTTGTTCAATGAGTTCAGCCGTGCCTTTGCTCATGCCGATGAAGTGATCATTAACACCATTTATGCTCCTCCGGGGGAAAAACCGATCCCGGGTGTTTCGGCAGAGAGATTGGCGGCGCTGATTAAACAAAACAGCAATCCCAATACACAGTTTATCGCTACCAAAGAAGAGGTTGTTTCATATCTGCTGCAGCATGCGAAACCCGGAGACCTGGTGATGACGATGGGGGCCGGTGACATTTGGCGTGTTTCGCATGCACTTGTACCGGAACTTGAAAAGCAAAGCGTAAAATAGGGATGAACTTATCGATATTTTATTTCTTTACGGGCGAGAAAACCTCTGGCTTCAGCTGGGGATGGGAGTGAGCGTCAGGCAGGAGGGGTTTTCACCCCTCTCGCAAGCCTGACCATCTCTTGCCCTCACTTTTGCCGCCGATTTCTTGACTTGACTGTTTCGTTAACCGATGAGCAGGCATTTTCATTTCCGGAAAAGTGCGAAGTCTCATGAAGTGGAAAGGCGGGATTTTTCTGCCGCCACCGGTCGAAATACATCGGGGGAAAAGCTTGGTTTAACCCCTTTGTGAACTGAATGGCTGTCCCTTTTATGCGAACTCAAGATTTAGATTTATTAGTGAATTTACGGCTGGAGGCGATTTGGATGGAGAAATGGAAACGGGTTGGCTTTGCGCTCATCGTTTTTCTTGTGCTCACCGTAATCGGTTGCTCGGAAGCTGCTCAGGAACAGCCGGAACCGGAAACATCGGCGCAGGCCTCATCGTCAAATGACGTGTCCGCACTCCATTGGCAAGTTCATGACTTTTCCTTTACTGACCAATCGGGCAAACCATTTGGCTTAAAGGATTTAAAAGGCAAAATCTGGTTGGCTGATTTTGTTTTTACCAACTGCCCCAATGTTTGTCCGCCGATGACAGCCAATATGGCCAAAGTGCAAGACGCGTTTAAAAAGGCCGGCGTTCCGATCGAACTGGTTTCATTCAGTGTCGATCCTGAGCATGATCAGCCAAAAGTGTTGCAAACGTATGCCGAAAAATATGATGCGGATTTAAGCCATTGGCATTTTTTGACCGGCTATTCATTCAGTCAGATCGCGAAAATGGCCAAGGATACATTTAAGGGACCGGTAGCCCGGCAAAAAGGACCTTCGCCGGATATGCCGGTTTTGGTCACCCATCCGACCCAATTTTACCTGATTGATGAATCCGGCACGGTCGTAAGGTATTATAATGGATTGCAGCCTGATCTGCAGCAAATGATCAAGGATGTACAAGTTTTGACAAAGAAATAGGCCGCCGCCGAGAACGCCCCTTTGCCTGTCGCTTGACCGCGGCAGTTTTTTTGTATGAAGCGCACCGCGGCCCGGAGTGTGGGAGGGTAGGGAGTTACACAGCCCTCCCTGGCTCATTTCGGCATTCATTTCCGGGACGGTCCCAAAAGAAAAGAATGTTTATTTTTGCGGCGGCACACTCCGTTTTTTCAGCCCGGCCATGATCATTGACAGAATCAGGCCATAAGCGAGAAACAAAAGGGTTCCGGCGAACGAAAGCCAATGGAAACCGGCAATCACCATGGTTAAAATCAGCGCTTGCATCCCCGAAAGAACGGTGCCGATTCGTGCCAGACTGTTCTTAAAAGCAGCCTTCGGTAAGGGATACAGTTTCAGTGCAGCCGGATAGCTGTTTGCATCTATCAGCGCAGGCAATTGGGAAAAAAGCATCAGGCTCGCTGCCAGGTAGATGCCGAAGATCACCCAGGGATTGGGGAAGAGCGCCATCATGATGATCGCCCAGAGAAGCAGCCGGAAAAAGACAGCGTACAATTCGCTTTTGCGGAAGAAATGACGCCAGTAGAGATAGAGAAGCGGGTTTTTCCGATAATTGGTGAAACGGTCTGCTATCCGCACCCAGATATGGCGGCGCCTGATCGGTTGCTGGACAGCAGGAAGGTCCACAAACCAGCCGGCCCAATGATAATATCTCGCCAATAAACACTGTTCCTGTTTTTTCAGTTCATCCCAAGGTAAAGGAAACGCTGGGGTGACGGCCACCTGTCCGAGCCAGACCCCGGCCATGATGCAGAAAAGAACAAGCAGCCCGACCCACTGGCGATCCATGGACGCTTCAGTCCATAAAAAATTGAGAAGAAAGCGCAGAAAGGCGATTCCCCTGATTTTACGGCGGCTCCATTTGCACAAAAGGCGCATGCTTTGCCATTCGATGAGCACATTGAGGATTTGTGCTAGGCTCAGCAAAGAAAAAAGGAGCCAGAGCGGTGAGCGATCTTCTGGTGCTCCCGCCGCCAGAAGCGGAGAGAGGAGCAGTAGGGCAAGTGCCAGATGAATGATGTGAACAAGCGAACTGTAGCATAAGCTGGCGCGAAAGTATCCGTTCATCTTTGTTTCTGCCGGAAGCAAAAAAACGGGATCGGCCGGTTTGATCCAAGTGCGGATGCGGCTGGATGTCAAGAGCAGGGAAAGAACCAGTCCGGTGAGCAAACCGGCGGGAAAGGAGGAGGGCATCCATTCCAAAAAACGCTTGTACCCGAAATACAACCCGATGAGGACGACTCCGGCAAACAAGGGGGTTCCTCCTCCACCTGCCACGAGCCGGATGATGCCGATCGCTTTCAGCCATGACTGCTGCATGCGCTGATAAAACAGTGCTGTGCTGTCCAGATTCATGTGCGTTCTGCCACCTCTATAAACAGATCTGCCAGTGAGGCAGATGGTCTCTGTGTTTGTTTCTGCCATTCGGCAAGGGTTCCGGTAAAGTGAATGCGTCCGTGATGAAGGATGACAAAACGGTCGCATGTTTTTTCTGCGGTCTCCAAAATGTGAGTCGACATCAAGATGCCCATCCCTTCCTTCCTCCCTTGCTGCAAAAGATCGAGCAAGGCATGAATTGCCAATGGGTCGAGACCGATAAACGGCTCATCGACGATCAGATATCGCGGATGGATGAGAAAAGCGCTGAGCAGCATGATTTTTTGCTGCATCCCTTTGGAAAATGTGTTCGGAAACCAGTTTTTCGCTTTCTGCATGCGAAAACGTTCCAGCAATTCTTCAGCGCGTTCCTTGAACAAAGCCCGGTCAAGCTGATAAACCTTCGCCGTCAGTTCCAGGTGCTCCCATAATGTGAGTTCATCGTAAAACTGCGGAGTTTCAGGAATCCAGGCGATTTTCGAGCGGAAAGAGACCGGGTCCTCGTTTAATGTCTTCCGGTCCAAGGTCACTTTTCCCGACACAGGGGTGAGCAAACCCAAAATATGCTTGATCGTCGTACTTTTGCCGGCACCGTTTAAACCGATCAACCCGACAATTTCTCCGGGGGAAACAGAAAAGCTTAGATCGTGAATCACGGGAAAGGATTTGGCGTAGCCTCCGGTTAAATTTTGAATGGATAGCATGTTGAACTCCTTTGTGATCTTTTTACTTGTACTTTACTGTTGTCTTCAGGCGGAATCAAACTATTTTTTGTCCGGCTTTTCATACAGGGAAATTTATCATAAAATAGTGAAAAATGGGAGAAGAGGGGATTGCTTTGTTTATTGCGGAATGGGTTCAACTGGGAATCGACCTGGCTGCATCCGATCTGCACTTTGCCGCCGGGGAGCGGCCTCGCGCCAAAATAAACGGCAGTTGGGAATGGTTGAGCGACAGGGAATGTCCCCCCGACCAACTGTACGCTTTTGTGCAGGCAACTGCAAATCTGCCCGGGCCGGAATCGTTGGCGGAACATAAGGAATATGACTTTTCCTTTTCCGTCGGAGCCGTCCGGGTGCGCGCCCATTTTTACCAGCAGAGGGGAACGGCGGCATTGGCGCTGCGCCTTTTGCCCGAGAGGATACCGGTACCCGAAGAATTGGGACTTCCCCCTGTTCTGACAGAGCTGATTCATAAAAAGAGGGGGCTTTTGCTGGTTACCGGGCCGACCGGAAGCGGAAAGTCAACGACGATCGCTTCGCTCGTACAGTATCTGAATCAGGAGGAATCGCTCCATATCGTCACCCTGGAGGATCCGATCGAATTTGAGCATCATTCCCTGCGGTCGCTTGTCGTGCAACGGGAGATTGGAGTGGATGTACATACTTTTTCCAGCGGGATGGTTTCTTCCCTGCGGCAAAACCCCGATTTGATCGTCATTGGGGAAATGCGGGAGCGCATGGCGATGGAAGCGGCCCTCCACGCAGCGGAAGCGGGCAGTATGGTGTTTGCTTCCCTCCATGCCGCCGATGCGATTGGTGCCGTGCATCGCCTGGTGAACAGCTTTTCACCGGAGCGTCATTCTCTGATTCGGGCGCAGCTGTCGGCCTGTTTGCTGGCCATTCTCGCCCAGCGGTTAATTCCGGGCCGTGGCTGGCGCGACCATGTGGTTGCCTGTGAACTGTTAATCAATAACCGGGCAGTTGCCCATCTGCTGCGCTCCGGGCAGGAGCACCAGCTTGATTCCGTCATGCAGTCGGGACAAGCCTGTGGAATGCAGACGATGGAGATGGCTTTGACCCACTTGGTGCAAAAGGGATTGACTGAAGCGGAGTGGGTGTTAAACGTGGGACAGATCCCCCATGTTTGATTGGAAAATCGGCGCGATGCTTGTGGTCAGCGCACTCATTTCCATAATTCTCCCTCCGTTGGCCAGCTGGTCGATCAGGCGGAAGCGCGAAGGAGGAACCCTTTTTCGCTATTCCAAAACGGTATGGGGTCTGCAAGCAGGTTTTAGTCTCTTTTTTACGTGGCTGGTGGGAATTCGTGAGGGAACGTCAGCGGAGGGATGGGTCAGCTTGGTGCTGATGTGGTTGTTGATCCTGCTTTCCCTGACCGATTTGCAAGCGATGGTGCTCCCCAATTTGTTCACTTACAGCGGAACCGTTCTCTTTGCCGCGGTTCGGATTTGGGTGCATCCCATGCCCTATGGCAACTATCTTTGTGCCTCAGCTCTCGCCTATCTCTGTTGCCTGATCATCAGCAAATGCACTGGCGGGATGGGGATGGGTGATGCCAAATTGCTGGCGATGTCGGGCTGGGTTGTCGGGTGGCCTGAGATTTTTCTCGCTTTTTGGCTCGCGACGTGGAGCGCGCTTTTTTGCGCCGTTTGCCATGCGCTGCTCTTCAAGCGGAGGAGTTGGGGTGATCCGCTGCCGTTTGCTCCCCACCTGGCCATCGGTGTCATCATTGCCCTGTTGTGGGGCGACGGCTGGATCCATTTTTTGCTCTCCTTCAGGATACTAGAATAGTAGAGCGCACATGAACGGGAAGATTGTTCTTTTTTGACGGTTCTATCCCCTCTATGAACTCATAAGCTATATTAACAGAATAGAAAAAAGGGGCGGATTGATATGGGGACAAGCAAATCTTCCCGCCATGTGCACGGTACGGGAATCAAGGTAAAAGTCCAGGGAAAACCAATTTCACCGGCAAAAAAGGATCATGCCTTGCCGGCACAGCCCAGTGATGAAATCTTGAGCAAATCTGGAAGGGGAGTGGTGCCGCTCTCACCGGCCATCAGGCATGCGGGGAGGTCAGGGGAGACATCACGACCCGGATGGCAGGGCAATTTCACACAAACAGAAAAAGAAACGAAAAAGAGCATATTCCGATTGCACGGAAGAGCCGAAACGGGGCATTCTGAACCCGGTCAGGGGCCGATCCGGCAAAATCAAAAGGAGAAGGCGGATCAGTGGCGTCGCTGGTGGGAAAAGGCCGAAGCGGTTGCCTGGAATAATTGGCTTTTGGAAGGGCATAAACCAGGCAACGTAATTGACTGGGGAGCACCGGGAAAACCTTTTGCGCGCCGACAGACGGGGCAGGGCCGGTTTTCCGCGCATATCGGACAGATTTTGCTTTCCATCGGCGGAGCGGTCTTGATCGGGACGGCCATGGGCATTTCCGTCATGCACCTGTTTTTTTCGGAAAATCCCGTGCATTCAACGCGTTCGATTGATGACCATTTGACGGTGCCGGCAAAACAACAAAGCGAGTCAGGTCAGAAGGAATCGGCAGTCAAGGAAATGACGGCCCTTCCAGGATTGCGGGCGGTCATGCTCCAGGCCGGGAACTACAGCGCGAAAAACGGGGCGATGAAAACCGTTCAAAACTACCGTGCGGAAGGGCTGGCCGCAGTGATGTCGGAGAGTTCGCCCTACCGGATTTTTATGGGGGTGGCCCCCAACCGGGATGATGCTCTGAAGCTTTCCGCCATCTATCAAAAACAGGATGTACCCGTTTATTTAAAAGAGATGAATGTACAGGGGAACATGGAGAAATCAGACACGGCAGAGACGCTTTCAAAGGCGTTAAATAAAGGGAATCGTTTGTTTCAGCAGCTGAACGCGGTCACGATTCGCGATATCCGGGCTGATCCAGGTGCCCAAACACCTGCTATTGCTTTTAACAGCGACTGGATCGACCAGTACCGTCAATTTGTTCTTGAGTGCCAAACGGTGCAAAAGGGATTGCCGCAGCCGGCCCGCGAGTCGCTTGGCAAAATGTTTCAGGCTTTGGATCAAGCCATGCAGAGCGCCGAGCAAGCGGAAAAAAATCCTAATCAAGCTTTGCTGTGGCAGGTTCAGGAAGGTTTGGTCCGCTATATGGTGAACTATGAACAATTGATTAAAGATTTAAATTGAACAAAAATTTTGCCGGGGCAAATAGCCTAAATTTGTGACAAACGCATGTCAATTGCTTGTTGATCGGACCCTCATTTGATAAACTGTAAGTGATCTTCTCATGGTTGGCACCTTAAACCGAAGGTGCTTTTTTCCTTATCAGGAAAGCTCCCCATTGAACGGGGGATTCTCACCCTCCTGATTTTTAATTTCCCTTTTGTTGTTTTAGGTAGGTGGCGAAGAAATGCAACCAGAGTTGGTGCTGGCCTCCGGCTCTCCGCGCAGAAGAGAGCTGCTGGCCTTGTTTGGAGTCGATTTTCGTGTGCAAACAAGCCATGTGGATGAAACAGTTGATCACCGTCTTCCCCCTGGCACAATCGTTGAAGAATTAGCTCTGCGCAAGGCGAGAGCAGTGGCCGCTGAGTGTGATGATGCACTGGTGATCGGCGGAGATACGATTGTCGTTCATAACGGGGAGATCCTGGGCAAACCATGCGATGAAGATGAGGCAAAAAAGATGCTTTCCCGTTTGCAGGGAACCGATCATCAAGTTTATTCGGGGATTGCCCTCGTCCGCGTTCGGGCGGGTGCGCAAGTGGAAGAAAAAACGGCTCACCGTATGACAAGAGTGTGGATGCGGCCGTTATCTCCCGAAAAAATAGCTTGGTATGTAGGCACAAAAGAGCCTTTGGATAAAGCGGGAGCATACGGGATTCAAGGACGGGGAGCCCGCCTTGTCGATAAGATCGAAGGTTGTTATTTCAATGTGGTGGGATTGTCCATCCCCCTGTTGGATCAAATGCTGGAAGAAATGGGTTTTCACTCTGTGTAATTGATGGTCTGATCAGCTGACACCTCTGCCGTTTTGCTACTTTGTCGGATCCGGCCATTCACCAGGGTGAAATAGCAGGCAGAGGAGGAATGGAACGTTAATGGAGAAAATGGAACGTGCCTACGTTTTGCTGAGCGACGTGCCGGAGGAAGAGCGGCCGCGTGAGCGGATGTTGCGTTTGGGGCCTCAGCATTTGTCCAATGCCGAGCTGATCGCGCTGTTGTTGCGGACAGGCAGCACAGGTGAGTCTGTGGTGGCCCTGGCGCACAGGGTATTGGTCAAAACAGACGGTTTGAAAGGGCTTGCGCAAACTTCGCTCCAGGAGTTGATGAAAATCCACGGCATCGGTCTGGCAAAGGCGGTTCAGCTGATGGCAGGCGTAGAGCTTGGCCAGCGCATCTCGCGTTTATCGCCTGAAGAGCGCTATGTCATACGTTCCCCTGAAGATGTTGCGCAATATGTGATGGATGAATTGCGCTTTGCCAAACAAGAGCATTTTGTTTGCCTGTTTTTGGATACAAAACATCAAGTGATATGCAAAAAATGCGTTTTTAAAGGAAGTCTGAACGCCTCGCTTGTTCATCCGCGCGAAATTTTTCTTGAGGCGATTCGCTCCAGCTCCGCAGCTGTCATCTGTATACATAATCATCCGAGCGGGGATCCGACTCCGAGCACGGAGGATATTCATGTGACTGAGCGACTGATCGAGGCGGGGCAGCTTCTGGGAATCGAGGTACTGGATCACGTGATCATCGGAGATCAACGATTTTTCAGTCTGCGTGAACATGGGCTGATTTCCTAGCATATCCTTGTGACGACAATAGAAATGTGACAAATGGGAAGGAGGGCCGGACGTGTTTGGAAGTTTTGTGAAAGATATGGGAATTGACCTTGGGACGGCCAATACGCTGGTATATGTGAAAGGACAGGGAATTGTGGTGAGGGAGCCTTCAGTTGTGGCCATTGAGCTGGGAACTGAAGAGATCAAAGCGGTCGGGAATGCAGCCAAATCGATGATCGGGCGCACCCCGGGAAACATCGTTGCCATCCGTCCCATGAAAGACGGGGTCATTGCCGATTACAATACGACTGCGACGATGCTCGAGTATTTTATCAAACAAGCGATCGACCAAAAGATGATTTTGCCGAGAAAACCCAATGTGATGGTTTGCATTCCATCCGGAGTCACGCCGGTAGAGAAGCGGGCGGTGGAGCAAGCGACGATCCGGGCGGGGGCAAAAGAGGCTTATACGATCGAAGAGCCTTTTGCCGCAGCGATCGGAGCGGGCTTGCCCGTATGGGAACCGACCGGCAGCATGGTCGTGGACATCGGTGGAGGAACGACGGAAGTTGCCGTCATCTCGCTCGGCGGCATTGTCACCAGCCATTCCTTGCGCGTGGCGGGGGATAAGATGGATGAAGCGATCATCCAGTACATCAGGAGAAAACATAATCTGCTGATCGGTGAAAGAACGGCGGAGACGCTGAAAATGGAAATCGGGGCAGCGATTCCGCCGGAGGAAGATCTCACCCGGGAGATCAAGGGCAGGGACCTGATTACGGGCTTGCCGAGAATGATTGAGATTACCTCTCGGGAGATTGCAGAGGCTCTGTCTGAAACGGTTAACGATATTATCAACGCCGTGAAACAAACCCTTGAAGAGACTCCGCCGGAACTGTCCGCCGACATTTTGGACCGGGGGATCATGTTGACCGGAGGCGGAGCATTGTTGCGCCGGCTGGATGAACGGCTGAGACAGGAGACGCACATGCCGGTGACGGTGGCGGAGAATGCCCTGGATTGCGTCGTCATCGGTACGGGAGCGGCATTGGACCATATCGACATGTTTAAACCGAGATCCAATTCATCGTACCGCTCCCGTCGCAGACCGTTCTGATGGAGGCGTTCTCTTCATGAAACGAAATATGACCCAGCGCATATTTATCATCGTGATTTCGGTTGTCCTTTTGTTTATTTCCGCGGGCATGACCAAAGGGGACGGCGATATTCTCGCGGGACCGGAAGGTTGGATCCAAAATGGCGCCGGATGGATTGAAGGGGTATTTTACACTCCGTTCAGCGGGCTGTTCGCCGATGGAAAAGGAACGAAAAGCGCCTCTTCCCCGTCGGTTGAAGAATTGAAGTTAAGGGCGCGTGTCAATGAACTGACGAAGGAAAATCAAGAATTAAAAGAGATGCTGGATTATAAAACTGAGAATCGTCTGGAATCGATCCAGGCCCGTGTCGTTTACCGCAGCCCGGACCGTTTCAGTAACCGGGTGGTGATTAACCGGGGGACTGATGATGGGGTGCGTCCCAAAATGCCGGTGGTCACCCCGCAAGGACTCATCGGCCGGGTTCAAACCGCAACCAGCCACATGGCGAACATTCAGTTGTTGACCGATTCGGGAGACGGGCCGGGCATTGCGGCGGTGGTTCAAACGGATAAAGGAGAAGTTCTGGGGATTATCGAAGGATACGATGAACAAAAACGCCGTCTGATCATGAAGAAAGTACCCGTGACGGCTGCTCCCAAAAAGGGGCAAATCATCGTTACCTCCCGTTTGTCGGACATTTATCCGGGCGGCATTTTGATCGGCACGGTGGATGCAGTGACGATGAATGAGAGCCAGGTGGAACAGGTTGTCTACATCAAACCGTCCGCATCCTTTGAACAATTGGATTATGTTGCGGTTGTAAAAGATCCGGAAAAACTGCAACTCAAATCGATGCAAAAATAAACAATGCATTTTATGGAGGGGAATGCCATGAAAAAGCTGTTCGCCGGTTTCCTCTTCCTCCTTTTCATTTTGGAAGGTTCCGTTTTCCAATGGTTGCTCCCCCAAGCCTGGGGGAGCACTTTTATCGTTATCCCTCAATTGGTTGTCAGTGGGATGATTGCCATTTCTTTGTATTTGCCGCGGCGGTATGTACTGTTGCTCAGCTTTTTTTTCGGGTTGCTTCATGATGTCGTTTACGGGCCCGCACTTGGCATTTCCGCGATAACCCTTCCGCTCGTCGCGTATGGAACCTACAGGATGGCAGCCCATGTGCCTCCTTTTCAGTGGGTTGCCGGGGTGCTGACCGCATGGGGGCAACTCATCTATCTCATCCTGATTTACGGGTGGGATCGCCTCTTCGATTTTACGGATGTGCCTGTTGTGTTGGCGATGTGGAATTACATTATTCCGTCGACACTGTTTAATGTGATCATCGGCTATCCCATATTCAAGGTGATTCACCTGATTTATCAAAAGAAACGCAATCGGTCGATTATATTTGACACCATTCTCCGTTAATCAAGGCAAATCATCTGTGGCAAGCTGGGGGATGAAGGAAAATGAAGGAGAAGAGCGAAATCATATGTGAGGCGGGGTGACGTTGGATATGGGGAAAACGCTAAAACCGGGCGTAACGATCAAAGGAACCAAAGACGGGTTGTTTTTCTTTCTGGATGATTCGCGCCCCTTTTCTGATGTATTGGCAGATCTTAAAGAAAAGCTGGAAAACTCCCATGCCGCACACATTTGGGACGGCCCGGATTTGAATGTGATCATCAAGTTGGGAAAGAGACAGATTACAAAAGCGGAGGAAATTGCTGTCAGGGAACTGTTTTCCGTCCGCAAAAATTTGATCATACAGGAGTTTGAGTCCGACGACATCCCCTATCTCCTTGGTGGTGAGCAGGATCTTGTCATCAAGTCGGGAACGGTTCGATCAGGTCAGGTATTGATACATAAAGGAAATCTTTTGTTTTTGGGCGATGTCAATCCCGGCGGAACCATTCAGTGTACGGGGAGCATCTATGTTTTGGGAGCCTTGCGCGGATTGGCGCACGCGGGGTGCGAAGGGGATACCAATGCAATCATCGTCGCTTCCGTTTTGCGGCCGACCCAGCTCCGCATCGCTGATGTGATCTCGCGCCCGCCGGACAAATGGGATGAGTCCGAGATTGGCATGCGCTTTGCTTATATGATTGATAACCAGATCGTCGTGGAACGGATTCACCATCTGGGGCAATTGAAACCGGAACTTGAATGGAAAGAAGGGCGCCGTCATTTTTAATAAAATTGGTCTGAAGCAGGATTGAATTTTCAGGGGAAGGAGGGGAGAATGTGGGAGAGAGCATCGTGATTACATCCGGAAAAGGAGGCGTCGGGAAATCGACGTCCTCAGCCAATATCGGCACGGCTTTGGCATTGGCCGGGAAAAAAGTTTGTCTGGTGGATGCCGATATCGGGCTGAGAAATTTGGATGTGCTTTTGGGATTGGAAAATCGAATTATTTATGATCTGGTCGATGCCATCGAAAAAAGATGCCGTATCGATCAGGCGTTAATCCGGGATAAACGTTGTGATGAGCTGTATTTGTTGCCGGCGGCGCAAACAAGAGACAAGAGTTCGATCTCCGGCAACCAATTGCGATGGTTGATTGCGGAGTTAAAGGAGAAGTTCGATTATGTGATTATCGATTGTCCTGCAGGGATTGATCTCGGCTTTCAAAACGCGATTGTCGGGGCGGATCAGGCCATTGTGGTCACAACTCCGGAAAATACGGCGATTCGCGATGCCGACCGCGTCATCGGGCTTTTGGAGAAAGAACAGGTGGCCCCTCCCAAGCTCGTGGTCAACCGTCTTCGCAAGCAGATGGTGAAAGACGGCGGAATGATGGATGTGGACGAAGTTGTGTCTGTGCTGGCGATCGACCTGCTGGGAGTCGTGCCGGATGATGAGCAGGTGATTCGCGCGGGGAATACCGGAGAGCCGATCGTCTATGAAAACCGAAATGCGGCAGGCAAAGCTTATCGAGACATTGCCCGTCGCATCCAGGGGGAAATGGTTCCCCTGATGGTATTGGATAAAGAATCGAATGTGATTACAAAAGTAAAGCGATGGCTCGGTTTTGCCTGAGGCCAAACAGGCGGGCCGATTCCTGCCAAGGTAACCTGGTTCCTTCAAAGCCCGAAGGGACCGGGTTTTTTGCTTTTTGCATATCCCCCCCTTGTCCATCATATCTTGATACAAATGTGAACAATAGGGGTTGGGCAGGATGTACGACTGGGCGCAGAAACACAAAAAGCGCAGAGAAGTTAAATGGCAGGCAATCAGACAAGGACGGGCCCCGCGCTCTTGGGCTGCGAAAAGAAAAGAATGGGATCCGGGTCAGGATTTACTTTCCTATGATGCTTCCCCTTGGAATCAAACAAGCGGCAAAGGACAAGCAAGGGGAAAAAAGGGAGGCCGACTGCGTACACAAATGCTGTTAACCGCAGCTCTCTTTATTTTGACATTGCTCGTTTTCCGTTCACAGTCCCCGGTGCTGAAGCCTGCGGAACAATGGATTTCCGGCGTCATGACGCACGATTTTCAGTTTGCGGGAATGGAAAACTGGTTCAAACGATATTTAGGAGGATCTCCGTCCATTCTTCCGGCGTTTTCCCGTTCTGAGACTGATGAGAAGCCCCGGGAACATCGCTGGCATTCTCCCGTCTTTGGAAAAGTGGTGCTCCCGTTTGATGAACAGCGCAAGGGGATCGTGATCCGAACGGTTGCCCATGCGCGGGTTGCGGCTGCGGATGAAGGATGGGTCATATTTGCCGGGGAGAAACCGGGATTGGGCAAAACAGTGATCATTCAGCATGAGGGAGGGAGCGAGACATGGTATGGCCAATTGGCCGGTATCGACGTCAAACCAAAAGACTGGGTGAAAAAAGGGCAGACTATCGGGAGCATAAGTGAAACAAAAGGACAACCGCTCTTGTATTTTGCCGTGAAACAAAATGATCGATTTATTGATCCGGCGAGCGTGATCGTATTTGATTGACCGCATGAGGCAGAAAATTCGCCTGCGCATTCATCCGCTTTTATGGCTCGTCGCTTGTTCGGCTGTTTGGACAGGCTATTTTATTGAATTTTTCACCTTGTTTGTCCTGGTTCTGATCCATGAAATGGGGCATGTCGCGGCAGCAAGGAGTTATGGCTGGCGCATCCGCGCCGTGGAACTTCTTCCTTTTGGCGGTGTGGCGCAGACGGAGGAGTGGGGAACCGTTCCGGCGAAGGAAGAAGTAGTCGTCGCATTGGCCGGGCCCTTTCAGCATGTGGCGATGATTTTAATCAGCCTGCTTTTTTACGGGACGGGCTGGTGGACGAGGGAATGGACTGAATACTTCATCCACGGCAATGTCATGATCGCCTGTTTTAATCTGTTGCCCATTTATCCGCTGGATGGGGGACGGGTGATGCAAGCGGGGCTGAGTTTTTTGTTCCCTTTTCGGATCTGCATCGATCTTACGCTGTGGGTCAGCAGTTTTCTCTCTCTCGTGCTGGCTGCGGCCGCCCTGTTTTGGTTTAAACAAGGAATTCTCATCCATCTTTTCCTGATCGCCCTCTTTTTGTTATACTCCAACTTGCGGGCACTAAAACAGAGACATTACCAATTCCTGCGTTTTTTGCTTTCCCGTACGCGTTCCCGCATTTCCTCAAAACCCGTTAAAAAAATGACTGTCCATGGCAAGGCCGAGTTGAAAGAAGTCGTACAGATGTTATATAAAGAGCGCTATCATATTTTGGAAGTGACGGATCGCACGGGAAAGGTGATCGGGTTTTTGCCCGAGGAGACGCTGCTCAGCCGGTTTTTGCATCCGCGGTTTTACACCTGTACGGTGGAAGAGCTCTTTTAGGATTATAGGAAATATTTTACTTGCAACTCGCTTTTGACAATCATCGGCGGATGTGCTAAGATAAGGCTTGTTGTCGATACCGCTCGTGACAGGATCTGCAAGAGACCTCAGTCTCTCCTGTTCATGGCGAGTCCTTTAAGAGGAGGATTAAAGTTCATGTACGCTATTATTCAAACAGGCGGCAAACAGTACCGTGTAGAAAAAGACAGCGTTCTTTTCATCGAAAAATTAAACGCACAAGAAGGTGACACAGTTACCTTCGACCAAGTATTGCTCGTAAACAAAGATGATGAAACCAAAGTTGGTGCTCCGGTTGTAGAAGGCGCCAAAGTAATCGGTAAAGTAGTTAAGCACGGAAAAGGCAAAAAAATTACCGTGTTTAAATATAAACCGAAAAAGAATTATAAACGCAAAAAAGGTCATCGTCAGCCATTCACCAAGGTTGTAATCGAAAGCATCGAAGCATAATGATTCGCATTTTGGTGGAGCGAAACGACCGGGAGCAGGTGGAGCGCGTTCTGATCACGGGGCACGCCAATTACAGCGAGCACGGTACGGATATTGTTTGTGCCGCAGTTTCCGGCATTTCCATCGGATTGGTTAATGCCATTGAAAAGATGTTCGGCTGCAAGGTGCATGCCGATGATGACAGGGAAGGAAAGCTGGATTGCCGTTTCCCGGGGGAATTGTCTGATCCTGCAAAGCGGGAACAGGTTCGCCTGCTCATGGAAGCCATGGTCGTTTCCCTGAAAAATGTGGCTGATGAATTTCCTTCCTATGTTAAAATGAAAGAACGGATTCAATAATGAATGAAAAGAGGTGGAAACCATGTTGAAACTCAATCTGCAATATTTCGCATCGAAAAAAGGTGTAGGTTCCACGAAAAACGGCCGTGACAGCATCTCCAAACGCCTGGGCGTTAAACGCGGAGACGGTCAATTCGTCTTGGCTGGAAACATCTTGGTTCGCCAGCGCGGAACCAAAATTTACCCGGGTGTAAATGTTGGTCGTGGAGGAGACGACACCTTGTTTGCAAAAGCAGACGGTATTGTTCGTTTTGAGCGTATGGGACGCAACAAAAAACGCGTAAGCATTTACCCTGTAGCTGCACAAGAAGCTGCAGCAGCACAAGCCTGAGTGAATTAGGCTGAAGAAACCCCGGCCAAACGGCCGGGGTTTTTCTTTTGTGGAAAAATACTGTAAAATAAGGTCTGACATACATACAAAAGATAGGGGAGATCAAGGTGAGGCGGAGCGGTTTTCAATGGGTGTTACCCTTTGTTCCCACGATTGTTTTGCTTGTGGGCTGGCTCGTCCAACCGTTTGGTCGGACAGGCACAATCCTTTTTTTTCTCGGTTCCTTGCTTTCCCTGGGATTCGGCATCGCCTGTGCCCATCTGCTGAGAAACCGGATGGAGTCCATCGCCGCAGCGGAACGGATCAGACGAATTTCCAGCATCAAGCGGCATGATTGGATGAATCATATCCAAGTTTTAATGGGATATTTGATGATGAAAAAGGAAGACCGCCTCAAAGCGTACATGCAAAAACTGGTGGAACGGGCGGGTCATGAGCGAAACCTGTCTGAGTCCAGGTATGCTCCGCTTTCCGCATCACTTCTCATTCTTGACGACCGGTTTAAAGACTGGGAAATCGAGTGGAATGTGCCCAAGGCTATTCGGTTTTCGGAAGTTGCCGCCGAGAAAAAGTTGTTTCAACTTCTGGAGACGCTGTTTCAGTTCCTCGAAGCAAAAGGGGAAGCGGAAAAAGGATACGGAAAACTTCAGATCTCTCTGGTTCAAAATGACCCTTGGGTCCATGTGAAAATCAACTGGCAGCTTGATGAACTCCCTTTTCGAATTGCGGAAACGGATGAAAAGACCTTAAAGAATAAACTGCAACGGTGGCAAGCGAAAATGGAGACCCTGTCCGGACGAAACGGGATGGAGGTCGCGTGTTGTTTGAGCCGGCAAGAGTAGGAAGGTGACTGGGACATGTTTGTGGATAAAGTAAAAGTTTATGTAAAAGGCGGAGACGGCGGCAACGGGATGGTTGCCTTTCGGCGCGAGAAATACGTGCCGTACGGGGGCCCCGCGGGTGGAGACGGCGGCGCTGGCGGCGATGTCATTTTTGAAGTGGATGAGGGTTTGCGTACCCTGATGGATTTTCGCTTTCAACGTCACTTCAAAGCAAAACGCGGGGAGAACGGGCGTTCCAAATCCCAACACGGTGCATCGGCGGAAGATCTTGTCGTGAAAGTGCCGCCCGGAACGGTTGTAAAAGATGCGGAAACAGGAGAATGGATTGCTGACCTGACGACAGATGGACAAAGAGCGGTGATCGCCAAAGGAGGACGCGGAGGGCGGGGCAATATCCGTTTTGCCACACCGGCCAATCCGGCACCGGAAATCGCGGAAAACGGAGATCCCGGCCAGGAACGCTGGGTTGAGCTTGAACTGAAACTGTTGGCTGATGTCGGGTTGGTGGGTTACCCGAGCGTGGGGAAATCGACGCTGTTATCGGTCGTTTCTGCGGCAAAGCCCAAAATCGGGGCTTATCATTTTACCACATTGGTTCCCAACCTCGGCATGGTTCAGGTGGGAGAGCGCAGTTTTGTCATGGCCGATCTGCCAGGCCTGATTGAAGGGGCACATGAAGGTGTCGGCTTGGGGCATCAATTTTTGCGTCACGTTGAACGAACCAAAGTGATTGTTCACGTGATTGACATGGCTGGTTCGGAAGGGCGCGACCCTTATGAGGATTATTTGAAAATCAATGAGGAAATCAGACAGTATCGCGCGGACTTGATCAATCGCCCGCAGATTGTCGCTGCCAACAAAATGGATCTCCCGGAGGCGGAGGAGCATCTTGAACGGTTCAGAGAAAAAATCGGCGATGTGCCGGTTTACCCGATCTCGGCTGCGACGGGACAAGGAGTAAAGGAACTGTTGTTTGCCGTCAGCCGGTTGCTGGATCAGGTGGAACAGGAAGAGTCTGCCCGGCCGGTGTCGGAAGCGCCTGTGGAACGAAAAGTGTATCGCAGTACCGAAGAGGAACCCGCCTTCACCATCCGCCGCGAAAATGAAGTTTATGTCGTAGAAGGAGAGCGGGTGGAAAAATTGGTTCAGCGCACCAACTTCCAATACCATGACAGTGTGCTTCGCTTTGCGCGCACGATCCGCAAAATGGGGATTGAAGATGCGTTGAGAGCGCGTGGTGCCAAAGAAGGGGATACGATTCGCATCGGAGAGATGGAATTTGAATTAAGCGATGGTGCGGATTACTGAGCAAGAAAAAAGCAAGCGGCTCCCAAATGAAATTGGAGCTCCGCTTGCTTTTTTTATTCCAGGTGATGTTCACGCTTGATTTTGTCAAGTAAATGGCGGCATCCGGCCGATACCAGCTCATACGTTTCATCGAAATTACCGGTATACCATGGATCGGGCACTTCAGTGTAGGTCGTGTTCGGAATGAAGTCGACAAAACGATACACGTTGTCCCCGGAATTGCCGGAAAGCTTGTGCAAGTTTTCAACGTTGCGGTTATCCATCCCGATGATGTATGTAAAGTTGGAAAAATCCTCTTTTTTCACCTGCCGGGCTCGTATGCCTTCATAGGAAATTCCGTATTGATCCAGTTTTTTTCGCGTCCCGTGATGCGGAGGTTCACCGGTGTGCCAGTCGCCGGTGCCTGCGGAGTCGACGCGAATCTGGTCATCCAGGCCTTCCTCCCGGACGTAATGGCGGAAAACCGCCTCAGCCATCGGTGAACGGCAGATATTTCCCAAACAGACAAAAAGAACGGAAATCACGATACCAACTCCTTATCTCGATGGTGTATGTGTGGCGTTCCGGCCATTTATTATACCATAAGCAAATGCAGACAATCCTTTTTGTAAAAGAATGGAAGCGGATCGATGAAAATTGCCGGCCCAATCATGAGACAGATATCTGAACAAAATCGGGAGGTCCTTGTGCCACCAGGTTGATCAGCGATCTCGCATAGAAAAAGTTTTACAAAGGGTCTTGCCTAACAGTACCAGTCCACGTTAAAATGTCCGTAATGGGGAAACATATGTATTTTATTGGAGGACACATATAATGCCGCAAGATCCTTATGCTTTGGTTCGAATCGATATGCTGCCTGAGGCGATCCAGAAAACATTGGAAGCGAAAAAGCTGCTGGAGACAGGAAAAGTATCCAAAGTTCAAGAAGCTGTGGAGAAAGTGGGAATCAGCCGCAGCTCATTTTACAAATACAAGGATGGTGTTTTCCCGTTCCATGCGATGGTCAAGGAAAAAATTGTGACCATCTCCATGATCCTGGAGCATCGGGCCGGCATTCTGTCCAGGGTTTTAAGCTTTTTGGCATCAGCAAGTGCCAGTGTGTTAACCATTCACCAAACGATCCCGCTGCAGGGGGAAGCCAATGTTTCGATGTCTGTCGATACGGCACAGGTAGGGATGGAGATCAATGAACTCTTACAGGGGCTCGTTGATTTACCGGGCGTCAGACGGGCTATTGTCGTAGGAACAGGTGAGTGAGAAGAGAGAGTCAGCAAAGGAGAGGAATAATGAGAAGAGGAATCTTGGAACGCTATCGCGCCTATTTGCCCGTAACGGAGCATACGCCGCATCTGACCCTGTTTGAGGGAGAAACACCGCTTTATCATGCACAAAGGCTGTCCGCTGAGATCGGTGTAAACGTCTATCTCAAACACGAAGGAGCCAATCCCACCGGATCGTTTAAAGACCGCGGGATGGTAATGGCCATCGCCAAAGCGAAGGAAGAAGGAAGCACCGCAGTCATCTGTGCTTCGACTGGCAATACATCCGCATCAGCGGCAGCCTATGCGGCCAGGCTCGGTTTGAAGTGTTACGTCGTGGTGCCCCACGGGCGGATCGCGATGGGGAAATTGGCGCAAGCAGTCATCTATGGAGCAGAAGTATTGGCAATTGAAGGGAATTTTGACCAGGCGCTGGCCATGGTGAGGGAAATCGCGGACCGGTATCCGGTTACGCTGGTCAATTCCTTAAACCCCTACCGGATTGAGGGGCAGAAGACGGCCGCCTTCGAGATTTGTGAACAATTGGGCGAAGCACCGGATATCCTGGCGATTCCGGTGGGGAATGCCGGAAACATCACCGCGTACTGGAAAGGGTTTAAGGAGTATGTTCAGGCGGGGAAGGCTCGCAAACTGCCGAAAATGTGGGGATTTGAGGCAGAAGGAGCCGCAGCCATCGTCCGCGGTGAACCAATTAGTGAACCGGAAACGATTGCGACGGCCATTCGCATCGGCAATCCGGCCAGTTGGAAAAAGGCGGAAGCGGCGGCGGATGAGTCAGGAGGATGCATCGACTTTGTCACTGATGAGCAAATTTTGGAGGCTTACCGGAAAATAGCCGAGTGGGAAGGGGTTTTCTGTGAACCCGCTTCAGCCGCTTCGGTAGCCGGTCTGATCAAAATGGCGCAGCTTGGGAAATGCAAACCGGGGAGCAAAGCCGTCTGCGTATTGACGGGAAACGGATTAAAAGATCCGCAAACGGCGCTTCATGCCACCGAAGTGAAACCCAAGGTGATTCCCGGAGAAATGAAGGCGGTTTTGGAATGGATCAATGTGGAAATGGATTCGGCCGTATGAGAGAGTTTGCGCCGTTTGAGGTGGTTGTGCCTTGCAGTACGGCGAATTTGGGCCCCGGTTTTGATTCGATCGGTATGGCATTAAACCGGTATCTGCGCTTGCGTTTTTCACCGGCGAAGGAGTTGAGCCTTTCCGTCAGCGGGCCGTATGGAGCCGGAATTGAACTGGATCAGGATAACCTGATTGTTTCCGTCATGAAGCAGGCTTGCGCTGAAATGGGACTTTCTCTTATTCCATTTCAACTGGAGATCGAAAATGAGATCCCGCTTGCCCGCGGACTGGGCAGCAGCGCGGCCGCCATCGTTGGAGCCTGTATGGCGGTTAACCATTTGTATCAGTTTGGATGGGACCGGGAGGAGATACTTAAGCGGGCTACAAAGTACGAAGGGCATCCGGACAATGTCGGGGCATCGATCTTTGGCGGGGTGGTGATCGGATCGTGGGATGGGCGGAAGGCGCACCTGCTTTCCAGCGAAGCGCCTAATCTGCCGATCGTCGTTGCCATACCCAAACGCCCTCTTTCCACCAAACTGGCCCGGCATGTTTTACCCAGTTTTTATGACAAGGAAACGACCGTTTTATCCAGCAGCAGGGCCAACCTGCTGGTAGCCGCCCTGTTGCAAAAACGGTGGGATTTGCTCCAAGTTGCCATGCAGGATTTATTTCATCAGCCATATCGGGAAACGCTGGTTCCCGGATTGCGGGAAATTCTGAAAAATGCGGTTAAAAACGGTGCGTACGGAGCTGCTTTGAGCGGAGCGGGGCCGACGATCCTTGCGTTTGCCCGGGATGGGGAACGTTTGACAAGATATTTTAAAAGCGTTTTTTCGGAAATGAATATCCCGGCGGACATCACTGACCTGAAAGCGTCACAAACGGGGGCATTTGTCCAGTTGACAGCAGAGCAAAAACGTAGTAGAGTCTTGGGAAAAATATAAGGAGCAGGGTTATGAAAGAAGTCGTAGCCTATTTGGGACCAGCTGGAACCTTTACCCATGCGGCTGCAGAGTGGTTATTCCCGGAGAAACACGCGGTTTTGCAGCCGTATTCCACGATCCCCGACTGTTTGCAAGCAGTTGCGGACAGAGAAGTTCAGTTTGCCGTCGTTCCGGTGGAGAATGCCATCGAAGGATCGGTCAACTCAACATTGGATTGGCTGATTCATTATATTGATGTCCCGATCGTTGCCGAACTGGTTTATCCGATTGCGCAATGCCTGATGGTTCATCCGTCGCAAAAGCACCGTCCGCTGCGGGAATTCGGAAAAATTTTGTCCCATCCCCAAGCGATTGCGCAGTGCCAACGGACGCTTCGGCAAAAAGCGCCCATGGCTGAATTTGTCTTTACCGACAGTACGGCCAAAGCGGCCGGACTCATAAAGGAACAGCCTGATCAACCATGGATGGCCGTCGGTCCGGCCAAAGCGGCGGAATTTAACGGATTGTCGATCCTGATGGAAAATATGCAGGATCATCAAAATAATTTTACGCGTTTCCTCGCAGTCGGGTGGAAAGAGAAGGAAAACCGTCAATCTGCCGATTTTTGCAAAACGAGTTTGCAGATTACGCTTCCCTCAGATTACCCGGGAGCGTTGTATCAGGTTTTGGCCGCTTTTTCATGGCGCAAGATCAATTTGTGCCGGATAGAATCACGGCCGACGAAGACGGGGCTGGGAAATTATTATTTTATCATCGATGCTGAGTTGCCTGTTGACCATCTGTTGATGCAGGGGGCCATTTCTGAAATTGAAGTGTTGGGGTGCCAAGTGCGGATACTGGGTTCCTTCCCCTGTTTTTATAAAAAAAGTTATGAAAAAATAGCGTCGAAATCAAATTTTGCACAAAATGATTGACAGTTTTATAGCATGGGGATATAATGATTTACAAATTTATTAAGAGGAAATTTTCAGTCTTATCAGAAGGGTACCTAGGGTTCCGTCCATTTGATTCAAGGGAGTCTGGACCAAGCGGTATCGGCACCGGGATATGGTGTACACCGTGGGGATAAAAGCCTCCAGCGGCAGGTTCTGATGCAAGGGATCAAACTGTGCCGTCGGAGGCTTTTTCTAATTTCTGATGTTGGGGAATATCCGCTGCATCGTGTCATTGAGTAAACAAAAATCACCAAAACGAGGAGGAAGGCAACATGACGGCTGACGAGCGCTGGGTATTTATCAATGGGGAGTACAAGAGGAAAGAAGAAGCTGTGGTCTCCGTTTTCGATCATGGCTTCCTTTATGGAGACGGTATTTTTGAAGGAATTCGCGTTTATGACGGAAATATTTTCAGATTGAAGGAACATATCGAGCGTCTGTACGACTCTGCCAAATCGATTTTGCTCCATTTGCCGTATACCCGGGAAGAGATGGAGGATCTGGTCTGCGAGGCGGTTCGCAAAAATGGGTTGCGCGATGCTTACATTCGTCTGGTCGTTTCCCGTGGCCCCGGAGATCTCGGGCTTGATCCCTCCAAGTGTAAGTCGCCGAATGTGATCATCATTGTTGATCAAGTCCGCTTGTTTGCTCGTGAGATGTATGAAAAGGGGATTTCCGTGATCACGGTGCCGACGCGGAGAAATATCCCGGATGCGCTCGATCCAAAAATCAAATCCTTAAATTATCTCAATAATATTCTTGTTCGTATAGAAGCCAACAAGGCCGGTGTTGCCGAAGCGTTGATGCTGGGAATGAACGGGTATGTGGCTGAAGGTTCGGGAGACAACGTTTTTATCGTGAAACGAGGCGTTCTTTATACTCCTCCCTGCTATATCGGTGCGCTGGAGGGAGTGACGCGCAACGCGATCATGGAACTGGCGGAAAAATTGGGGTATGTCGTCAAAGAACAGCCTTTTACCCGCCACGATGTCTATGTGGCTGATGAGGTGTTCCTCACCGGAACGGCAGCGGAAGTGATTCCGGTGGTCGAAGTTGACGGACGTTCCATTGGAACCGGAGTACCGGGGGTTATTGCCAAACAGTTAATGGAGGAATTTGCCAAAGTCGTCAAGGTGGACGGAATTCATGCCTACGGCGGGCATCAGGCTCAAGTGAGATGAGCCAAAAGAGGCTGTATTGCCAATCCGGCGATACAGCCTCTTTTTATTTCAATACCATCAAGCGAGGATGTCGCGGCGGGTAAAGACGACAAAGGCTACCAGAAGGGAAAGAAGCGACCATATGCTTAAAACGGCGAGAGAGAAAGGAAGACTCATTCCTTCGACCAGGGTCGGATGCCCTGAGAGATAATCGGTTAAGCCCAGATTGGTAAAGGCAAGGTATTTCAGCGCTTCCCAGGACGGGGCCAACTGGCTGAGCAAGCCTCCCGAGATCACGGCTGCCAGCATGATCCCCATGCTTGAAGCCGTGCTCCTGACCAAAACGGAGACCATAAATGAGATGGTGCCGATCGCGCAGCAGGAAAACCAGGCCAATCCGTAAGCCATTAAGTCATATTTCCATTGCGGCAAAAGATGGACATGGGTGGTGACCAGATTGTTTCCGTTTTGCGAAAAGCCTGTTAAAACCGGCATGGTCCATCCTTCATAGCCGAAAACCGCGCCAGAGATGACATAACCGAGAACGGCCGTCATAAGAATGAGGAAAGAAGTTCCCAGCAACAAGGCGATATATTTGCTGAGCAAGATTTTGAAACGGGGCACGGGCCGGGTTAGCAACAGCTTGATCGTCCCAGCCGAATGTTCGGATGAAACAATATCCGCAGCCAGGATGACGACAAGCAGCGGCAAAAAGAGTTCGACCGCCTGTTCCACAAATTTGCGGATAAAGGTCGGTCCTCCCGGCGCGGTCGGATTGATGTCATGGTCCAAATAGTATTGTTGCTGCTCAATGTTCAATTTCAGATATTTTTTCCATTCATCCGGGATCTGATTGGATGACAGGCGGTTTTGCGCATCAACGATTTGTTGCGTCAGAAGCGCATGCCAATCGGAAGTGCCCAATCGTTCCATGGTCTCTTTTGTCGTCCGGTACTGGGCATATGTAAAAATGGGAATCAAAATAAGCAAAATCAGGGCGATGACCCAGATCCGCTTTTTGCGAATCAGCTTCATCATTTCGTTATAGATCAGATGCTGCACTTTCCACTCCTCCTGTCATTTGCAAAAAAATATCCTCAAGGGTCGGGCGGTGTGTGCGGATCTCATGGACCAGAATCTGCTTATCAACCAAGGAGCGATTGGTTTCCGCTATTTTTTCAGCCGGCATATGAACGAGAATTCGCCCGTCATCCGGCTGTTCCCATCGGGTGACATAAGGCAGGGATTGCAGCACTTTCAGCCCGCGGTCGGCCGGTTCGATTTTCCATTCGACCATGGATTGGTCTCCGACGAGTTCGCCGATGGGGCCGGTTTGAACCAGCTTTCCCTGGTGAATGATGGCCACACGGTCGCACATCAACTGCACCTCATGCAAAATATGGCTGGAGACAAAAACACTGATTCCATCCTTGCGGGCAAGTTTGCGAATGAAGGCGCGCAATTCGCGAATTCCGGCCGGATCCAGGCCGTTAGTCGGTTCATCAAGAATGAGGAGTTTCGGTTTTCCCAACAATGCCTGCGCAATGCCGAGACGTTGTCTCATGCCGAGTGAATAGGTTTTGACAGGATCATCGATGCGTTCCGTCAGTTCGACTTGTTCCACCACCTCACGGATACGGGCATGATCGATGCGGGCCATCCGGGCAAACAATTCCAAATTTTCCCTTCCGGTTAGGTACGGGTATAATTCCGGGTTTTCGACAATACAGCCCACATGGGAAATCGCTTTTAAAAAGTCGGTTTGCAAATCATAGCCGCCGATTTTTACCTTTCCTTTGCTGGGGCGGATCAGTCCGACCAACATGCGGATCGTCGTCGTTTTTCCCGCTCCGTTGGGCCCGAGAAAACCAAAAATCTCCCCTTCGCCCACTTCAAAGGAGATATCCTGAACAATTGTTCTCCTGCGAATCGTTTTGCTTAAACCTTCGACGTACAACACCGGTTTATTTTGTTTGGCCATCAGTCGTTTCCTCCTTCGGCGGGTCTTGGATCACTTGCCACAAGCGTTCCACCATGCGCTCATAGCCCAGATGGTTCGGATGGAAATGGTCACTGTACAAATATTTCCCCGGATCCATGGCGAACAGGTCAAACGTGGGGATGACGACCACGCGATCAAATTGCACCGCTGTTTGCGAAATTGTGTTGTTCCAGGCAGTCACGAGACGCGAAGCGAGGTTTGCTTCCGGCAAGTCGCCGAATGGATTGTAGATGCCAAACAGATAGACCGTTGCCTTGGGATTGCATGTTCGTATTTCCGTCAGGATATCGGTCAGGTTTTGCTGATATTGAAGCCGGCTTTTCTCGGCGGCAGCCACATCGATCTTTTTCAGACTGCCGCTGCTTTGAAACAAATCATTGCTTCCGATGGTCATGACAATCCACTTCGCGTTTTTGAGCAGATTTTGTATGTGCGGCTGTTTGATCTGCCGGCGCAACTCATCGGACGTCAGCCCGCTGACAGCCAGGTTTACGCTGCTCATCGGTTCCTTTTCCCTTAAGGTTAATTGCGTTTTGACAATGCCAAAATACCCCTGCCCGCCGGGGTCGCCAATTCCCCGCGTCAGTGAATCGCCCAGCCCGAGCAGCAATCCGCCGGCCGGGACGGGAAGAGTTTCATTTGGCTTTGATGAGGCCTTCACGCTTTCGGAACCGGACGGCTGAAGAATATCCCGGATGCCCCAGGCACATCCCAGCGCCAAAAACAGAAAGGAACAGACAGACAGGAAATAGATTGTGTTCCAGAGCGATTTTTTTACCATAAGCGATCCTTCTTTCCGTCGAGTTGATCTGAGCAGGATTTTTTGAGTACCTTCTTATTTTAAAGCAATTTTTAAACAAAAATTTCTGTAAGGCAAAAAAATGCTTAATTGTGCATAGGATGATAATGATCAGCATTTGTTAAGGGGGTTGTTTCATGAAGATTCATATTGTAAGACCCGGGGATACGCTTTGGGTACTCGCTCAAAAGTATAACACACCGATTGAACGGCTGCGCGAAGTGAATCCGGAATTGACTGAAGGAAATGAATTGGAACCGGGCATGAAAATACGGGTGCCGACAGGGAAATTTCTCCTCTCTTCTTCGAAAAATAAGGAAATGGAGACGAAGATCGGGGATGTCCCCGCTGAGGAAGAAAAACGGAAAACAATAAAAGCGGAAAAGGATCGTAAGCAACAGATGGATTTTTTGCCAAAACCTCCGCATATTCCGGAAATGCCGTTTTATTATCAGGGATTTTCTTCATCGTTTGACTCACCGGAATCTTCGTTTTTTGATGAAGGGGGTTACCGCAAGACCCCGGTTCCGCCAGTGAGCCCTTATCCTTATCATATATCCCATTTTTGGCCGCAGCCAGTATACGGGCCGACACCGTTTGTTTCCGCTTTTCCCTATCCCTATGGGTCAGGATATGGTTATCATGTTCCCTATTTTCCGTCTGTGTCAAACTACAGTCCCGAGGCTTATCAGCCAGATCCCTACGGTGGGCAAGAGCAGGCAACTCCGGCATTCAGCAGTCCGGTTTCAGCAAACTGGCCAGTAAAAGAAAGCTCTTCAAGCGAAGGGTAACACGGGAAGGGGAAGAAAATGAAACGACCCCGGCGGGAGTTATTGGAGCGGATATTACATACTGAGGTACGTAATATTACTCCTTATCGAAGGAATTGGTATATAGAAACGGCGCAGATGCACTGGATTGCCAAGCGTATGCACACAGGCCGCCTCCAGTGGTGGTGCAGGGTGGACAATGAATTGAGGCAACGGGGATTTCAGGCCATGTTGCCAATTTGCTCTGATGGGCAAAATTGGCTGCTCACTCCTTTTATTAAGGGAAAGTCAGGGAAATATTCACGGCTTGAAGATGTAAAAAGCATGGTTAAAATACTCGCCGCTTTCCATCAGACAGGACGGGAACTATGGACGCCTCCCCGAAAAGAGGCGGCTTTTCTTCTTTATCAGCGCGTGGCAGAACGCCTCGCGCGTTTTTATCAGGTGCTGAGGCGCGTCAACAAGGTGGAGGGGGATCTGGGAAAACTGCTGGTGAAAGTCGGAAAAGATTTCTATCTGGAAGGATTGCGTTGCTGGGAAAAGTTGGAGCGGCTACCGTTAAAAGAATTTTGCTATCAGGAATATGAAAGAAGATGTCTGGCTCATCGTGATCTGGCAAGCCATAACTGGTTAATCGGAGAAGACCGGACCATCTGGCTCATTGATTTTGAGACGGCAGATTATGATTGCCAAGCCGGTGATGTCTGGCAAATGGCCTCCCGGATGTTAACGGAAAACGACTGGAATGAAGATTGCGGCGAGATGTTTTTGAATGCATACGAATCCGTGCGTCCTCTCTCATGGCTTGAGAAAAAAATCATTGCAACTCTGTTTCAATTTCCGAATGATTTCTTTCGGGAAGTAGTGGGCTTGGCTGAAAAAAAACGTAATTTTTATACTCAACATTCCCTCCCTTATTTGGTTAAAATAATAGAACACCGGGATAAGTGGAAAGAGTTTTGCAAAGGAATCGCCTATTGGTAGTCCGTATGGGCTTATGGTATGATTTAGATTGGTTTTATTAAGCCTTGTTCTTGCCTGAGGAGGCCAAAGCATGAGAGTAGGACTTGCACAAATCAGACCACACTTGGGCCGAGTGGATATCAATGTGGAATTGCACAGGGAAATGATCCACCGGGCCCGTGAAGAACAAGTGGATCTTCTTATTTTTCCCGAGCTCAGTTTAACGGGATATAACTTGTTGGATTTGACGTATGAGATGGCGATGGATCCGTTTAGCCCGGAAATCCAAAGGCTGGCCCAGGAAGCAGGCGAAATGGATCTCGTCATCGGTTTCATCGAACACAGCCCTGAGCATATTCTTTATAATTCGGCGGCCTATCTTACCGCCGGGAATCTTCATTATTTGCATAGGAAGGTATATCTGCCTACATATGGAATGTTTGACGAAGGGCGTTACGTTGGACAAGGCCAGGTGATCCGCAGTTTCCCGACGCGGTTTGGCCAGTTTGGCATGCTGATTTGCGAGGATTTCTGGCATCTGTCCGCTCCTTATCTCCTGGCACAGGATGGAGCCCATCTGATCATCGTTCCGTCAAACTCACCCGGACAGGATCTGACCGGGCCGGAATTGAGAGCGCAGGAATCATGGTATTCCCTGCTGAAAAATTATGCCTTGCTCAGCGGCACTTACCTGTTGTTTGCCAACCGTGTCGGGACAGAAGATGGCATTACCTTCTATGGCGGATCAGCCGTCGTCGACCCGTTCGGCAAAATCGAGAAGAAGGCAGGCTTGTTCAAAGAAGAATTGCTTGTGGTTGACATCGACATGGAAAAAGTGAAAAAGGCCCGATTCCAAATGCCGCTGCTGCGGGATGAAAATTTGGATCTCACCATTCGCGAATTGAATCGGATCAAGCGTAAACGGACAGGGGAGGGAACATGGTAATGCAGATGATCGAAGAAATGCTGGAACAAGCGCCGTATTTGCGGCTGAATGAAGAACTGGCCACGACCCTCCTGACGACCGCTTTGCGCGAAGAGGTGAACAAAGCCGGTTTTAACAAGGTGATTATCGGATTGTCCGGCGGGATTGATTCAGCTCTGTCTCTGTATCTGGCTGTGAAGGCGTTCGGGCCGGAAAATGTCGTGGCGGTGCGGATGCCGTACAAAACGAGCAGCCCGGCCAGCCTCGAAGATGCTCAGGCGGCGATTGATGGAACCGGGGTGGAGTCGATCACGATTGATATCACGCCGCAAATCGATGCCTATTTTGAGCAGTTTCCCGAAGCGACACCGTTGAGACGCGGAAACAAGATGGCACGTGAACGCATGACCATTCTGTATGATTTGTCGGCGGCGTACGATGCCCTGGTTGTTGGGACGAGCAACCGCACGGAGATTTTGCTCGGCTACGGAACACAATACGGGGATACTGCTTCTGCGATCAACCCGATCGGCGATTTGTATAAAACGCAGGTACGTCAACTGTCGGCGTATCTGAACGTGCCCGAGCAAATTATTACCAAAGCCCCGAGCGCTGACCTGTGGGAGGCCCAAACTGACGAAAGCGAACTGGGATTCAGCTATTTCGATGTCGACCGGTTGCTCTATTTCATGATTGATCAGCGTTATACGCTTGATCAGCTGCGTGCGCTCGGTTTTGAAGATGATTTTATTGAACGGGTGAGCAAACGGATCATCCGCAATCAATACAAACGGACCATGCCGATCATTTTGAAAACAGGTACGCGGACCGTGGGAATGGATTTCCGCTATTTGCGCGATTGGGGCTTATGACAGAAGGGAGAGTCGTTTGGTAAAATGGCAGGTCATTCCAAGTGGAAAAATATCCAGCACCGAAAAGGGCGTCAGGATGCGCTTCGTGGAAAGATTTTCGCCAAATTGTCACGGGAAATTTATGTTGCTGCTCGCGCCGGGGATAAAGATCCCGCGAACAATCATCAGTTGCGTTTGGCCATTGCCAAGGCGAGGGCGCAAAACATGCCGAGCGACAACATTGAACGGGCCATCAAAAAAGCTGCGGGTGCAGGAGAAGGCCGGGACTTTGAAGCAATCACTTACGAGGGCTACGGCCCCGGCGGTACTGCGATTATGGTCGAAGCGTTGACGGACAATCGCAACCGCACGGCCGCCGACATCCGCCATATTTTTTCCAAACGCGGCGGAAATATGGGAGAATCGGGCTGTGTTGCCTGGATGTTTGAACGGAAGGGGATATTGGTCATCGAACGCGACTCGACGGATCTGGATGAAGAAGAGATCATGATGTTGGCGATCGAGAGCGGGGCAGATGATTTTGAAGCGAATCCGCAAACTTATGAAATTATCACTTCCCCGGAATCCTTTGAAGAGGTAAAACAGGCTCTGGAAGCTGAAAATCTCACCTTCTCCACCGCTGAAGTCACATTCGTCCCCTCCAATAAGGTGGAGCTTCACGGCGAAGTGATCAAAGATGTGATCGGCTTGATCGAAGCGCTGGAAGACCATGACGATGTGCAAAACGTTTATGCCAACATCGAAGTGGATGAAGACGAGTTGGCCAAGTATGCGGACTAAAAAAAGCGGACAGAGGAAGATCTCCCTCAGATCTTGCGGGTTTGAGGGAGGTTTTTTAGTATGAAAGCATGCTGTTGACCGGATTGAGTCTGAGATAAGAAAAGAATATTTTTCAGATACAGGAGGAAGAGATTGTTTTTTCTGAATGATATGATATCATTTTGCGTAGTGGCAACCCGATGGCGAGGAGGAAGCACATGGGATTGGCAACCGAATACCTTGCAGTTGTGATCAAGCAATTTCGCATAATGAAGCAAACCGGTGAAAGTGCGATGGCGCAATGCAGTTTCGCTGATCTCCAAAAAAAGATCGGGTTGGAAAGCAACAGCATTGCCGTCATCGTGAAGCATTTACATGGAAATATGCTGTCGCGCTGGACGGATTTTTTAAGAACGGATGGGGAAAAACCATGGCGCAACCGCGATGAGGAATTCACGGATGGATATCAAAGCTTGGAAGCGATGATGGCTGATTGGGACAAAGGCTGGGAAACCGTCTTTGACGCACTCACTTCGCTGACGGAAGAAGATCTGGCAAAAACGGTGACCATTCGTGGTGAAAAACACAGTGTGATCCAGGCGATCGAGCGTCAGATGTACCACTATTCCTATCATATCGGGCAAATCGTTTTTATCGCCAAAGCCCTGAAAGATCGGGATTGGGCCAGCTTGACGATTCCCAAGGGAAAATCAGAGGAATTTAACCGGCAAAAACAAAAAGAGGCGCGGGATTGATGCGCCGTCCGTTTGAAAACAAAGGATTGTTGGAGGACGCGCATATCATTTGCGGTTCGGGCTGCGCAACGCCGATTTTCAGCGGTCAACATCTGTAAAAACATTCCTGTTTTCATTTTTGCATATCCTTGTTCCTTTTGCCCCCATTCTGTAATAGGGGTGGGTTGAAGGCTTGCTGATGCAAACCGGCTGCCCCTGCTTTTCCCGATTACTGCGTTTCATCACATTGATTCATGACATGCCAGGAGAGTGAACCAATGTTTAAAGAGATATTAGCCAGCATGAAAATCGGCTCGGCCAAAGTAAATGCCGTTCTGGACAAAACCACCTTTCGCCAGGAGGAGGAGATTGAAGGCCTGATCGAGATCGAAGGGGGCGATGTCGAACAAGAGATCAAGGAGATCAATCTGCAGCTGTTGGTCGATATTGTGGGTGACCAGCATTTTCCTTTCATCTGGCAGGAGCAAAAAATCAATCCGATCGGCGTGATTGCCCCATATGAAAAAAGATCCATCCCGTTTGCTTTTGCACTGGCCGAAAATGTGCCAATCACTACGCCAAACTACAAAATTTTATTGCGTACCGAATTGGCCATCGATTATGCCATCGACCCGAAAGATCGCGATGTTATCGCAGTGGAAGCGCATCCCTTTTTGAATTTGGCCATCGAATCGCTGAAGCGCCTCGATCTGGATCTGAGCTATGTCGGACATACGACTGAATTTGCCGGCGACAAAGTGCGCGGCTGTCCCTTCCATCAGGAGTTTGTCTTTTCGCTGCCGTCGCAATATGATTACCTGTCCGATGTGCGGCTGGTCAACTTTGGAGGAGGCATAATGGCCTTGGAATTACATAAGCAAAAAGATGAAGAAAATCATGCGGTCGATGATCGTAGAAGGGTTAACCTCACCGTGGATGAAGAGGATTTGCAGGATAACGGAGCCCGATTGACTGCGTTCTTCCAAAAACAGTTGGAGCAAAAATAAGGCGGCGGGAGGGGAAGAATGTCCTTCTCCTGCTTTTTTAATCCCGTCATGTTCCCATGCGCTGGCGCATATGATCCTGAATAGGTGTAACAGGAACAGGAGAGACGGGTTATGGGCAGGTTGATCAAAAACTTTCAGTTGGAAAAAGCCCTGCAGGAGGTATTGGAGATCCAGGAAGGAAAAGGGGACTGGGAAGAGTGGGAGAAACGATGGTCCGATGAGGTTAGAGAGAAAGCGGAAAAAGAGATGAAAATCTTTGCCCTGCTCGGTTGGTTAAAACGCTGATCCTGGGTCTTCACTTGTGAAGCGGGTGACCTTACATTTGGAGGTCACCCGTTTTTTTTGAGATTCTTCCCCGCTTTTCTTTTTAAAAAACTGAATGACGAGGCAGGAAGTTCGGACAAAATCATCCCGGCCAAAATAAACAGACACCCGAGGAAGGAGCGTCCGGTCAATGCGATTCCGTTCCAGAAGTAATCTCCCAACGCCGCAAAGACGGGTTCCAGGGAGAAGATGAGCGCTACTCTTGTCGGACTCGTTTGTTTTTGTACATGAGTTTGGGCGATAAAGGCGAGTGAAGTGCAAAACAAAGAGGTAACCACAAGCGCAATGATCACCCCTGGCGTGAACAGGTGCCCGAGCCCTGCGAAAATGGTCCGCCGCTCAGTGAACAGTGCGCAAATTCCGCTTAGCACGGCCACCGTGGCCAGTTGGATCGTGACCAGGTGCATCATCGAAGTGGAATTTGTATATTTCCCGGTATAAATAATTTGCAAAGCGAAAAAAATAGCACAGAGAAAGGCGAGCACATCTCCGTAGTTAACAGAACTGAAATCAGTAAAGGCGAGGAGATACAAGCCGCAAAGAGCAAGCAATGCTCCAATGGCGGACGAAAATTTCATTTTTTCTCTCAGAATGAAAAGGGCAAAAACCGGAACCAGAGCCACGGAAGTGCCAGTGAGAAATCCCGATTTGCCTGAAGTGGTATAGAGCAGGCTGAAGGTTTGCAAGGCGTAGCCCAAAAACAGAAACAAGCCCAACAGGGCTCCGGCAGTCCAATTTCGTTTACGGTCGCTTTTTGATAAATTTTCCGGTTTTCGACAAAGCAGGTAGATGAAAAGAAAAAAGGCCGCCAAGGCAAAGCGGATCATCAAGAAATGAAACGGAGGAAGGGTGGCAATTGCATCTTGCACCAGCACAAAGGTAATTCCCCAGACAAAGGCAATCCCTGTCAACGTTAAATCGGCAACCCAGCGTTTTTGCATGGTTTTCTCTCCTTTCGATTCCATTTTCCCGGAAAGATCCGCTTCATTCAAGAAACTTTTTCCGGGATTTTGCCCAGTGTTGGGGATGAATGGAATTTCCTTTTTGAGGAAAATATTTAAAAAAAGGCTTTTTTGGACAGATTTAAGGGTTTTAAGGATATTTTTTAACAATTATTCGTGTTATTATATACTCATAAATCCAATAAAAATACTATGATTTATAGTGGCCGGAAAGGTGTTTTTCATGTTGCAGCTCATGGATCATGCGATTGCAGATCGCCTTCGTTTTTTCTATTCATTTCTCCGTTCTCCAAGAACAGTTGGAAGCGTCACTCCCAGTTCCCGATTTTTGGCCCGGGCGATGTTAAAGGAAGTCGATTGGGCCCGCACGGAGATAGTGGTGGAATTGGGAGCGGGAACAGGGGTTTTTACTGAAGGCATAAAAAAATTGGCCCGATCAGGCGCCAAAAAGATGATTTTTGAAAAAGATCTCCATTTGCGTGAACGATTAATCCGTCGTTTTCCGGATTTTATCATTGGTGACAACGCCTGTGAACTGATTCCGTCGTTGGCGGATAACGGGATTGAACCCGGGCAGGTGGACGTAATTCTGTCGGGATTGCCTTTTGCTGTTTTGCCGCAGCCATTGCGGGACCAGATTTTGACGGGTGTGTACCGGGCCTTAAAACCGGATGGCATCTTTATCACATTCCAATATTCGTTGCAGATGAGAAAACAATTGCTGGATCGTTTCCATACGGTGGATCTGTCCTTTGTCCCCTTCAATCTTCCGCCAGCCTTTGTCTACCATTGCCGGAAAAAGGGTTGACAACAGGTTTATCCTGAGGCTTTCGACCAAAAAGAAAGCCTTTTTTATTTGTTGTTAAAAGAATGCTGCAACAGACCGGATCATTAGGAAATAAAAATAGTGCTGTCGAAAAGAAACGGATGTGTTAGAATAAACCCGTATATGAAAGGAATTTGTTATCATAGAAGGGATTTTGTCTCTTTTAAAGTGCGTGACTGGCCGCACTTTCTTTTTCTTTGGGAGTGGTTTACAACATGACCGGTTTTAAGAGAGTGGCAGGGGTAACGGGGGCTATGCTCGCCATGGTTTTGTTTGTGTCGGCTTGTGCCAAGGAGGAGAGTTCCCTGCCGAAAGACCGCGGACCATCTGAAGTTTCGCGGAAGTCTTCGCAAGAGGCGGGTCAGATGGCAGAGGAAAGCCGGCAAAATCAAGCGAAGGGATTTCCGCCGCCCGAACATCAGGTAAGTGAGGCGCAACCGGCCGTCGCCAAACCCGAGGAGGCGATGACCAAAGATCAGATGGCGGAATTGGATCGGATCAAAGAAAAGACCATGGTTTTTAAAGGCCCGAAATTCAAAAAACAGATTGCCCTGACTTTTGATGACGGACCGGATCGGGAATTTACACCGCAAATCTTGAAGATTCTTAAACAGAAGCAGGTTCCGGCCACATTTTTTGTCGTCGGGAATATGGTGAAGAAATATCCGGATATGTTGAGGGAAATCGATCGCGACGGGCACACGATCGGGAATCATTCTTTTAATCATCCTCAATTGACGAAGTTAAAACACCCGGAAACCGACAGGCAAATCGGCCAAACCAATCAGTTGATTTATCAAACGATCCATAAATCGCCATTATTGTTGCGCCCGCCTTACGGAGCCATTAATGATCAGCTGGAACAGCACTTCGGGCAGAAAAACTTTAAAATTATCCAGTGGAGTGTTGATACGCGCGATTGGGCCGGACAGTCTCCGGAGCAAATCATGGCCACCGTGAAACGGGAAGCGGACCCTGGCGGAATCATCCTGCAGCATTGCGCCGGGGGCAAGCAGCTGCAATCCACGGTTCAGGTGCTTCCCGGTTTGATCGATTACTTTCGGGGGCAGGGATATGAATTTGTGACAGTGGACAAATTGTTGAATATCCCTGCTTATGAAGAGTATACGAACAAGGTGAGTCAATGAGAACGACAAGTGAACATAAGAGAAATGGTTTGGTTCGCCAAAAGAGTGCCTGCCATTTCGAAGCGAATGATCGGAACATACCGGGCAGATGCGGACGGCAGGAGAGTGATCTTCTGCCGTCCGCTTTTTTTCCGTCAAAGCGCGTTGCTGGCCGGCTTTTGATCTGCCAAGGTTCTTAAGTCGGCCAGTGGTGGCCGGTCGAAATCAATAAACGATCGGGTCCGATCTTCAGTCCGGCCGATGCTTTGCCCGGCTTTATTCCATTTCATCCCCCGGCGCTCCCTGTTTTATGGTATAATCGTCCGAAGAGAATGAGTGTTCGCTTCAGGAGAGGGGAGAAACATGCGTATAATGGGGATCGACCCGGGGATTGCCATCGTCGGCTTCGGTATTCTCGATCAGAAGGGAAATCAGTTAAAACCGGTCGAATACGGAAGCATTCAAACAGAGGCGGGTTTAAGCACTGCCACACGGCTGAAGCAGATTTACGACGCCTGTACGAAGTTGTTTGCGGAGCATCGTCCTGACGTGGTGGCCATTGAAAAGCTGTTTTTCAACCGGAATGTCACCACCGCTTTTACAGTCGGCCAGGCGCGCGGGGTGATGATGCTGGCCGCGGAAGAAGCGAACATCCCGATTACCGAGTACACGCCGCTTCAGGTGAAAATGGCTGTCGTTGGCTACGGCCAGGCCGAGAAAAAGCAAGTGCAGGAAATGGTGAAGGTGCTGCTTGGACTTCCAAGAGTGCCGAAACCGGATGATGTGGCGGATGCATTGGCCATTGCCATCTGCGAAGCCCATTCGTCGTCTGTTATACATAAATGGAGCAAATGGGGAGCGAAACGATGATTGAGTTTGTCAAAGGAACGGTCGAATACCGGGAATCGGATTATGTCGCTATCAACGTGAACGGCCTGGGTTATCAGGTGTTTGTGCCCAACCCTTTCCGGTTTGAGGAAGGGGAGGAGGTTTATTTGTCGACGCATTTTGTCGTGCGTGAAGATGCCCAGTTGCTGTACGGTTTTCCAACGCGAAGCGAGCGGGATTTGTTCCGGCTGTTGCTGGAAGTGTCAGGCGTGGGCCCCAAGGCTGCGCTGGCGATGTTATCGGGGATGACACCGAAACAATTGATCAGCGCCATTCAACTGGAGGATCTTAAAACATTGACGAAGCTGCCCGGTGTCGGCAAAAAAACGGCGCAACGCCTGATATTGGACCTGAAGGATAAACTGAAAAAGCTGGCATGGGGGTATTCCGAAAGCACACTGCCCCTGCAAGAAAACAGTGAACCACCAAGTGACTTCAGCGCCCGTCTCGATGTGATTGCCGCCTTGTTGGCTCTCGGCTATAATGAGGAAGAAGCGGATTGGGCAGCGCAAGAAGCAGAAAAATCAGCGGAGTCAAGCCTGAGCACCGAAGAGTGGATTAAAAAAGCACTGCAGTTGATGATGAAAAAATGAGGAGGGTGAGACATGGAGGAACGGATCATCTCCGCGAAGATGACGGGTGAAGATGAGATGGTCGAATACAGCCTGCGCCCTCGTTATTTCAGCGAATACATAGGACAGTCCCGGGTGAAGGAAAATTTGAAGATCTATATTGAAGCAGCGAAAATGCGCGGGGAAGCCCTCGATCATGTGCTTTTATACGGCCCGCCCGGACTGGGGAAGACCACGTTGTCCAATATTATCGCCAATGAATTGGGCGTGTCCATTCGCATCACCTCGGGGCCCGCAATTGAACGGCCGGGGGATTTGGCGGCGATCCTGACCAATTTGGGTCCCCATGATCTGTTGTTTATCGATGAAATCCACCGGTTAAACCGGTCCGTGGAGGAAGTGTTATATGCGGCCATGGAGGATTTTGCCCTGGATATCATGATCGGCAAGGGACCGAGTGCACGCTCCGTCCGTCTGGATTTGCCGCCGTTTACGCTCGTCGGGGCGACCACGCGCGCCGGTTCGCTATCTTCTCCGTTGCGAGACCGGTTTGGAGTCGTCGCCCGATTGGAATACTATACGATAGATGAGCTGACGCTGATTGTGGAACGGGCAGCAGATCTGTTACAAGTAAAGATCATGGAAGACGGAGCGGTGGAAATCGCTTCCCGGGCCAGGGGGACACCGCGCATTGCCAACCGGCTGCTCAAGCGGGTGCGCGATTTTGTGCAGGTGGCCGGTGACGGAGTCATTACCGGTGACAGCGCCCGTGATGCTCTTGACCGGATTCAGGTTGACCGGATGGGGCTTGACCATGTGGACCATCGCCTGTTGATGTCCATCATTGAAAAGTTTCGCGGCGGCCCTGTCGGTCTGGATACGTTGGCGGCGACCATCGGAGAAGAAGCGCACACGATTGAAGATGTGTACGAGCCTTATCTGATGCAGATCGGCTTTTTGCAGCGAACGCCGCGCGGGCGGATGGTAACAGAGCGTTGCCTGAAGCATTTTGGAATGGAGTGGCCAAAATGAATTCGGTGGCAAAAATGTTGATGCTGGCCGGCGTTATTTTGTTTTTGCTCGGTCTTCTCTGGCAGACCAGAGGCAAATTTTTTCCGTTGGGCCGCTTGCCAGGCGATATTGTGATCGAAAAGGAAAATGTGAAATTTTACTTTCCGATTGTCACTTGTATCGTCATCAGTGTGATCTTAACGTTGATCAGCTATTTTTTTCGCCTGTTTCGCTAAGCAAACGGGCGATTTCTTTTTGAGGCTCGGAAGGATGGGGATTTGACATGGATGTATCAATGTATGACTTTAAACTGCCGAAAGAAATGATTGCCCAAAAGCCTGCTCCCGAACGCACCGGCTCTCGCCTGATGGTAGTCAACCGGGCGACGGGAACATGGACGCATGCCCGTTTTCCCGATATCATCAACTATTTGCATCCTGGCGATGTTTTGGTGTTAAACGACAGCCGGGTGCGTCCCTCCCGCCTGATCGGGGAAAAAGAGGAGACCGGAGCCAAAATCGAATTGCTTCTTTTAAAACCGTTGGGGAATGACCGGTGGGAAGCATTGGTTCGGCCGAGCAAACGGGTGAAAGAAGGGACCCGGATCCGTTTTGGAAACGGCCGGTTGCAGGCCATCGCCGAAGAACAGACGGAAGTGGCAGGCGGCCGCATTTTCCGGTTGCAATATGAGGCGGAAGATGTGGAAAAATTGTTTGAGGAATTGGGGCAAATGCCGTTGCCTCCCTATATCCACGAGCAGTTGGATGACCCGGAACGCTACCAAACGGTGTTTTCAAAAGTGGTCGGTTCAGCCGCCGCGCCGACAGCCGGGCTTCATTTTACCGAAAGCTTGTTGGATGAAATTCGTGCCATGGGGGTCAAGGTGGTCTTTATCACCCTGCACGTCGGCTTGGGAACATTCCGCCCGGTTACGGTGGAGCGCATCGAGGATCACTACATGCACGCCGAGTATTATGAGATCAGCGAGGAAGCAGCCGGGGTGATCCGGGAAGCGAAGCAGCGGGGAAACAAAGTGGTGGCGGTCGGAACCACTTCCGTCCGCACGCTCGAAACGGTGGCGCGACGATTTGACGGAGAAGTGCGTGCTGACAGCGGCTGGACGGATATTTTTATTTATCCGGGATTTACATACAAAGTTGTGGATGCGCTGTTGACCAACTTTCACCTGCCCCAGTCCACTTTGTTGATGCTTGTCAGCGCTTTTGCTTCACGCGAACTGATTCTGGCCGCTTACGAGGAGGCCGTGAAGGAGCGTTATCGTTTCTTCAGTTTTGGGGATGCCATGTTGATCATTTAGCCTGCATTCCGGGTTGAAGCAATTTTTAAAGAAGCGAACTTGTTATTTGGGATCAGTCTTTTCTATAATGGGTAGCAGGAGAATGTGAATTAAGTTAGAATGGGATTTGTAACAGGAGGAAGCATCTTGGCCGTTCGATATGAATTAATCAAAGAATGTAAGCAGTCCGGTGCCCGGCTGGGACGTTTACATACTCCGCACGGGGTGATTGATACCCCGATTTTTATGCCGGTGGGAACGTTGGCGACGGTGAAGACAATGAGCCCGGAAGAATTGAAAGAGATGGGAGCGGGCATTATTTTGAGCAATACCTATCATCTCTTTTTGCGGCCGGGGCACGAGATCGTGAAAGAAGCAGGCGGGCTGCACTCGTTTATGAACTGGGATCGTGCCATTTTGACCGACAGCGGCGGTTTCCAAGTGTTCAGCCTGAGCAAATTGCGCGATATCACCGAAGAAGGCGTCACGTTCCGATCACACTTAAACGGCGAGAAACTGTTTATCGGGCCGGAAAAAGCAATGGAGATTCAAAATGCATTGGGTGCCGATATCATTATGGCATTTGACGAGTGTCCGCCTTATCCGGCCGACAGGGAGTACGTGAAAGCTTCGACCGAGCGGACTTACCGCTGGTTGAAACGCTGCATCAAGGCCCATCGCCGACCGGAGGAGCAAGCGCTGTTCGGGATCATCCAAGGGGGAATGCATCAGGATTTGCGCGAAGAGAGCGCACAGCAGCTGGCCGAACTCGATTTGCCCGGTTACGCGGTCGGTGGCCTTAGCGTAGGGGAGTCCAAGGAATTAATGTATGAAGTGCTGTCTTATACCACGCCGCTCATGCCAAAGGATAAACCGCGTTACCTGATGGGAGTCGGTTCTCCTGACGCGCTGATTCAGGGAGCTGTTTATGGAATTGACATGTTCGACTGCGTTTTGCCAACGCGAATTGCCCGCAACGGGACGGCGATGACCAGTCAGGGACGAGTCGTTGTGCGCAATGCCAAATATGCTCGCGATTTTACCCCGCTTGATCCCGAATGCGATTGCTATACCTGCCGCAACTACTCGCGCGCGTATCTACGGCATTTGATTAAAGCGGATGAGACGTTTGGACTGAGGCTTACCACTTATCACAACTTGTATTTCCTCCTGAGGCTGATGGAGAAAGTGCGACAGGCCATCAGGGAAGACCGGCTTCTCGATTTCCGTGATTCGTTTATGATGAAATATTATGGTTCACTCACTCCGGAGAGAGCCTTTTGATTCCAGCAAATGATTTGATGGAAGGAGTTTTGTAAATGAATATGCTCACTCAATTGGCCCCGCTCGTTTTGTTTCTGCTCATTTTCTATTTCCTGATCATCCGTCCCAACAACCGCCAGCGAAAAGCGAAGATGGAAATGCTGAACAATTTGCGCAAAGGGGACAAGGTGATCACGGCAGGCGGCATTCACGGCACCGTCGTGGATCTGAACGAAGAGAAAGTCACATTGAAAGTGAGCGACAATACACGCATTACCTTTGAACGTCACGCGATCGACCGTGTCACCAATGTCGAGGAGAAGCAGGAAACAAAGAAAGCGGAGGCAAAACCGCAAGAAGTGAAAGAAAGTTAAGCGTGAAAGAAAAAGCTCCGGCCCAAAACTGGGTCAGGAGCTTTTGCTGTTATTTACCCCCAAAATTCCCCCGAGCGAACTGAGGCCGATTGCGAAGGCGCTGAACATAAAAGGATGAAACGTTGTCAGGGAATCAAAGGCGAGAAATCCGATCAACAAAAGGATGGCTACATAGATGATGCCTTGGGCAGCGCCATAGTACAGCCCTCTTTTTCCCGACTTTTTGCCGGCGACAAAACCTCCGGCAAATAAGGCCAGCCCGTTTAATATGTAAGAGAGTATGGGGATGTCAGCGGATTCGAGCGAAGAGTAGCGCAAAAAGATGGCGACGATAAAGGAACCGATAAAGATGATGCCCCAAATGAACAATTGTCCGATAATCCACGGGGATTGCCACCCTTTTTTGGCGGAATCGAACCAGGCTTCTTTCATACAAGTTCACCTGCCGTCACTGTGGGTCCGGCCCTTTTGTGCCGAGAATTCCACGCAGCAGGCTGCACCTCCTTTTCCGCGAAAAGATCTTCCGCACTGGTACATGTTATGAAGGCTTGGATTAAAATATCACCTTTTGCGTCATTCATAAAACGGTTTTCGTTGGTGAAACCTATGGGGGAAAGGAGGTGCCGGGGTGATTGGTTCTATATTGCTGAGAACGGTTTTTATCTATCTGTTTCTTCTCATTATCATGCGTTTAATGGGGAAACGGGAAATCGGAAAATTAACCATTATCGATTTGATTGTTTCCTTCATGATTGCCGATATTTCAGCCATGGCGATTGAGCGATCCCATGAACCGCTGATCAATGGCATGATTGCCATCGTCACCTTGGCCGCTTTGCAAATCGTTCTTTCCTATTTGTCGCTCAAGAGCAGGAAAGTGAGACAGCTCGTTGACGGGAAGCCGCTCGTCCTGGTGAAAAACGGGAAAATCCTGGATGCCGAGATGGCCAAAGCCCGTTATAACATTGATGATTTGTTATTGCAGTTGCGTGAAAAGAATATCGCGGATGTTTCAGATGTAGAGTTTGCAATATTGGAAACTACAGGAAGATTAAGCGTTTTCCCCCGGGAGGAAAAGCGGCCGGTGATGAAGGAAGATGTTCTTCCGTTACTGCGGCCGTTTCAAATGCCGATCACATTGATTTTGGACGGAAAAGTGCAGGAACAGGGGCTCAGACAGATCGGGAAAACGCGGTTTTGGCTGAAAAACGAGATTCAAAAACAAGGGTACAGGGATTTTAAAGAAATCTATTATGCCAGCATCAACTATGAAGGGAAATTATTCATTGATGGAAAAGATAATCAAACCAGATAAAAAACGGGCGGTCATGAAAAACCGGCCCGTTTTGCTTATTGTGGCAGCAGGAACGCCATCCATTTTCCGATGACGGGAATCCGAAGCACATCTTCTTTGCGAATGAGGGATAAAAAGATTAAGCAGCAGAGGTAAACTCCCATGCTCATAGCCATGATGAGCAAAGTGCTTGAAAGCAAGGACATTTGCTTGGTTAATGCCATTCCCTGATAGGCGGCGAAACCCGTCACCACGACGGCCAGAATGAGTTTTCCGTACTCTTTGACGCGGATGCTGAAAGGGATGAGCCGGACGATATCAATAAAATGAAGAGAAGTCACAATCACGATGCCGCAGTTGATCGCCAGTGCCACTCCGTCGATCCCGAGTTCAGGTCTGGAAGCCAGCAATAAGATGAGAACGGTTTTGATCAAGGCCCCGATAATCGAGTTTCGCATGGGTAAGTTCGCCCGGTCCAATCCTTGCAGAACGGAGGCGAACGGGCCTTGCAAGGCGTGAATGATGGTAAAGGGGGCCATGATTTGAATCAGACGGGCGACATCGGCTTGACGAAAGAGTAAAACAGATAAGGGTTCGGCCAAGAGAAACAAGAGAAGGGCGCAGGGAGCCGTCACAATTAAGGAGAGCCGGATCGCCTGTTGCAGCCGGTGTTCCACCAGACGTTGATTGTTTTGCGCCTCTGCTTCACTGATCGCCGGAACGAGTGAAACGGACAAGGCATAAGTGATAAACGCCGGAAAAAAGGTAATCGGAATGGCCATTCCTTCCAGTTGTCCATAGAGAGCAGTCGCCGTGGCGGTTACATATCCGGCCAAAGCCAAACTCTGGGAGACGACAATCGGCTCAATGGCATAAGAAAACGAACCAACCAGGCGGCTGGCCGTGACGGGAATGGCCAAGCGCAAGAGAGCGCGAACAGTCCGGCCAAAAGCACTGAGATAAGAGCCCTTTTTCCCGCGTGTGCTGACCGAAGGCTGTCTGGAAAAGATCAGGCGCAACCGGGGGCGCGTCGGATCTTTCTTAAACGAGTAAAGAAGATAAACCATACCGGTAAACTCTCCGATCACCATCCCGATCATCGCACCGGCTGCGGCGAATTCGATTCCGTAGGGAAGCAGATATTTTGCCAGCAGGAGCACAGTGAAAATCCGAACCGATTGCTCCACGATGGTGGAAAAAGCATAAGGGCTCATATTTTGCCTGCCCTGAAAATACCCGCGAAATATGGACGAGACGGCGATGATCGGGATAATCGGCGCGATGCCCAGGAGCGCATAGATGGCCCGCTCATCCGTGAGCAATGTTTTGGCGATCCATGGGGCGCCCAGCAGGACAGAAGCGGTGATCACGGTACTGGTGATGATCACAATAAAGACCGATACGATTAAAATGGAGCGAATCCGTTCTTCTTCCCCTTTGGCTTCCGCTTCGGAAACCAGTTTAGAAATGGCCACGGGCAATCCTGCGGTGGTGACGACGATGGTAAAGACCAGAATCGGAAAGGCCATTTGAAACAGTCCCATTCCTTCGTCACCGATGATCCGGGAAAGAGCGATCCGGTAGACGAACCCGAGAACTTTGGTTATCAGACCTGCTCCGACGAGAATGAGTGTACCGCGTAGGAAACCCTTGTTCACCCTTCTGGCCCCTCCTTCACAAAAGGTTACTAAAATCTATGACTTGTCCGGGCCGCTCATACCTAAAAAATCAGGTAGAATGGAAAGTAGGATTTTTAATAGTCCAAAACGAAAACGATGTAAGAAAGAGAAGTCATAACAGGTGAGGAGGAACGCTATGGCCAAATATGGTGCACTAAAACCGGTAAGCCACCAAAAAACCCACTCGGTCGAGCTTCTGAGCGAAAAGGAACTGATGAGATGTATTGAAGATCTTTGTAACATCAAAGCGGAAGAGTTTCGAATGTACGGGTATGAAAATGTGACGGGTGAGCAAATCTGGGCCTGTGTGTCGGAAAACTACCGCAGGGGTTGGCCGCGCTTAAACCGTTTGGTTAACGATATCATGTCATTGAAAGCAAATCGGTTTATGAACTGGTTAATGCTCTCCGTATATAAAGACTGATCCGACTTGAATAAAGCGGCGCCCTATGGTTCGTTAGGGGAGCCGCTTCTTTTGATTTGAAATGGAATTAAGTCATCTCGGTCTTCTAAATTGACATTGCCCAGGCTAGAAAGGATAATTAGAATTATGGTGTTTTACATAAAGGAGGAGCTTTAAATGAGTGTGCGAAAGGGAAAATTGACCATTTTCATCCTCCTAGTGGTTGCGATTCTCGCTCTGGTCGCAACAACCACTAGCTACATATGGAACCATATTACCAAAGGGCTGGATCTGCAAGGCGGGTTTGAGGTGCTTTATCAAACTGAACAGAAAAACCCGGGCACGGAAGCGCTTAAAGATACTGCCGCTGCGCTTAACAATCGGGTAAACGTCCTGGGTGTGTCCGAGCCGGATATCACGGTTGAACCTCCGAACCGGATTCGGGTGCAACTGGCCGGGGTGAAAGACCAGGCCAAAGCGCGGGAGCTTCTGGGCAGACAAGCCAAACTGACATTCCGTTCTCCCGATGGGAAAGTGCTCTTGTCCGGCACTGATATCAAGCCGGGCAGCGCCAAATTGGAGTATGACCAGGCGGGTGCCCCCGTCGTCTCCATTCGATTCAAAAATCCGAGCAAGTTTGAGAATGTGACGCGCACTTACCTTGGGCAACCGGTCGGGATCTATCTGGATGACCAGAAGATCAGCGATCCGGTCGTGCAACAGGTGATCACCGCCGGAGAAGCGCAGATTACCGGCCAGAAGACGGTGAAAGAGGCGCAAACACTGGCCGACCTTTTGAATGCCGGTGCGATTCCGCTCAAACTGAAGGAAATTTCCAGTTATGCGGTCGACGCCAGTCTGGGTGCCGATTCGCTGAAGCAGAGTTTAATTGCCGGATTGTTGGCTGTGCTGGCGATCTTCATCTTCGTAATCGGTTTTTACCGTTTACCGGGGTTCATCGCGGTTATTACGCTCATCGCTTACAGCTACCTCGTTCTGCTGGCATTCATGCTGCTCCATGTTACATTGACACTGCCGGGAATTGCCGCGTTTATCCTGGGAATCGGGATGGCCGTCGATGCCAACATCATCATGAATGAACGGATTCGCGAAGAACTCCGTGCGGGCAAGAGCATCGCGGCTTCGGTTCGCTCCGGATCAAAGCGTTCGTTCCTCACCATTTTCGACTCCAACATCACGACGGTGATTGCCGGCGCCGTTTTGTTTATCTACGGTACGGCAGGGGTCAAAGGTTTTTCCGTTTCGCTCATCACCGGCATTGTGGTCAGCTTTATCACGGCCGTTGCCTTGTCCCGGATCTTGATTAACCTGCTCGTCCGTTCCAATGTGCTGAAAAGCCCGGGCCTGTTCAGGGTAAGAGAGGATGAGATCAGTGACCTATAAGTTGGATATCGTGAAACACCGGAACAAGTATTTCATCGTTACGATTGCGATCGTGCTGGTGTCGGTGCTATCTCTTCTCGTGCAAGGGTTAAACCTCGGGGTTGATTTTAAGAGCGGTACGCGGATTGATATTACTATCGCACCAAATGTCAGTTTGGAAAAATCGCGGACCGTTCTTGAAGATTTAGGGTATCAAAAGCCCAATATCCGCGTGGGCGGACCGCAAAAAGAGATTTTGATCTTCCGCACGGATAAGGTTTTGTCACCGGATGAAGTGAAAAAAATCCGCGATAATTTCAGTAAGGCCTTTAACAAAAATGTCAGCGTCCAGGAGCAAAAAGTCGATCCGATCATCGGATTGGAGACGGCCCGCAATGCGATGATTGCCGTTTTGATCGCTGCGGTTTGCATCATCATTTATGTTTCTTTACGATTTGAATATCGCTTTGCCGTGGCGGCCGTATTGTCCCTGTTATACGATGCACTCTTTATCATGGGGATGTTTTCACTGTTCCGCATCGAAGTGGATCTCGTCTTCGTGGCGGCCGTGTTGACCATCGTCGGTTATTCGATTAACGATACCATCGTAATTTTCGACCGTATCCGCGAAAACATGGATTTACACAAACCCAAAACGTGGGACGAGCTGGCGGAAGTGGTCAATACCAGTATCAATCAGACACTGGTGCGCTCGATCAACACCGTTTTGACTGTCGTCTTCGCCGCATTTGCACTCTGGCTCCTCGGTGGGGAAAGCATCAGCAATTTCTCGCTCGCTCTCTTGTTTGGATTGATCTCCGGCGCTTATTCTTCGATTTTTGTCGCCAGCCCGATCTGGATCGTGTGGAAATGGCATTCGCTGCAAAAGCAGAAACAGAAGCGTTTGGCAACCGAATAAAAATGTCAGGCCGTGGGAAACCACGGTTTTTTTGTGATGGGAGAAAACTTCTTTGTGCTATAATTGAGTACGCAAAGTGAGGTGAACGGAACCGTGCTGTATGCAAAGGGGCGTTGGAAGGCAGAACAGGTGGATGATGCCCTGGCTGATAAAATGGCCCGTGATTGCCAAATTCATCCCCTGCTGGCCCGGATTTTGCTTCGACGGGGAATCCGGGATCATGATCAGGCAAAACGATTTTTGCAGCCCCGGCTGGAAGATTTGCACGATCCTTTTGCTCTTGACGGGATGAAAACCGCAGTGGAGGAAATCAGGCATGCGCTGGAACGGAAACAAAAAATTTTGATCTATGGTGATTATGATGCCGACGGAGTGAGCAGCACCAGTCTGATGATGCATGTTTTTCGAAAACTGGGGGCCAATGTCGATTATTATATTCCCAATCGCTTTCGAGAAGGATATGGATTAAACAAAGAAGCGTTACAATCGGCTAAAGAACAGGGGTTTGAACTGGTGGTTTCGGTGGATACGGGCATCAGTGCCGTTGAAGAGGCAGATTATGCCAAAGAACTCGGCCTTGGTTTAATCATTACCGATCATCATGAACCGCCGGAAATATTGCCTGATGCCCTGGCCGTGATCAATCCCAAAAAACCGGGATGTTCCTACCCGTTTAAAATGCTGGCCGGTGTCGGTGTTGCTTTTAAACTGGCTACTGCTTTGCTGAACCGGGTACCGGTGGAATGGCTCGATCTTGTCGCCCTGGGGACAATTGCCGATCTCGTCCCGCTGATCGAAGAAAATCGCATCCTTGCTTATCATGGTTTGCGGAAAATGAATGAAGAGACATCGGTGGGCCTTCGCGCTTTAATCGAAGCGGCAGATATCGGGCGCGAAGTGACAGCCGGGCATGTCGGATTTGCTCTGGGCCCGCGTATCAATGCCAGCGGCCGGCTGGATTCGGCGGATACAGCCGTTCGTTTGCTCATTTCCGGGGATGTGCGGGAAGCGGAAAGCCTGGCAAGGGAATTGGATGCGATGAACCGGGAGCGGCAACAGCTGGTGGAAGAGATGACGCTCGAAGCGATCAGCGAAGTCGAAAAAAATCCGGAACGCCATCGCCATGTGATTGTGGTTGCGAAACCGGGCTGGAATGTGGGCGTTGTGGGAATCGTGGCCTCCCGTTTGGTGGAGAAATATTACCGGCCGGTGCTCGTGCTGGGCATCGATGAGGAAAAGCAGACGGCAAAGGGCTCCGCGCGCAGCATCAAAGGTTTTCACCTGTTTCAGGCCCTGAGCGCTTGCCGGGATTTGCTGCCCCATTTTGGCGGACATGAGATGGCGGCCGGGATGACCTTGGCCGTTAAAGATTTGGATTTGCTTCACGAGCGGCTGTCGGAGCTGGCACAGGAATGGCTGACTCCGGAAGATTACATCCCGCTTTTGCACGCTGAGGGAGAGCTTGAACTGGAGCGGATCGAGCCGGCCCTGATCGAACAGATGGAAGCATTGGCTCCCTATGGAGTGGGAAATCCCACACCGCTGTTTATTCTCAAAGATGCTCCTGTCGCCCGGGTTCAATTGATGGGGAAAGATAAAGAACATATGAAGATTTATTTGCAAACGGACGGGGGAACCGTGGAAGCGGTCGGTTTTCGGATTGGTGAGGCAGCCAGGGAAATCGCACCCTTGTCCCGGATTCGCCTGCTCGGAGAATTGCAGATGAATGAATGGAACGGACAACGTTCGCCCCAATTTATTATCCGGGATTTAATGATTCCCCATTTGCAGGTTTTTGACTGGCGCAGCAACCGTCGCGATTGGGAAAGGCTGAAGGGATTGGATCATGACGGTGTCTGTTATGTTTGTTCCGGTATGATCAAACAGCCCTTGCAGGCGGTGGATTTGAAAGGGACCGTTGTCTATTGGGATCAGCTTGCGGAAAGGGATTGGCCCGCGGAGGTTCGTGCTGCCAAATTTGTAGTTTTGGTGGATGCGCCGCCTGATTTGGAAGTGTTCACAAAAGGGTTGAATCAGGTAAAAGAAGCAGAGCGGCTCTATTTTTTGTTTGGCGATAAAGAATTTGACGATTTGCTGGCCAAAGTTCCCACCCGGGATGATTTTAAACGTTTGTACCGCTTGCTTGCCGGCCGGGAGAAAATCTCCCTGTCCAAACATTTTTCCGCACTTATGCGCCATACGGGATTGCAAAAACGATCGCTTTCCTTTATCATTCAAGTGTTTGAGGAATTGGGCTTTTTAAGGGTTGAGCATGGAGAAATACGCATTCATCCAAACCCGGCTAAAAAACCGTTAACAGATTCCAAATTATACCAAAGGCAGCTCGCCGGACAACAAGTTCTGCAAACATTGGTCTACTCTTCATACACGGAATTGTGCAGGTATTTGTTTTCAACGATCGCTTTCAAACATTTAGGAGGACATGAACATGAACTTCAAAGAGAAAATTCGAGTGATCAACGATTTTCCGCAACCGGGGATTCGATTTAAAGATATTACCACCTTGCTCAAAGAGGGAAAAGCCTTCAAAGCAGCAATCGATGAGCTCGCTGCCAGGTTAAACGGCAAATCGATCGATTTGGTCGTCGGCCCGGAGGCGCGCGGGTTTGTGGTTGGAGCCCCGCTGGCCTATGCGCTTGGTGTGGGGTTTGTTCCCGTTCGCAAAGCGGGAAAACTTCCGGCCGAAACCGTTCAGGCCAATTACAGCCTCGAGTATGGAAAAGATTCATTGGCCATGCATAAGGATGCCATTAAGCCCGGACAAAAAGTGTTGATTGCCGATGACCTGCTGGCAACCGGCGGCACGATTTCCGCGACACTTGACCTTGTCAAACAGTTGGGAGGGGAGCCGGTCGGTGCGGCATTCCTGATTGAACTGGCTTATCTTCAAGGCAGGGAGAAGCTGAATGGACTTGAAGTTGTGTCCCTGGTGAAATACGAATAATGCAGGCTGAATGTCCACCCGTTACCTCCCGGGAGGCGGGTGGTATTCTTAAACCATTTTGTGATTGAATATTCATTCAATTTCGATTTGGAGGATGGTATGAGTCTTTTGATCGAGACAGAAAGATTGCGGTTCCGGCCGTATAAGGAAAAGGATTTGCCGTTTTTGATCTCGTTGTGCAGTGATCCGCAGGTGATGCGTTATATCGGAAAAGTAAAGACGCCGGAGGAAACGGAAGAGATGCTTCAGAAGTGGCTGAATGCGCAAAAAGGCGGAATGGGCATTTGCCTGGCCATTGACCGGAAAAGCGGGGAAAAGGTGGGGCATTCCGGTGTAATAGAACAGATTGTTGACGGACGGATCGAAGCGGAAATCGGTTATTGGCTGTTGCCGAAATATTGGGGCAAGGGATTGGGCACAGAGATGGCGGCAGCTTTTCGCGACTACGCATTTGAAACATTGAAATTGCAGAGGCTGATATCCATTATTCAGCCCGGGAATAAAGCGTCAATCAAGGTGGCACGTAAAATAGGAATGGAGAAAGAAAAGGAGACGGTGTTTCGTATGACCCTGGTTCATATTTATGCGATCAAAAGGTGAAATCCCTCCCTTTTCCAGCTTGTGCAATCCGGCTCCCGCCTTTTATATGAAAAGCAAGAGTTGTACTAATACAAACTGTTGCATAACAGGTGTTGTTATAATATAATGGTATTATAATAAAGAGGATGGGGTGGAGAGCGATGGATGGGCAGGTAAAGGAACATGAACCGAAATATTGTGAAATTTGCGGTGCCGAAGTAGGGAAAAAGTTGTCCGAAGTGGAGGAAAACCAGGAAATGAATGAAGTACGCGCGTGCATATTGAAATATTATGAATAAAGAGCGCTGCATGTGCGGGGACCAAATCGGGCCGGTTTTATCGCCGGTCTTTTTTTTTATGAGTGGAAAGGGACAGATCGTGACATATTGAAAAATAAGAAGGGGGAAAACAGGAAAGGTTGGTTGAACGGAAGTGTCGACAATTCGGGTATCACGCAGATGGTTTAGCAGGTATCGAACCATACAATCCGCTCTTGATCAGGCGCCTTCCGGCAGCGTGATTGAGGTTGAACCTGGAGTCTACCATGAAGATTTGTGGATCGACCGGATGATCGAAATCATTGGGACAGGAGCCAAAGAAGAAGTGGTCATCGTGGGAAAAAAATATGCCACCATCGAAATGAGCGCAGGTTATGCGGTACTTAAAAATCTCACTTTAAGCCAGGCGCGCACCAATGATTCACCGGTTGTGGCCGTTCACAGGGGAGCGCTGGTGCTGGACGGGTGCGATGTGCGGGGCGAAAAGGGGCCGGGAATTTCCATTGCCGTGGATGAAGCGGAACCGATCTTGCGCCGCTGTCGGATCAGCAGTCAAAAAAACGCCGCCATATTAAGCCGGAGCCGCGGCAAGGTATTATTTGAGGAATGCAGTCTGCACAGCGAAAGCGAGATGACGACCATTCTGGTATCCTCAGGAGACCCTGTATTTCGTCAGTGTACGATAACCGGCACGAAGGGTTACGGTGTGTTTGTGGAAGAAAATGGAAAAGGGCTTTTTGAGGAATGCAATTTGTTTGGTTTTGATCACAGTCCGGCGATCGGGATTGATGGAGGCAGTCCGGCGTTTATCCGCACCCTGATTCATGACGGAAAAACAAGCGGGATGGTGATGTCGGGGGGAAAGGCGAAATTTGAGGAATGCAAAATCTTTTCGGTAGGCGAAATCGAGCCGGCCATCCGGGTGCTGGCTCAGGCCGAACCCCGCTTTTTTGCCTGTACGATCAAAAATTGTCCGCAAGGTGCCTTTTTCTTTACCAATGGTGCTGGTGGCATGATAGACCAGTGTGACTTATACGGTTTCAGCCGTCAACCGGCCATTTGGATTCTGAACGAAGCTGCCCCACACATCTTGCAGACGCGAATTCATGATGGAAACAAAGAAGCGGTCTTCTGCGAAAAGGGCGGCAGGGGAATCATGGAGAATTGCGAGTTGTTCGGGTTTAACGGGGATCTCGTTTCCATTCGCTCGGAAGCCAATCTCGATCTGCTACGTTGTCGGATTTATCGCGGGCAACGACATGGAGTTTCACTGTCGTTAAAGGCGACGGGAACCATCCGGGATACAGAGATTTACGACTTTATGAATGCCGCCGCAGTACATGTTTCAAAAGCAGCGGATCCGGAGTTTATTCAGTGTTCGATTCATGACAGCCTCAACGGGGTCGAAGTGGTGGAAAACGGTCGCGGTTCCTTTGACAGGTGCCGTTTTGACAAGATTAGGGAAAGCAACTGGAATGTGGTGGAGAGCCGGCCGGTGATTCTTGATATCGAACACGGGACTTCCGCTGACCCCGACCGTCGGCCTGATCCGTTATCGCTCCTCTGGCAAAATTGGAGCGCGGGGATGATCGGACAAACGGAAATGAAGCGGAAGCTGCTGGATCTCATCCGATATTATGATTATTTGTCCGATCGAAAGCGCCTGGGAATCGAAAAACTGGAACCCGCTCCGCCACATGCCGTCTTTTGCGGTCCGCCGGGCATCGGTAAGCGGAAATGGGCAGAGTTTTACGGGTTGGCCATGAATCATCTTCATTTTTTGAGCAAAGGCCATCTGGTGTCCGTCGATGCGGCGGAATTGCTGGAAAGTCCGCCGGAGGAAGCGGAGGAGAGAAGGCGGGAAGTGACAGCCCGGACCGAGGGAGGGGTGTTGTATTTGCGCAACCCGCAATCCTGGGCAGCGGATGCCGTTTCTGCCGGCAAATGGCAATCATGGGTTGATTGGTTGATTCGATTGGTCAATGAAGAAGGCGCCGACCGGATTGTGATTTTGTCAGGGCCTGAGCACCCACTGAAGGAGTGGTTGAATCATGTTCCCGAGTTGGCTCGAAAGTTTCAGCATTGGTTTGAATTTCGCGATTATACTCCGGAAGAACTGGTTCAATTGTTTGAGCGGATGGCGGAAGAAGAAAATTACAGGATTGATGAGTCGGCCCGGCGTCGGCTGTGGCAGGAGATGAACCGGATTTGCCGGGAAAATGCGGAAGCAGGCCGGGCGGAACGGGTTCGCCATTTTTTTCAAATGGTGAAATACCGTCACGGTCAGCGATGTGCAAAAATCGCGAAAGAAGAGCGCACCAGGGAACTGCTGACCCTCTTGCTGCCCGAAGATCTCGCCGTGAAGAAGGAAGAAGAAGTTTTGCCTCATGATCCGGAGTGGATTGAGACTTTGATGAAGGAGGAGAAACAAAGCCATCGGTCAAGGGAAGGGAAGACAAATTGACATTTGAAGTGATCCGGCCTTGGGGTCGGATTTTTTGTGGCGTGGTAATGCTTATTAATAAAAATTATTTTATTCTTGACAAATATAAAAATATCATCATATGATGCAGTCAGTCTATAAAGATGGATATAATCGGGGTGTTGCTTTTTTCCTGTGAGAGATCTGCTTTCATCCCCGGGTTGAGCCAGGTGATGAGCGATCTCTGTTTCATGCGGTGGCAGCCGTTCTTATGACAGGAGGTCTCCGCAACCCAGGGTTGTGGCTTTGGATTGAGACAATGACGAAAACTGGAGGTGTAAACATGGCAGCTGTCCTCTATGTAACCGCCAACCCCAAACCGGAGCATGAATCTGTTAGTTTGCAAGTAGGCCGGGCTTTTTTAAATGCATACGAATTAACCAATCCGCTTGATGAAATCATTGAATTAAATTTATATCGCGAATCAATCCCCTTATTGGATTATGATGTTTTTAACGGATGGAACAAAATGGTGGAGCACGTGCCGCTGACGATGGAGGAAAGAAAAAAATTGAACCGCATCAATGAAGTGGTTGAGCAGTTTGTTTCAGCCGATAAATATGTATTTGTCACCCCGATGTGGAATTTCGGTCTGCCGCCGATGTTTAAAGCTTATATCGATCTCGTCTGCATGGCGGGAAAAACGTTTCGATACACAAGCCGGGGGCCGGTGGGACTGTTGATCAACAAAAAAGCGATACATATTCAGGCCCGTGGCGGTATTTTTTCACAAGGACAGGGTCAGGCGATGGAGTTTGCTGACAGTTATGTCAAAATGATTCTTGGTTTCATGGGAATTACGGATGTGAAATCAATTATTGCCGAAGGAACGTCCAACGAAGAACAGTACGACCAGATTTTGCAGCAGGCGATTCATCTGGCGAAGCGAACCGCAGTGGAGTTTGCGAAAAATTAATGGTGGATAATCGGGAAAGAAGCAGTACAAACTAGGGATGATTGGCAGAATAGTTTTTCCAGGACACTGGGGTGTCATGAATTTCCAAACCGGTGCAATGGCTCCGGCTCAATGGTTTTTCTTGACTTTCGCAGTTCTTTATCATATTATACTTACGTATTTAAAGTTAGTTACTAAACTTGAGCAGAGGAGGATCATTTCATGGCCAAAGTCCTGTATATTACGGCGAATCCCAAACCGGTTGATGAATCTTTCAGTTTGCGGGTGGGCAAGGCTTTTTTGGAGCGTTATAAAGAGATTCGCCCGGAAGATGAAATTGTGGAATTGGATCTGTACAAAACAGAAATTCCTTACATTGATGAAGAAGTTTTCAGCGGATGGGGAAAATTGGCAAAAGGGGCGGATTTGACCCCCGAAGAAAAGAAAAAAGTGGATCGCATCAATGAATTGACCGAACAATTTGTGTCCGCGGATAAATATGTATTTGTGACTCCGTTTTGGAACTTTTTATTTCCGCCAAAGCTGAAAGCCTATATCGACACGATTTGTATTGCCGGTAAAACCTTTAAATACACCGAAAACGGCCCGGTGGGGCTTCTCAAAGGAAAAAAAGCGGTTCACATTCAGGCGCGCGGCGGCGTTTACTCGGAAGGTCCCGCCCGGGAAGTGGAATTCAGTGACCGCTACCTGCGCACCGTTTTGCAATTCATCGGCATTACGGACGTTGAATCGGTTATTGCTGAAGGAATGGCAGCATTTCCGGAGCAGGCCGATGCCATTTTGGAAAAAGCGATTGCACACGGCCAGGACGTTGCTGCTTCCTTCGCAAAATAAAAGAGCAAGACATTCTCTCTCCCATGGACAAAAGGCGCCGATTCCCAAAGGTCGGCGCTTTTTTTATGGCGCATTCTCCTGGATTGAAAATTGGCAGGTCGTTTCAACATCATCTTTAATGGATTGCCGGTTGATCCGTAAACCAGATCACGCAGCACGTGATAAAAAAGAGAAAAAAGAGTGACAAACCGGAAACGACGAGATCCTTATCCAATCATGACCCATCCTTTTGCCTGAAAAGTTGTTTGCTATATTAGACTCATCTTCGGTTGTCCAGGTTGCATAAAAAGAAAAAAATTCTCCGGCATGAATCAGAATATTTTTACCCCGAGCACGTGATCGATCGGAACGCAGCCGATTTCCCGGCTGTCCATGCTGTAATTGCGATTGTCGCCCATGACGAAGATGCAATTATCGGGAACCGTGATCTTCATGTCAGGCGTATTGTTCATCTCTTCCTTGATATAGCTTTCCTTCAGCAACTGGTTGTTGCGATAGACCCGGTTATTTTTGATTTCAATGACATCCCGCGGGACTCCGATCACGCGTTTCACCCAAATATTATGGGGTGAAGTCCCGGTGATCCAGACGTAGAGGGGACTGTCCATCAAATCGTCGACCCAGGTGCGCTGATGGTGAATCCGGCTATCTATGATGACAATATCCCCGTGATGAGGGTGGTATTGCAGGACACAGGGGAGTTTGGACACAAAAATATGATGATCCGGCATGAGTGTCGGTTCCATGGAATGGCCGAGAACTTTGGTCGGTTGCAGAATAAAAATACTGATGATGAGCGCGATTGCCATCCCGGTAAACAAAGAACTGAACCAAGCCACTCCTTCTTTTAATAACCTCATTGAAAACTCGATCTCCTTTGTAGGATTTGGAAAATGGTTGGACAGATACCTATTAATTAGACTTTTTTCTCCTTTTTCCTGTCAACTGGGCCTTATGGTCATGTAGTTGTGCATTTCCGCGTTAAAGCAGCTATTGGCGCGAAAAATGATTATTTTGCTAAAATACAAAGAGAATCTGTTTTGGTTATTTAGAATGGAGGGGAAGGGCATGCCTTTTTATCATCGCTTGGGACAGATCCCCGCTAAAAGGCATATTCAGTTTTATCAGGAAGACGGGACGCTCTATCGGGAACAAGTGATGGGAACAAAAGGATTCTCCGGCATCCAGTCGATTTTATACCATATGAACCCCCCGACCGCCGTAAGCAAAGCAGAGTGGATTCGTGATTGGGAAATCCCTTTGGAAGAGGAAGGAGCCAACCGCCATCGGCACCTCCTCACATTTGCCGCCGGAAAGGGCGGTGATCCGATTGACGGGCGGATCCATTGGCTGGCCAATGAGGATGTCGCCTTGGCCACCGTGTGTCCGACCGAAGAGATGTCTTATTTTTTCCGCAACAGCGATGGCGATGAAATTATTTTTGTCCATGAAGGAGAAGGCGTGCTGGAGACCATTTTTGGCGATCTTCCGTACCGGGCGGGCGATTATCTGGTCATTCCGGTCGGAACCACTTACCGGATTTCATTGAAGACGAAGAATACGAGATTTTTTGTGATTGAATCAAGCGGTGAAATTACCGTTCCGCGAAAATACCGAAATGAATACGGTCAATTGATGGAGCACAGCCCGTTTTGCGAGCGGGATATCCGTGTGCCGCAAACCCTTCATCCGCATCGGGAGACAGGGGAGTTCGAGGTGCGGGTAAAGGCGCGCAACCGACTCCATCGCTATACGTATGCCTTCCATCCATTCGATGTCGTCGGCTGGGACGGGTACCTTTATCCATGGGCGTTTAACATCCATGATTTTGAACCGATAACGGGTTCGATCCATCAGCCCCCGCCCGTTCACCAAACTTTTGCCGGCCCCAATTTCGTCGTGTGTTCGTTCGTTCCGCGGATGTACGATTACCATCCACTGGCGATCCCTGCCCCTTACTATCACAGCAATGTCAACAGCGATGAGGTTCTTTATTATGTGAGGGGGAACTTCATGAGCCGCAAAGGGGTAAAAGAAGGTTCGATCACGCTGCACCCCAGCGGTTTGCCCCACGGCCCCCATCCGGGAAAAGCAGAGGGGAGCATCGGGAAAAAGAGGACGGAGGAACTGGCGGTGATGGTGGATACATTCCGCCCCCTGAAGGTGGCCAAGGCGGCATTGAATATTGAAGATTCAGCTTATATGTACAGCTGGTTGGAAAATGAAAAAAGGTGATGCCTTATGCGTACAATTGATCCTGGCAAACAAAGCAAGAAAGAGAATTACAAGCTGTTGATTGGAAGCATTTTACCCCGGCCGATCGCGTTTGTCACTTCATTATCCCCGGAAGGAATCGTCAATGCTGCTCCGTTCAGTTTTTTTAATGTGATCGCCACCGACCCTCCTCTGATCGGGTTCAGTGTGTCGAGAAAACCGAACGGCGACCGGAAAGATACTGCCCGTAATATCGCTTGGAAAAAAGAATTTGTCGTCCATGTGGTGGATGAGGATAATGTATCGATGGTCAATGAGACGTCAGTCGATTTTCCGCCCGATGTGAGTGAAGCGGAAAAGATCGGTTTTCATGTCCTGCCGGGGAAGATTGTGCAGGTACCGCGTCTGGCAGAGGGGAAAATTCAAATGGAATGCCGTTTGCAGCAAATATTGGAACTGGGTGGAAGAGATACTCCGAACGCGGATTTTATCATCGGGGAAATCGTCCAGTTTCACGTGGATGATTCGCTTTATTTCGAAGGCAAGATTGATACCGATCGCCTGAGGCCGGTGGGACGGATGGCGGGAACGGAGTACGGAAAGATCGGCGAAACGTTTTCGCTGCCGCGTCTCACTTATGAAGAATGGCGGGCGCGGAACACATAAAGCAATGCAAAAAAAGAGGCAAGTGTTGATGCTTGCCTCCGAAATTTTTTATGTGAAAGCTTTTATCCACCCGGGTTGTGCCGGTCAGGACGCGAAGGTTTTATTTCTTTTGTTTCGCGTGGCGGGCTCGTTCATTTTTGGAAAGATATTTTTTGCGCAGACGGAATGTTTTCGGCGTTACTTCCAAAAGTTCATCGTCTTTCATCAATTCAAGGGCATCATCAATGGAGAGGCGGCGCGGAGCATCGAGGCGCAGCGCTTCTTCCGCGGTCGCCCTGCGAATGCTGGTCAAATGTTTTTTCTTGCAGACATTTACCTCAAGGTCATTTTCCCGGATATGCTGGCCGACGACCATTCCTTCATATACTTCGGTTCCAGGCGTAATATACAGCTGTCCGCGTTCCTGGGCCGAATGCAGGGCGTAAGTGGTGGCCGTGCCTGATTCCCAGGCGATCAGCGAGCCGAATTCATGTGTTTCAATCTCTCCGGCATAGGGTTCATATCCGGCAAATAACGTGTTCATGATCGCTTCTCCCCGGGTCGCGGTAAGCAGTTGCAGTCGAAATCCGAGTAATCCGCGCGACGGCACCTGATAGGTGAAACGGATATTGCCGCTGTCCAGAACGGTCATGTCCAGCAACTGGCCTTTCCGTTTCCCCAAGAGTTCAACTACGGTTCCCTGCTGCTCGCTGCTCACTTCAACTTCCACCTGCTCCACCGGCTCCATCAGTTGGCCGTCGACTTCCTTAAAGATTACTTCAGGTTTGCTCACCTGAAATTCATATCCTTCGCGCCGCATGTTTTCAATCAGGATGCCAAGGTGCAGCTCACCGCGCCCGGAAACCAGGAAATTGTCGGCTGAATCCGTATCTTCGACCCGAAGGGCGACATCTTTTTCAGATTCACGAATCAGCCGTTCCCGGATTTTACGGGAGGTGAGAAATTTTCCGTCCTGCCCTGCGAAGGGGCTGGTATTGATTCCGATCATCATCCGCAACGTAGGTTCTTCCACCTTGATCGGCGGCAGGCTTTCCGGGTGCGCGGGATCGGTGATCGTGTCGCCGATGCCCACTTTGCCAAGCCCGGTCAACGCGATGATATCCCCGGCATGCGCCTCTTCGACTTCCACCCTTTTTAAGCCTTCGTGGGTGAAGACCTGCCCGGCTTTGACTGCTTTTGGTTCACCCTCGGCAGGGATGAGGAGCAGGGATTGATTGCGACGGATTGTGCCGCGGTTCAGGCGGCCGATGACGATCTGACCTTTGTACTCGTCGTATCCCAGCAATGTGGCTTGCATCTGGGTATACCCCTGATCGTCCACATCCGGCGAAGGAAGATAAGAGAGAATCGTTTCAAACAAAGGCTCCATCGTCGGTGTCAACTGATCCGGTTCAAAGCCGGAGGCACCGGTCAAGCCGCTCGCATATAAAATCGGAAAATCGCACTGCTCATCCGTGGCGCCCAAATCGACGAAGAGATCGAACGTTTTATTCACCACTTCTTCCGGGCGGGCATTTTCGCGGTCGATCTTGTTTACGACGACGATCGCCTTATGTCCGCGCTCCAGCGCTTGGCGGAGGACGAATTTCGTTTGCGGCATCGGCCCTTCCACTGCGTCAACCAGGAGCAGGACACCGTCCACCATGTTCATCACTCGTTCCACTTCGCCGCCAAAGTCCGCGTGTCCCGGAGTGTCAACAATATTGATTTTGACCCCTTTATATTGAATCGCCGTGTTTTTGGACAGGATCGTGATTCCCCGCTCGCGCTCCAAATCATTGGAATCCAGGATCCGTTCCTCCACTTGCTGGTTTTCGCGGAAGATCCGGCTCTGTTTTAACATCGCATCGACTAATGTTGTTTTACCGTGGTCTACGTGAGCGATAATCGCGATATTTCGTATGTTTTCTGGTGTGTACATCTCTGGTGAGGAGGTCTTTGACCCCCAACCTCCCTTTTCGTAATCTGATTCCAAATCGAATCGTACCATACCGAGATGGGGGAGCGCTAGAGGATGGAATCAGAATCACCCGGAAAAATCCCATGTTTGACCGGGGCGGTATGTTTTTTCCGCCACAGGAGGTAAAAAGTGACCAGAAAGGCGATGAAGAGCGGATAGAGCAGTGCCCAACCGACAAATGGCAGGATGCATACTGTCAGCAGAAAGGAGAGCAAGCTGATCAGCTGCCGGCACTTGGAATCCTTCAATAATTTGATGGCCGCAGCGCATCCCCCGGCATAAGTCAGAATAAACGAAGCATTTGGGAGCAGGAGCAGATGGGCCAAGGAGATTACTCCCGTGGAGTAAAAAGTGAAAGAAAGCGTAAAGCCGACAGCCATCAGTGCCAGTCCGCCTGTCGGTGTCTGCCGTTTGGATAACCGGCTTAAAAAAACAGGTGCATTACCCGCCCGTGCCAAAGCAAAAGCCAAGCGCGACGCCGCACCCGTATAGGCGATGACGGTGGCGCTGCAGATGAGAAAACACAAGATGGCCGTCAGCAATTGTCCGCTTTTCCCAAACGTAAAGCGCATGAGAAAAGAGATGGCGGTATCCGCATGGGTGTAACTCCCGGTTCCGACGGTGACAAAAGCGGTGAAAAAGTAGATGGTGCCAACAATGATTGCCGCGCAGATCACCCCGATGATCGAATCGCGCTGCGGATTGGCAAACTCCTCCGATAAATGCGAGACGGCTTCCCATCCGATAAAACACCAGAACAGGATGGTGGTCGCCACTCCGACGGGAATCCATCCGTGTGGCAAAAACGGGCTAAAATTCGATGCCTGCACAAAAGGGACTGCCCCGAAGATGGCAAGAAGCAGGACGATTAAAATACTGCTGACGATCGCCACCTGTATTTTTCCTCCCAATTCCATCCCACGGCAGTTGAGAATTAAAGCTCCCAAAACCATTGCCACTCCTGCCAGGATTCGTCCGCTTTCCCCCCAGCCCATCGCGGAACTCAGATAGCCTGCCCCGGTGAGGGCGGCAACCGGAGCCCCGATCATGACAGACATGATAAAAAACCATCCGATGTAAATGCCGGCTTGTTTTCCGTAAGCAAGGGTGACAAAATGAGAGACCCCGCCGGCATGAGGGTATTTGGCGGATAACCATCCCATGGTAATGGCCATGGGCAAAGTAAAGACGGCCATGACTGCCCAGGCGATCAGGCAGGAAGGGCCGGCGATCTGGGCGGATAACCCGGGGACGATAAGAATTCCGGAGCCCAAAACAGCTGCCGTGTATAAGGCGATGATCTGTGGCAAACTGATTGTTTTCTTCAGTTGTTTCAAATTTCTTCACTCTCCTGTGTTCGGTTGCTTTTATTTTAAAAAGGATGTTACTATCAGTAAAATAGATAAATTCTATAGAGATGATCGATCAAAACGATATAAAAGGGGAGGAAGATTGTTTGGAGTTCCGTCATTTAAAAACATTGAAAACGGTGGTGGAGGCAGGGGGCATCACCCGGGCCGCCGAACAGCTCGGCTATGCGCAATCCAGTGTGACGATGCAGATCCATGCGTTGGAAGAAGAGCTGGGAATCCCTTTATTTGACCGCCTGGGCAAAAAGCTCGTTTTGACGGCGGCGGGCGAAAAACTTTTGCATTATGCCGTCCGGTTATTGAACATCCATGATGAAGCTTTGGCGGAGATCCGTGCCCAGACGGAACCGGCGGGAACGCTGACAATTGGGACACCGGAATCGTTAGCCGCTTTTCGGCTGCCGGCGTTGCTCCAGGAATACAAACAGAGATTTCCGAAGGTGAAGTTAATCATCAATCCCGGATTGTGCACGGAGATGCGAAACCTTTTGCGACGGGGCGAACTGGATCTCGCATTTTTGCTGGAAGCGGAACATGAGGAAGAGGAAGATCTTGCGGTCGAGACGCTGGTATTTGAAGAGATGGCACTTGTGGCGGCCCCGGATCATCCGTTGGCAAGGGCAGAAGAAGTGAAGCCGAAGGATATTCAGAATGAAATTATTCTGCAAACAGAAAAAGGGTGCAGCTACCGAACTTTGTTTGAGCAATATTTGATGCGCAACGGGATTAACACAACCCAGGGGGAAGAATTCTGGAGTATCGAAGCGATCAAAAATTGCGTACAGGTCGGTCTGGGTTTGGCTTTTTTGCCGATGATCACAGTGAGGAAAGAGTTGCAGGAAGGACGATTGTCGAGACTGAACTGGCGGGATGAAACTTGCGGTGTGTTTACGAAAATGGCCTATCACAAGAAGAAATGGCTTTCTCCGGCCGTAAAAGAATGGATTGAGCTTGTCCGGAACCGGGCGGAACACTGGCGGAGCAATTGAAAGGAAGATTCGGGAACGAATGTTCTTGTTTTTGTTTTTTCAGCCTGTTATGATTGAAACAGGAGGCGATTGCACATGATGGGGCATCGGTCGGATCGAAGATTTTACGCGCCGGCCGGTGCCCTTCTCCGCGTTGATGCAATCATCTTTACGAGCATTTTACCACTTTGGTTTTGCGAGAATTTCCCCCATTCACGCGGAATCCCCCAGCAGTAAGAAATGAATAAGGTGAAATGAGAATGGAATGGATTTTACTTACTGAAGATCATGAAATTCCTGAGGAAGAAAACCCGAGTTGGAAAAGGATCTGTCAATGCATTTGTAGTTTGGATGGAAAAGAAGCGACAAATTTCACGTTGGAATTGGTTGATGCAGGGACGCTGTATTGTGGAGGCGGTAATTTAATTAAAGGGGAAAAAAGATATATTGTGAATTATGTTTCAGAAGACGGAGAAGTGAATTGCAGTCTGATTGATCCCGCTGAAAGTGAAGAAGAATATTATGAGTTGACGATACAAACCAGTGAACTGTATCCTGCCAAATGGTGTGTTACACAAGATAAGGCAGTCGAAGCAATCAGGTATTTTTATGAGAATGGATCACGGTGTCAAGATCATTCTTGGGAGTACCTTGCGGGTGGTCCTGACTTATAAAGCAAGGCTCAGGGATCTTGTTGAAATACATCAAGGACAAAATCTAATGCAGTTTAAATGTAGTTTCAACTTCCTTACATCGCCAAATCGGGCATGTGGGGGAAGAGATATATGGGAGGAGGCAACGTCGCACGGACAAGTGGAAGAGTTGGAGACGATCGTTATCCTGATTTTATAGATTAAGTAGGTGAAAAAATTGAGTAAGCAATTGGAATGGGAATATTCTCATGGAGAGATTCAGTTAGATGACATTAGAAAAGTTGAGAAACAATTAGGAATCCGATTTCCTAGCGAATATAATGATATTATTTTAAAGTATCATCCTATTACAGTATCTCCCGATGTTCTTTACCTACCAGGTGTTCGAGATATTGTATTGACCGACTTTGCTTCGTTCAATCCCGATGCGGAACACGATCTTTATATCCTACTGATTTATGAATATATAAAAGATCGATTAGTCGATCATGTTTATCCTTTTGTATACGAAGCATCTGGAGATTGTCTTTGCTTTGACTACCGCAATGAAAAAGAAGAGCCGAAAATTGTTTTATGGGATCATGAAGAAGCGGCCATTGACAAAGAGAAAGGACTTTTCCCGATTTGTGATTCCTTTGGGGAGTTTCTTGAGCTACTGAAAAAAGGTTAAAAGGCCAGATGTTACTTTTGCATCTGATTGACGAAGCGGGCTGAATGCAATAATTAAAAATATGATCGTCGAGCGGGGATGAGGAATGGAACCGGTTTTGCGTAAATGGCACAAAGTCATGACAAAGTGTGGTTTTACAGTCGGTTCAATAGATGAGCATGTGATTAGTGAGATTAAAAAATCCTTGCATCTTAGTGAGAAACTCGTAACTTGGTATAGAAAGTTTGCTCCGAGAATGGGGGAATTGGATTTTGGCGGGAATCCTATCCAATTGTATGAACCGGAAGAGTTGGTCGATTTACAGATGAATTTCAGCCACAATTTGCGGAATATGCAAAAGGACCCGGATTGGATTGTAATCGCCGATAAAGGGTCAGACCCTTTCATTTTTGAGCAGAAAACGGAAAAGATTTACCATACGTGGCATGGACAAAGGAGTGTAAATTTAAGAAAAATTGCGCCTGATCTTGAAGGTTTTATTGAAACTTTGACTGTGCTTGGTGAGATTTGTCATTTAAAATACGGAGGTCATTTTCTGAACGATGAATGGGAGTTTGATAAAAAGATTTTGCAAGAAATCGGGATGAAGTTAGGTACGGTTCTGCCTGATGAGTGCGTGAAAAGCTGGATATTGATTTTAGAGTAACTTTTCAATTGAATGATGAGTTGGGGTCTTCCCGTCATAAGATGAATTAACGCTAAATGAAGCAAGGTAAAAATGATTTTGCAAAACGGCCGCTTTTTACAGTATCGGAACAGTGAAGCATTTTAAGGTGATCCCAATGTATCAAAGTAAATTTTTCTAATTGGAAAGGGTTCAGTTTGATGAACATCAAAGTTCCTGATTTTCACCATTTTTACCGGGGAAATGTAAAGTTCAAGACATATAATGGAGAAGCGGTTACAAGAAATATTTATGCTGGTAATATAAGTTTACCTTCTGGCCAAATTGTCGCATGTGATCCTTTCGTTTACGAAAGTACCGAACCGTTTATAAATAAAGTAAATCCGGGAGAGTATCCAGTAGTATTAAACGTTGTTCATTATCTCGATGATGACGACGAACGCATTGGTGCGGCGATGATCAGGTTTAAAGAAAGTCAGGCAGTACGCTGGGAAATGGCTTTGAAGGAAGGTCAGGATTTAAGTGAATTGGAAGAGGGTGAGGCTTTTGGCTACCCTGTTGACTGTGGTGTTGGCTGTTTTATGGATGATGGAATTTACAAAAAATACAAAAGTATATTGGATGAAAATCCTGAATACGATGATTTCATAATAGAGGAAATGGAGAAAAATTACGTGGATACCAGAGATTGGGCCAATCTAAAAATAGACCCGTTAGGTAACATTGTAATTTTTTCAAGCGGATTAGGTGATGGATATTATGTATCGTATTGGGGTTATGATGAGAAAGATGAAATCTGCTGTTTAGTGACTGATTTCGGTCTGTATGAAGGGAATAAAAATCGAAAGGCTGCTTTGTTAAACCAAAACGCCGAACTGCTTGACCCGAAATAAGCGCGTTCGGCGTTTTTGTATTGCCGGCGGGGACATCACTTACCTTGACGCAAGGTGTGAACGTTTTTGTTGTCGTATCCAAATTCCGGTACAATGGGGTTAGAGGTGGAGCAAAATGATCATATATCGTCCCAAGCAAAATCGTTTATATGGCCCGGCTGACACGGAACGAAGAAAACCGTCTGCCGGACGATCCGCTAGCGACGCCCGTGATCCGTTTGAAAAGGATTATGGGCGGATTATTCACAGTGCCGCTTTTCGCCGGTTGCAGTCAAAGACACAAGTGATCGGCGGCTATGCGGGCGATATTCACCGCACGAGACTTACCCATTCAATGGAAGTGGCCCAGATTGCAAGGGGGATTGCCATTCATCTTAACACCAACCATCCCTTTTTTCATGAGCATGCGCTTCTTGACGGCTCATTGGTGGAAGCGGCTGCTCTGGCCCATGATCTGGGGCATCCACCCTTCGGGCATCGGGGAGAGGTGGCGTTGAATCAATGCATGCGCGCTTTTGGCGGATTTGAAGGAAACGCCCATACTTTCCGGATTTTGACCCGGCTGGAGGGGGAGAAAGGGGAGTACGGCCTCAATTTGACGCGCGGGTTGCTGCTCTCCATCCTCAAGTACCCGATCCTGTTGGACGAAGCAGTGAACGAAAAGCAGTATGACCGCGAAAAGAAGGCCATTCCCCCAAAAGCGAGTGTTTTCAGCTGTGATCAGGAAGCATTTGCCTGGGTTCTCGCTTCATTTACCGATGAGGAAAAAGCGTACCTGACAAAAGTTGCGCCTGACCCGGAACGTCACACGCAAACACTGCACAAAACACTGGAGTGTTCGATTATCGAATTGGCCGACGACATCGCCTACGGTACCCATGATGTCGAAGATGCGCTCAATTTGCGGCTGATTCGCTTAAACCACCTCAAAGAATTGCTCTATCCATTCAAAAAACGGCTGGAATACCCCGAACTGATGGAGGCATGGCGCGAATTGGACAGGCTTGACCCGGAGCATGATCAGCTGAAGTATCGGCTGAAAAAAGTGATCGCTGCCGTCATTTCCACTTTCATCACCCAGATCCGGGCGGAGAAGACGTATGATACTTTTTCTTCGCCACGCCTCTTATACCGTGTCGAACTGCCGAAGGAGCTGCGCGATCTTCTGGACAGCCTCAAACGCTGGGTATCCGATGAAGTGATCGAATCACAACGGGTGCAAACGATTGCCTGGCGCGGGGCTTATGTGATTGAAAAACTGTTTTCCGCCTTTATGAACGATGACCGGCTCCTGACCGAACACGACCGTCACATGTGGAAACAGGTGGAGACAGAGGTTGAAAGAGCGCGAATAGTCTGTGACTATATCGCCGGAATGACGGATTCTTTCGCCATGAAAATGTTTGCGCGCCTGTACGGACAAAGCCGAAACTTCTTTGATTATTAAATTCTTGCTCGGCAGACCCTGGGGTGATATAGTAATTGTAAATATATAGAAATATTGTGTTTTTTTGGGCAGCAGCAAAAGCTGATCAGGGACTTGGCATCAACCGGGATTTCGTCCCGGAAAGTCCCCTGGCTTTCATAGTCTTAATCTTTCGTTTATTACGGCAACGTTTGCAAGTTTTCTTCCGGGGTGGTGTGTTCATGATTTGGGGAATGAACAATTGTTCCAACGAGTTGGGGGAGATTTTAAACGTGCTGGATGAGAGTGTGCAACTGTTGAATCATGTCTCCAAAGAAAATGAACTGGCCATGGCGCGGGCGGTAAGGCAAAAAGTGGAGTGGACCCTGGAAAAAGTGATTGGCCGTGAATGGGTCGAAATCCACTCCGAGTTGCGTGAACTGATTTACTACCTGGATTTGACCTGTTTCAGCCTGTTGAACATGCGCGGTGAATCTTTTCCTGTCTATTTGCAGGAAGTAAATCAGCGGTACAGTTCATTGTTGCGTTCACTCTACGAGCTTTACCAGCACCGGATGGAACGGTGTCGAACCAATTCAATGATGTGATTGCTTAAACTGCATTCTCTTATTGGATGTAGTTTTTTTATATTTTTGCGAGCGAGATATTCACCTGGCTTCGGCTGTGGAGATGAGAGCCGGCGTCAGGTGAGGGTGTGAGTTGATTTTCACCTCTTTCGCATGCTTGACCACCTTTTGCTCTCTTCTTTTGCACCAAAAGGATGGAGGAAACCTTTGTTTCCCTGCTGTGTGAATGGTGTGTTTCCGCCATAGACTTGCATGTCAGGTACATGGTGAAGAACCACAAGATGGAAAGATTCATCGCGGATGCGCCCTGATTTGAGCTTGCCGTCATGTTGGAGCAGCACAATCGGGACATCAGCATCGCCCAAAAACATTCTGCGAGGAAAGTTAAGACTGATCGCCGTGGAGCTCGCGGTTTGACTTGGTTTCCCGGTTGCAGGAGATGAAGAAAGGTTTTCCCTCCTCTGAGACTGGGGAATGGTCAATGTAAAAATGAGCATGCTAGAAGATGAATGACAGCGATCAAGGAAAAAAGGGCCTACGTTGGACACCATGTCCTAAGTGAGTCAGAGACAGGTTTTTAAGCCGGATAATGAAAAAATTTCCAGATTAATGAAAATCAATTCATTTGATATTGACAAGATTAACCGGCAAACTGTACCATAAATAATACTGCAAAAACATAAAAATAACCCTATTAACTAGGGATTGAATCGGGGTGAAATAGATGAAGAGAGCAAAAGCGCTGCTATCCATACTGATCGGTTTGGTTCTCGTTTTCTCATTTGCGACAGGTTGCAGTGTGCAAAATGGTGACCTGCTCACACAAATTAAAAAGCGCGGGACGATCCGAATCGGTACGGAGGGGACATATAAACCTTTCAGTTTTCACGATGAAAAAACGGAAAAACTGACGGGGTTTGATGTAGATGTCGCCACGGAAGTGGCCAAGCGCATGGGGGTGAAGGCCCAGTTTGTCGAAATCCCCTGGGATGGTATGCTGACCAGCTTAAAAACGGGGAAAATCGATATGGTTGCCAACCAGGTCGGCATTAAGCCGGAGCGCAAAACAAAATTCGATTTCTCCGAGCCGTATACCGTTTCTTACGCCCAGATCGTCGTCCGCAAGGATAATGATTCGATCAAGAGCGTAAAAGATCTCAAAGGAAAAAAAGCAGGGCAAACGCCTACCAGTAACTACGGGAAAATGGCGAAAGATGCCGGGGCGACCATCGTCGCTTATGAAGACATGATGAGCGCGATGAAAGATGTGGCTGCCGGACGCATCGATTTCAGCATGAACGATCGCCTGGCAGTGGCCGAAATGATGAAAACGACGAATTTGCCCTTGAAAACGGTCGGCGAACAGATGGAACGCTCTGAAAGTGCCTTCCCGGTGCCGAAAGGAAATCCTGAGCTTGTGAAAGCGATTAACCAAGCGTTAGACAGTATGAAAAAAGATGGTACGTTGAAGAAGATTTCAGAAAAATGGTTTGGTGTGGATGTAACTCAATAGAATTGCACTAAGATCTTGTTGTTGTCCTCTCTTATGGAAAGGAAGAACAAGATCTTATTTTTCTTCCATAATAAACTATTTTCTCTTTCCTTTTGTTACTATATTGTATGAGCATGGCTGGAATGAGCTAGTGCATCTGGATGCATATTAAGCAAAGAAATGTCGGTATGATTGAAGGAGTGTAACTAATGACTCAGTCTGCAATGGCAAAACCGTTTACGATGGTTTTATTTGGCGCGACGGGGGATTTGGCGAAACGGAAATTGTTCCCTGCCCTGTTCAGCTTATACAAAAATAAATTCCTTCCCGAACACTTTCGTTTGATCGGGGTTGGCCGCTCCACACGAGATCATGAAGCCTTTCGCCAGTCAGTCAGGGAATCGATTGATTCGTTCGGACGCCTGAAAGTGGCGGATGAAAATGAATGGCAGCAATTTATCCAGCATTTCTATTACGCCGTGGCGGATGTGACGAATCCGGAAGGATATAAGGGGATCAAGGACCTTGTCGAGGAATATGAAAACAAATATCAAGTGCCGCCGAACCGCCTGTTTTATTTATCACTTGCCCCGGATTTGTTTGCGACTGTTTCCACCAACCTGAGATTGTCCGGTTTAACGGAAACGGGAGGCTGGAAACGCCTGATCATCGAGAAGCCGATTGGCCATGATTATGACTCGGCCAAAAAACTGAATGAACAAATCAAGCAGACGTTTACGGAGCAAGAGATTTACCGGATCGACCATTATCTCGGCAAAGAAATGGTGCAAAATATTGAGGTTATGCGCTTTGCCAACTCGCTGTTCGAGCCGATTTGGAACAATCATTACATCGAAAGCGTACAGATTACGGCCAGTGAAACGGTCGGTGTCGAAGATCGGGCCAGTTATTATGATCATGCGGGAGCATTGCGGGACATGGTGCAAAACCATATGTTGCAAATGCTGATGATGGTTTGCATGGAACCGCCGAGCCGCCTGAAAACCGAAGCGATTCATGACGAAAAAATCAAGGTTCTTCGTTCGCTTCGCAGGTATACGGAGGAAGAGGCGGGAAAATATATGATACGGGGCCAATACGTTGACGGGGAAATCAATGGAAAACCGGTTCCGGCATATCGGAATGAGAAAAATGTCGATCCCGGGTCCATGACGGAAACCTTTGTCGCCGGCAAGTTGTTCGTAGACAATTTGCGATGGGCCGGAGTACCGTTTTATATCCGCACAGGAAAACGCATGCCGGAAAAAATGACACAGATCATCATTGAATTCAAGGAAATGCCTAAAAATCTCTATTTCAACAAAGATAACAATCTCGGCCCCAATCTGTTGGTCATCAGCATTCAGCCGCAGGAAGGCGTCAATCTGATCCTCAACGCCAAAAAACCGGGTTCCGACAACCAGGTGATGCCGATTTCGATGGAATTCTGCAACAACTGTGAGCAAGGTTCGCCGGAAGCGTATGAATCGTTAATCTATGATGCGATTGTTGGTGATCAAACATTCTTCACGCATTGGGAGGAGGTCTCGCTCGCCTGGAAGTTTATCGATCCGATTCGCAGAGCCTGGGATGAAAATAGGCATCCGCTGACTTTCTACCGGAGCGGTTCGTGGGGACCGCAAGAAGCACATGATCTGTTGGCGGCGAATGGACATGTCTGGCGGCCTGCCATCGCCAAAGATATTTCCCGGATTGTCAAAGCCAATGAGGTTGTAACCAGATAAAAAGGGAGAGTTGAGTTGACCATGAAAATTTATGACGTTTCCATGCCGATCACAGAGGAGATGCCCGTATATAAAAATAAGGAAACAAAGAAACCAAGCATTCGCGTCGTTCAGGACTTTGATACGGCCACCGCGCGCGAATCCCGCATCGAAATGGATGTGCACTGCGGAACTCACGTCGATTCCCCGCTCCATATGCTTCCGGAAGGCGGGACCATGTCAACCATACCAATTGAGCGATTGGTTGGGCAATGCCGGGTGCTTGACTTGACGGATGTCAAAGAAAGCATTACTCGTGCTGATTTGGAAAAACATGAAATCAAAGAAGGCGAGTTTCTTCTCTTTAAAACGCGGAATTCCTGGGAAGATGTATTTGATTTTGAATTTGTGTTTTTAGCCGAAGACGGAGCCAAGTACTTAATTGAAAAAGGGGTCAGAGGGGTTGGAACCGATGCGCTGGGTATCGAACGGGCCCAGCCTGGTCATCCGACGCATAAAAGCCTGTTCCGTGCAGATATTTTAATCATGGAAGGGCTTCGGTTGAAAGAGGTTCCAGCCGGAACCTATTTTATGGTTGCTGCCCCGATCAAGTTGGTTCATACAGAAGCAGCACCGGCACGCGTTTTGCTTTTTGAAGGAATCGGTGCATAAGAATGTTGGCGGCCCTATTCACCATAGTGGCCGCCATTTTTATTGACAAGAACATGTTTTGAATTTAAGATGATAACATTATTAAATAGAAGAAAACCGATTAAAAAAGATTGAATTAGGTGAAACCAACATGGACTTTTTGGGAACGATACAGTGGCAGAATTTGTTTGATATTGATTTGGCTGAGCGAAATGCTTCGTTTATTTTAAATGGCATCGTGGCAACGGTTTGGATCAGCATCACTGCGATGGCAATCGGCTTGTTGATCGGTCTCTTCACCGCCATGGCCAGGATGTCAAAACGATGGATTTTGCAAGGAATTGCCCGTATTTATATTTCGATCATCCGCGGAACACCGTTGTTGGTTCAACTCTTTATTCTTTATTTTGGCCTTCCGGTCATCGGAGTTACCCTGACACCGACAGCAGCGGGGCTGATTGGCCTTTCTGTGAACGTGGGGGCTTATGCGGCCGAAACGATTCGCGGTTCGCTTGCTTCCATTCCCAAAGGGCAGTGGGAAGCGGCTGCTTCGCTGAACATGACCTATTGGCAGACGATGCGCCGCGTCATTATTCCGCAAGCGGCACGCGTCGCCTTGCCCTCGTTGATGAACAGTTTTTTGAGCCTGGTGAAAGATACCTCGCTGTTGGCGATGATTACAGTGAACGAGATGTTTTATCGCGCCAAAATCGTGGGTGGACGGGAATTTGATTATATGACGCCTTATATTCTCGTCGCCGTCTATTATTGGATCGTCTGCACGGTGTTAAATTATGCACAGCAAAAATTGGAAAAACGTTATGGCCGATATGCGGGATAGAAGGGAGGTACGGCGATGATTCAAGTGAAGAATCTGCAAAAATCATTTGGCAACCTTCAAGTTTTGACCGGGATTGACCTGGAGATCGAAAAAGGTTCAGTGGTCTGCATCATCGGGCCCAGCGGTTCGGGGAAGTCGACCTTCTTGCGCTGCCTCAATCTGCTTGAGATTCCCGATCAGGGTGAACTCTCCATCGGCGGGGAAACGATCTCGATTGCCGGCGGAAAAGTATCGCCGAAAGAGATTAAAAAACTGCGCGCCAAAACGGGAATGGTGTTTCAAAGTTTTAACCTCTTTCCACACCGTACCGTTTTGGAAAACGTGGTGGAAGGCCCGGTTGTTGTAAAAGGGGAGGACAAGGCCGAAGCCCGCAAAAAGGCGGAACGACTTTTGGAAAAAGTGGGATTGGCAGAGAAAAAAGATGTATTTCCGGGACAGCTTTCCGGCGGCCAGCAGCAACGTGTGGCCATTGCCCGCGCTCTGGCGATGGAGCCGGAAGTGTTGCTTTTTGATGAGCCTACCTCTGCGCTTGATCCCGAATTGGTGGGCGAAGTGTTGAAGACGATGAAAGAACTGGCCAAGGAGAAACAGACGATGGTGATTGTGACGCATGAGATGTCCTTTGCACGTGATGTCGCCGATCTTGTCGTCTTTATGGATCACGGGAAAATTGTGGAGATGGGCAGGCCGGAAGAAGTGTTTACCTCTCCGCGGGAACAGCGGACCCGGCAATTTCTGGCCAAACTCCTGGAACGTTGAAGATAGCGATTGGTTTGCACAGCCCAAGTGGAGATTACTTTTCCGAGAGCGATTCAGGAAAAGGTTAAAAAAGGGGGTGCTTGCCAATCGTTTTTTATTTCGGATTTGAGAGAGCGGTGAGCCCTCTCCCGTCCGAATATCGCTTTCATTCCGGCTTGAGAAACTGGCGGCGTTTTCAGCAAAAAGTCCCTTTTATTTGTCCGGTATGTTAACATATAAGTAAAGGTGTGCAGGAGAGTTTTCCTTGATTCATGAATAAGATAGACAACAGGAGGATACCCTTACGGATGAGGTTTAATGAATACGGGTTATTGGATCCAGGGGATTATGTTATGACATTCGACAAGCTCCGGCAATCGATTCTGGTGAAAGGGGAAGAAAATTCGCTTTTGCCATGGGATGCATATTGGCGAAACCGGCTGGTTGATAATTTGGAGTTTTGTGTCCGTCAGCTGTGGGCATGCGGAATTGAAGAGATTTACATTGACGGTTCCTTTGTCACGGATAAGTATCAGCCGGAAGACATTGACGGTTATTTTGTCCCGCGAAATGAACAGGAAATTTTTGACGGAACGCTGCTCGCAAAGTTAAACCAGCTTGATCCTTACAAATGCTGGGGATGGAATCGCCACCGGTTTGATGAATACGGCAACTTGCAACTGGAGATGTGGTATCGCTACCGGGTGGAACTGTTTCCGCACTGTACGGGGGTATATTCCGGGATTACCAATGAAGAGGGGAAAAACATGAAGTTTGACGAGTTTTTTCGCAAGGACAGGGATTTTGGAATTGAAAAGGGCATTGTAAAATTGGTGAAAGGATGAAGACTGTGATTAAGACGGAAATGGAATACAAGCGTAGTTTGGAGAGGATTCGCGAACAGGAGCGGCTGTTGGAAGAACAGAGGCGGGAATTGGAACAGATGGGGTTGAGCGAGGAACAGATCGAAAGAGGGTTGGCCCCGTCCCGCTTTTTTGGCGAACGGCTGAAACAGGAGATCAGGGAATACGAACGGCATAAGGCGGGCGATTTCGATATGACTTGCACCTTTGACAATATCGGGCGCAAGCTGATCGCTTTTCGGATCTACAAGGGATTGTCACAGGCGGAACTGGCCAAGCGCCTGGGGGTCACGCCGCCGCAGGTTTCGCGGGATGAGCGGAATGAGTATGGCGGAGCCAGCATGGAAAAGATCAAGCAGGTGTTGAAGGCCTTGGAGATGGATGTTTTGATTGTGCCAAACAATTATGAACGCGCTCTGGGGTAAATATGAATAAAGAAAACGCGGCTGCAGGCAAGCTGTTTGGGTTGTTTTTCTATCGGCGTGGAGGGTGCAATTCTCAAGGGGGAAGCACCCGAACCGGACGAAACCTGTTCGGGAATGTTGTCAACAATCTGAGCGGCTCTGGCAAGCCGTTTTTTTATTCGTTATAACCAGACTTTTTGATTCGTGAGGTTTTGCTGCGGGGTGTCGACATAAAAGAGTCCCGCATTGATTACGCTGATTTCAACCCGGGGATGAAACTGCCAGACGATTTCTTCCCGACGTCGTTTCTTCTCTTTCTGGATTTCATCCGGCATGGAAGGTTCATCAGGGTAAAAAACGTCCAGCCGCTCAAGCTCGGATTGCAGCCGTTTTTCAGCTTCTTCCGCCCAGGTCAGGTCTTCGCACCGGATCGTTTCCTCCAGATAATATTCCAGTTCACCGACCGCCTCAACCATCTGCAGTCGCGGTTCAACCGTATAGCGTTTGGCGGGGAGTCTGTTCGACCAGCGCCGGTCTTTGATCACCTCATAAAAGCCTTCCCGGATGGTTCCGTCATTCAAATTGATTCCCAGAGAGCAGAGCCGGTCCCGTTTTTGATCACAAACATAAGAAACCTTATAGTTGACGGCGAGCCATGGGCTGTAGGGTTTGGTCAAATCGGTATAAGCCGGTTCATATCGCGGTTCCTCATACAACCGCACAAATTTGCCGTGCTTTTGCGCGGATTGGAGAATCTTCGCAAAGCGCGGAGTGCCGTAAAAAAGATGTTCACCGCGAATTTCTTCAGGATGGTTCTCGGGATCAAAGACGAACGAGAGCCGAACCGGCTGTGGCGGCAGGTTCATCCGTTCCACATACATCCAGTAAAAGGGGCGATTGAGCAAATCCTTGTCGGCATGAATGGACAGCTGCGTGAGCAGATAGGTTGGGCCGGATTCAAGGATGTGGCAATCATTCAATTTCAGATACCGTTCCGTAAATTCCCTAACCTTCTTCTGATCCATAGAGAAGCAGTTCCTCCTCTTCTTTCTGCTTTTCCACCTCTTGTTTCTTCTGATGGAATTGATCTCCCCATTTGCTCAATTCCTGCCTGATGCGGTCATCGTCGGCAGATTCCAACACCAGCTTCATCAGATTTTGTTCAATGGTTGACGCTCCGTCCACTTTTTCCAGAATGGTTTCCAACTCTCCGATCACCGATTCAAACAGCCGGATTTTTTCATGCAACAGCCAGATAATATGTTCTTCGATCGTATTGATGGTGGAGAAATTGTAAATGTGTACATCTTTCGTTTGCCCCAGGCGGTGGATCCTCCCGATTCGCTGTTCGACGCGCATTGGGTTCCAGGGCATGTCAAAATTGATCATGTGATGGCAAAATTGCAGGTTAATCCCTTCCCCGCCTGCTTCCGTGGCAATCATGACCTGAGCCCGTTTTTGAAAAATCTCCATCATCCAGTCTTTTTTGTTGCGATTAAAACCGCCGCGAAACGGAACGGCATGAATTCCCGCTTTGGCCAGTTCGCGGATCAGCATCTCTTGGGTGGCGCGATACTCGGTAAATAAAATCACTTTTTCCGGAGCGATCTGTTTGATCAGTTCCACTGCGGCATTCACTTTGGAGGAACGGGTCACTTTTCGTAACAGTTCAATGAGATGGGCCACTTCCGGGGACAGATTCTCTTTTCCCTGCTCCCCTTTTTGAAATAGCTTGAATAAAGTATGAAAAACAGCGTCCCGGCTTGAGCAGACCTCTTTTTGCAGAACGAACAGCGCCAGCATGCTTTTCAAGTCGGTTCCGCGACGGTAGCGATCGCGCACGAACTCGGTGATGCCTTCATAAAGAAGGCGTTCTTCTTCTGAGAGTTCGATGGGGATCGTCTGCACCAGACGCCGCGTCAGGTGAAGGTTGCTGTCGCGGCGGCGGTTGCGAATCAGAACGCGCCTGATTTCTTCACGCAACTGTGCTTCATTTTTCGCTTTCCGTTTGCCGGCGACGTAATCACTTTGGAATTGGGACTGTTTCCCCAGTTGTCCCGGTTTTAGCAGGGTGACGAGATTATAAAGCTCTTCTATTTCGTTTTGCACCGGGGTGGCGGTGAGAAGCAGGCAATATTTTTTTTTCAGGTCATTGATGAATTGCCAGTTTTTCGTGCGGCGATTTTTTAATTTGTGGGCTTCGTCAACGATCACCATATCATAGTGCTGATTCAGCACATAGTCGCGGTGAGGTTCTCTCTTGGCCGTATCGAGGGAAGCGACGATAATCTCGTATTTGTCCCACATCCAGGCTTTTTTCTGGGCGACGGCGGGAATTTGAAATTTTTGATTTAATTCCCTCGTCCACTGCAGGACAAGCGAAGAGGGAACAAGGATTAATGCCCGTTTCACTAGGCCGCGCAGCAGATATTCTTTCAGGATGAGACCGGCCTCGATTGTTTTGCCCAGTCCCACTTCATCTGCGAGGATCGCGCGTCCGCGCATCTCATTGATCACGCGTTCCACCACATCGATTTGATGAGGGAGTGGACGAAACCCTTGTATTTGTTTTAAACTTTGGATAGATTCAAACGAGGGAATCATTTCAGTTTCGGCCGCTTCCAGCGCCAATTGAAAACGTTCCCAAGTTGCCCAGTCACTGTCTGTCTCGATTCTTTTCAGGAATTGGTGAAGCCACTCTCGATCCATCCGTATCGGGAGTGTATACATGAGATTCTCCACCTTTCTTTTACGATCAATGGAAGTTCCGTAATAGTATGTCTCAGTTTAAAAAAATGCATACGGAACAAAAACGAACAATATCATCATTTTTCTCGTATTTGATCGTATTTTCTGGTACAATACAAATATCATAATGGGATATTGTTCAGCGGTTGAAGGCGGGAGGAGAGACCACATCTTGTGGCGCCGAAGGAGCAAACCGATGAGGTGAATCTCTCAGGCAAAAGGAGGCCCGCTGGACGCATCTCTGGAGAGCGCTCGCTTTGATGCCGAGCCACCTACGGGGCAACTCTGCTTAATGCAGCAGGGAAACTCTCTGGTAATAAGGACAGAGGAATCACCCACCAACAGCGGTGGTGAATCTCTCTGTCTTTTTTATATATGGAAACAAGTGAGGTGCAAATGGTATGGCAGAACTGAAAAAGACACCGCTTCATTCGGTTTACTGCGAAGAAGCCAAAATGGTACCTTTTGGCGGATGGGAAATGCCGGTTCAATTTTCGGGAATCAAGCAGGAACACGAAACCGTCCGCACGCGCGCCGGTTTGTTCGACGTGTCCCATATGGGGGAAGTACTGGTGAAGGGACCGGACGCGCTCGAGCTGATCCAGCGTCTGACGACGAACGATGCGGCGAAATTGAACGTGGGCGATGCTCAGTACTCGATCATGTGTTACGAAAACGGGGGAACGGTGGACGATTTGCTGGTTTACCGTATCGGAGAGCAGGAGTACTGGCTGGTCATCAATGCGGCCAATATCGAAAAAGATGTCAAGTGGATTTTGAAACACCGTCAGGGCGATGTAACGGTGGAAAACATTTCGGATCAGATTGCCCAATTGGCTTTGCAGGGGCCGTCGGCAGAGACCGTATTGCAAAAGCTGACCGATACGGATTTGTCGGAGATCAAGTTTTTTAAATTTAAAAATGACGTCGCACTGGCCGGGGTAAAAGGGCTTGTATCCCGTACCGGATACACCGGGGAAGATGGATTTGAAATCTATTTGCCGGCAAGCGACGCCCCTAAACTGTGGCAGGCTATTCTCGAAGCAGGAAAGGAAGCGGGAGTTCTGCCGTGTGGCCTGGGTGCGCGCGATACACTGCGGTTTGAAGCGCGGCTCCCCCTGTACGGACAGGAATTGAGCGAAACGATTACCCCGATCGAAGCGGGACTCGGTTTTGCCGTAAAACCGGAAAAAGGAGATTTTATCGGCCGTGAGGTGCTGGCCGTGCAAAAAGCGGAAGGAGCTCCGCGCAAGCTGGTCGGTTTGGAAATGATCGACCGCGGCATTCCGCGAACCCATTATCCCGTCTATCACGGTGAGGAAAAAATCGGCGAAGTGACGACGGGAACACAATCACCGACCTTAAAGAAAAACGTGGGACTTGCGTTGATCAATGCGGAATATGCCAATCCCGGTGAAGAGGTTGAGGTGGAAATCCGCGGCAAACGCCTGAAAGCAATCGTGGTGAAAACCCCTTTCTATAAGCGCGCCAAATAACCGAAGTGGTGGTAGGAGGATGAACTTGCATGAAATTTCGTTACTTGCCCGCAACTGAACAGGATAAACAGGAAATGCTTCGTACCATCGGCGTGGAATCGGTCGAGGAACTGTTTGCGGAAATACCGGAAAGTGTTCGTTACCGGGGGAAGCTCAAGTTGCCCGAACCGATGTCAGAGATGACGCTTGTCAAGCATATGAGCCGCCTCGCCGAGAAAAATGCATCCTTTGATCACTATATTTCCTTTTTGGGTGCCGGTGTCTATGAACATTATATTCCCAGTGTCGTCAATCACGTGATTTCCCGTTCGGAGTTTTATACGGCTTATACCCCTTATCAGCCGGAAATCAGCCAGGGTGAATTGCAGGCGATTTTCGAGTTCCAAACGATGATTTGCGAATTGACAGGGATGGATGTGGCCAACTCGTCCATGTATGACGGGCCGACAGCACTGGCGGAAGCCGCTGCGATGGCCGCCGGCGTGACACGCAAGCAGAAGATTGTCATCTCCCGTGCCGTTCATCCCGAAGCGCGGCAAATTTTGAAAACAAGCGCAAAAGGGCAGGGGTATCAAATCGTGGAAGTTCCCCTGGCCGACGGGGTGACGGATCTGAATCAGTTAAAAGAGCTGGCAGATGAAGAGACAGCAGCAGTGATTGTCCAGTCCCCCAACTTTTTGGGCAATCTTGAAAATTTGGCGGAAATCGAGAAAATTGCCCATGCCCATAAAGGGCTGCTGGTGGTCAGCAGCAATCCGCTGTCGCTGGGGCTGTTGAAACCGCCGGGCGAATACGGTGCCGATATCGTGGTCGGGGATGCGCAGCCGTTTGGAATTCCCGCCTCTTATGGCGGTCCGCATTGCGGTTATCTGGCCACCAAAAAAGCATTGATGCGCCGCGTGCCGGGAAGAATCGTCGGCCAGACCGTTGACGAAAACGGCACACGCGGATTTGTGCTCACATTGCAGGCGCGTGAACAGCATATCCGCCGCGACAAAGCGACTTCAAACATTTGCTCCAACCAGGCACTTCTGGCCCTGGCGGCATCTGTATACATGTCCGCGCTCGGCAAGCAGGGAATTCAGGATGTGGCCCGCCTCAATCTCCAAAAAGCGCATTATGCCAGCAAACGCCTGAGCGAAATTAACGGGATTGAGCTTGCTTTCTCCGGGCATTTCTTCAATGAATTTGTCATCCGGCTGCGGCGTCCGGTCGGAGAAATCAATCAGGAATTATTGAAGAAAGGAATCATCGGCGGTTTTGATCTCGGCCGCTTCTATCCTGAACTGGACAATCACATGCTCGTTGCCGTCACCGAAGTTCGGACCAAAGAAGAAATCGATCAGTTGGCTGAGAGTTTGGAGGGGCTGTTGTCATGAATAACAAGGAAAAAGAACTCATTTTTGAGATGAGCAAACCAGGTCGCACCGCTTACAGCTTGCCCGAATCCGATGTGCCGGAAACGGACGTTTTGCCGGAGGAATATCTTCGCGAAAAACCGGCCGAACTCCCTGAGGTATCCGAGCTGGATCTCATGCGGCACTACACGGAATTGTCCCGTCGTAACCACGGGGTGGACAACGGTTTTTATCCGCTGGGTTCCTGCACCATGAAATACAACCCCAAAGTGCATGAAGATGTGGCTCGATTGCCCGGATTTGCCAAAATCCATCCCTATCAGCCCGAAGAAACCGTACAAGGGGCTTTGGAGCTTTTATATGAATTGCAGCAGTATTTGGCAGAAATCACCGGAATGGATCAGGTGACGCTTCAATCAGCGGCCGGCGCGCAAGGCGAGTGGACCGGATTGATGATGATCCGCGCTTATCATGAAGCCAAAGGGCAAACCGGGCGGGACAAAGTGATTGTGCCGGATTCCGCACACGGGACAAACCCGGCCAGCGCCACCGTTGCCGGATTCAAGACGATCACCATTCCCTCCAATGAGAAGGGATTGGTCGATGTGGAGGCCTTGAAGCAGATGCTCGGAGACGATACCGCCGCCCTGATGCTGACCAACCCGAACACGCTGGGGCTGTTTGAAGAAGAGATCAGAGTGATTGCCGATCTCGTGCACGAAGCGGGCGGTCTTCTCTATTATGACGGAGCCAATGCCAACGCCATTCTGGGAATTGCCCGTCCGGGAGACATGGGCTTTGATGTGGTTCATCTGAATCTGCACAAAACCTTTACTACTCCCCATGGCGGCGGCGGACCCGGAGCCGGACCGGTTGGAGTGAAAAAGGAGCTTGTGCCGTTCCTGCCTGCGCCGATGGTGGCAAAAGATGCATCCGGCCGTTATTATCTCGATCATGACATTCCCAATTCCATCGGCCGGGTCAAAGGGTTTTACGGAAACTTCGGCATTTTGGTTCGCGCCTATGCTTATATTCGGACGATGGGACCGGAAGGTCTGCGCCTGGTTTCCGAAAATGCGGTGTTAAATGCCAACTACATGATGCGCCGGTTGGAGCCGTATTATGAACTGCCGTACAAACAGCATTGCAAACACGAATTTGTCCTGTCCGGCAAACGTCAGAAACAACAGGGCGTGCGTACGCTGGACATCGCCAAACGCCTGCTCGACTTCGGCTTCCATCCACCGACCATCTATTTCCCGCTCATCGTCGATGAATGCCTGATGATTGAGCCGACGGAAACGGAAAGCAAGGAGACGCTCGACAGCTTTATCGACGCGATGATTCAAATTGCCAAAGAAGCGGAAGAAAATCCGGAAATCGTGCAGGATGCGCCCCATCATACCGTAATCAAACGTTTGGACGAAGTGACGGCGGCGCGCAAACCGATCTTGCGCTGGGAAAAAAGCGAGTAAAAACCATCGTGAGTTACTGACTGGAAACCCGGCCAGCAACAACTTTCCCAGAATAGGAATGGCGGGCAAGGGATGCATCCTTGTCCGCTTTTTTGATCTGTTTCACGTTTGCGTGGCGGCGCTGGGGATGATTTCCGTTCCCTGGATTGGCTTACGATGGAATACGTCGGATCACGACCGGTCAGATGCTGTACGACGGACTTTGAAGGGGAGTTCCATCTCCATGCGGTCAGTTTATTGGCGTCCGGCTCTGGTCATTTTTTTGTCCGGTGTGATTGGTATCTGGTTTTAGCGTTGAACCCCCATCTTTCAGCCGAAAAGAAGTAAAGGATTTTTTGTTGCGAAGTTTTTATATATTTATTGACAGAATCCTATTTTAAGAGATAATTTTTTGAGGAAACACTAAAATCAAAAAAAGAGAGGGAGCATATCATTGCAAGGACAAACAGTGATTGTGACAGGCGGGTCGAGCGGCATTGGAAAAGCGATTGCCAGGCGGTTGTGCCAGGAAGGGGCCAATGTGGTCATCACCGGACGCAATGCAGATCGGCTTGAAGCGGCCAAAGTGGAATTGGAGGAATTGCCGGGCAAAGTATTTCCTTTTCAAATGGATGTCCGCGAAGTTGATCAGGTCAAGGCGATGGTTCAAAAGACGGTGGAACAGTTTGGCGGAATCGATCATCTCGTCAACAATGCGGCAGGCAATTTTGTTGTGCCGGCGGAAGATTTAACGTATAATGGTTGGCATTCGGTGATTAACATCGTTTTAAACGGAACCTGGTATTGCTCACAGGCCGTGGCCAAAGAATGGATTGAGAAAAAACGGAAAGGATCGATCCTCAATATCGTGGCCACCTATGCCTGGACAGGGGCGCCGGGTGTGGTTCATTCCGCTGCGGCCAAAGCTGGTGTACTGGCGATGAGCCGGACACTGGCCGTTGAATGGGGGGACAAATACGGCATCCGAGTCAATTGCATTGCACCCGGACCGATTGAAGAAACAGGCGGGGCGGCAAAACTGGTCGCCAATGAAAAAATGGCGAAAAAGGTCGCCAATATGGTTCCGCTGAAGCGTTATGGCCGCCCGGAGGAGATCGCGGCATTGGCGAAGTTTCTGCTGTCAGCGGAAGCGGAATATATCAATGGCGAGTGCGTTACCATGGATGGCGGTTTATGGATGGCGAATTTTCGGTTTCTCTGATAAGTCGCCCCGTTCCGATCAGGGATGGGGCTGTTCATTTTTTGGAATCGATTTGCAGGGGACGATGTAGAAAAAACGAGTGGAATTTTGTATACTGTGATCGGTTTTGCTGTTTCTGTAAAACGAACGGGGGCAAGGAGGTTGATATTTGAGATGAACCGGACATTTACCATAAAAAAAATACTGAATAACAATGTAGTCATCGCTGAGCATCCATCCTATGGGGAAGTTGTTTTGATCGGAAAAGGAATCGGTTTCAAGAAGAAAGCAGGAGAACTGATTTCCGAGCCCGCGGTCGAAAAGTTTTTTGTATTGGAGAATAAAAAGGAGCAGGAGCAGTATCGGCAGTTGCTCTCGCAAGTGGACGAATCGCTCGTGGAACTGATGAATGATATTATTTACCATATTCAAAAGCGGTTTGATGTTCCGCTGAATGAACATATTCATGTAGCTTTGACCGATCATATCAGCTTTGCGATCAAACGCTTGGAGCAAGGGCTGGAGTTTAATAATCCTTTCCTGATCGAAACGAGAGCGCTTTATGAAAGAGAGTATGCAGTGGCAGAAGAAATTGTGGCAATGATTAATGAAAAAAAGGGGATCCAGTTGCCCGAAAGCGAAGCCGGATTTATCGCCATGCATATCCACAGTGCGCTGACACAGCGCCATCTGACGGAGATTCGTCAACATTCCGAACTCATCATGAAATTGATCCAGCTCGTCGAGGCGGTCACCGGTTTGAAAATCGATCGCAAAAGCATTTCATACATGCGGCTGATTACGCATCTTCGGTATGCGATTGAACGCACAATCCGCCAGGAAGAAATTTCTGAGCCGGATGGTTTTGCAGACATGTTGCGCAAACAATTCCCGATATGTTACAATATCGCTTGGAAAATGGCAAAAGTGATGGAACGGACACTGCAGAAACCGGTTCATCCTGCCGAAGTCAGTTATCTGACATTGCATTTGCAACGCATTATTCCCAACTGAACAGATCCTTTACCTTTCACGTGTTACTGATTCGATCAGGCATGAGTGAAAAAAGGCGAAGTGGACGTTTGATTCAAAAGGGATTTTCCTTTTGCAAACGGTTCCATTTGTCTTTTTTTGCTCATGCCTTTTTGTTCGAAGAAGAAGCATGAGTGAAAGGTTTTGGATCCTGTTGGGCATGATAAGACAGCACAGGAGGTTCAGCAATGTTCAAAAATATCTTTGGCGTCTTGCAACGAATCGGAAGAGCGTTGATGCTCCCGGTTGCGATCTTGCCGGCAGCCGGTTTGTTGCTCGCATTTGGTAACAAGTTGCATATCCCGATCCTCGAACAATCGGGACAAATTGTTTTCTCCAACCTGGCCTTAATCTTTGCGATCGGTGTTGCCATTGGTCTGGCAGAAGGAGAGGGAACAGCCGGATTGGCTGCTGTCATCGGGTATCTCGTGATGAATACCGCCCTCGGACAAATGGCTATACATTACCATGTGCAAACGATTGAGGTATTGGGGATTCCCACTTTGGAAATGGGCGTTTTCGGGGGAATCATCATCGGTATTGTTGCCGCCCTGCTGTATAAGCGCTTTTATAATATCGAACTTCCTTCTTTTCTCGGCTTCTTTGGCGGGAAACGGTTTGTTCCGATTGTGATGGCGGTTACTTCTTTCCTGTTGGGACTGATCTTTTTCTACATCTGGCCGCCGATCCAACACGGGATTGATGCCTTTTCCCATATCATTACGACGAAAAATGTTGCCTTGTCCGCCTTTATTTTCGGTTTGGTCGAGCGTTCCTTGATTCCGTTCGGTCTCCATCATATCTGGTATTCACCATTCTGGTTTGAATTCGGATCATACAATGCGCATGGACATATTGTTCATGGGGACCTCAATCGCTTCTTTGCTGGTGACCCGACGGCCGGTACGTTTATGACCGGGAAATTCCCGTTCATGATTTTCGGTCTGCCGGCAGCAGCCTTGGCGATGTATCAGGAGGCGCGGCCGGAGAAAAAGAAAGTGGTCGGCGGTATTATGCTGTCAGCTGCGCTTACCTCGTTCCTGACCGGTATTACCGAACCGATCGAGTTTTCGTTCCTGTTTGTCGCACCGGTTCTTTATGCGATTCACTGTGTTTTTGCCGGTTTGTCGTTTATGGTCATGGCGATTCTCGGAGTGAAAGCGGGCATGACATTCTCCGGTGGAATTATCGACCTGGCGATGTTCTGGGATCAAGACACCAAGCCGTGGCTGATTATTCCGGTTGGATTGGTCTTCTCCGTCATCTATTATTTCGGTTTCCGCTTCGCGATTCGTAAGTTTAACCTGAAAACACCGGGCCGCGAAGACGAAACGGAAGAGGAGAATGCCGTCGAAACCACTTCGGACGATCTGGCGGCAAACGTGTTGGAAGCCCTTGGCGGCAAAGAAAACCTGACTCATTTGGATGCATGCATTACCCGCTTGCGCCTGTCGGTCAAAGATGTCGACCAAGTGAACAAAGATCGTTTGAAACAGCTCGGCGCATCCGGCGTATTGGAAATGGGCAATAACTTGCAAGTGATCTTTGGGCCGAAATCCGATCTGATCAAAGAACAAATGAAACAGATCATGATGGGCAAAAAGGTGACTGCTGCAAAACAGGAGCCGGAAAAAGAGGCGCCGAAAACGGTGGAAACAGGTGACGCGGTGTTTGACGGCAAAGCGTTCTCCGCTCCTTTGACCGGGAAGTTGCTTCCGATTTCCGAAGTGCCTGATCAAGTGTTCTCGCAAAAAATGATGGGAGACGGATTTGCCATTGAACCGTCAGAAGGAATTGTTGTCGCTCCTGTTGACGGAGAGATTGTGAACCTCTTCCCGACGAAGCACGCAATCGGCATTCGTTCCACGACGGGGCAGGAACTGCTGATCCATGTGGGCATCGATACAGTCAACCTGGAAGGAAACGGATTTGAAACGTTTGTCAGCGAAGGAGATCAAGTGAAAAAAGGGCAAAAACTGCTCGAATTTGATCTGAGCTTCATCAAGGAAAAAGCAACTTCCACGATTACGCCTGTAGTCTTTACCAATTTGCCGGCGGGAACGACGGTAAAACTGGAGTCAGAAGAGGTTAAAGCCGGAGATTCGAACATCATTCGTTTTGAAAAATAATGGTTGATTAAAAGCCGTGCCTTGACAGGTGCGGCTTTTTTGTTCTGAGTTGTTGCGATCTTGCCGATTGCCGCTCCGCTGAGATGCAAGAACTTCATTTGACCAATACGGATATCGGGCTGATGGGACTCCTTTTCCGGACCTGTGCGATCATGCGGTTACCTTTCGATGCGGTTTAATCAAGTGGGCTGGTTGATGAGCCGGCTTGTCTTCTCTGCCATTATTTCCGGCAGGATAAAAAATTTCTCCCGTCACACATTAAAGATGAGACAGAATGTGAAGGTTGGGGTTGAGAACATGGATTCCTATTTGCAAGAATTGTCAATGGTTACAAGGGAGAAATTGCAGACCATCTTGGAGCAGATGAAGCAGGAGATCGGTCGCCTGCTGGACGAACTGGAACACAACCGCTGTTGTATCCTGAGTGATTTTTCCAGAGTAAGCGAGCAGTTTGCGAATATCCAAAAGGTGGCTTCGTCCTATTATTTTGAAACCTATTTGGCTCCATACACCTGCCGTTACCCGGCGCTGGCGATCGCTGCCCAACGCTTGTCCAAGAAGCGGCACGGAGCTTTGATTGTGGTGGAAAGGGAAGAGCCGATTGAGAGCTGGATACAGGAAGGGATTCCGATTCGTGCACAATTATCGGCTCCCTTGCTGGAAACGATTTTCTATCCGGGGAATCCGCTGCATGATGGTGCAGTTGTGGTAAAAGAAGATTTTATCTTGTCTGCTGCCAATGTTTTGCCTCTTTCCCAAAAGACCTCCGGTCATAAGATGAAGATCGGCACCCGTCATCGTGCTGCATTGGGACTGACGGAAAAAACGGATGCATTTGTCCTTGTCGTGTCCGAGGAGACGGGGCGAATCTCTTTTGCCCTGGATGGAAAACTGTATCCGCTGACCCATGAGGGAATGCAGAGTCAGATGGGGCATTGATATTTTTGTTTTGCAACCGGCGGGATTTTCAATGATAATACAGGGAGAAAGGGAGTTTTGGGAAAAAGGAGTGGGTGAAAATGGAAACATGGCGCTTTCTGCCTTATCAGCGATATTCCGGTGCCGAAAACATGGCCATCGATGAAGCGGTCATGCATCTGCACAGAGAAGGAAAAGTGCCTCCCACTGTCCGTTTTTATGGTTGGAATCCTGCCACGCTGTCAATCGGGTATTTTCAAAAAGGGAGAAAAGAAATCCGGCTGGATGAATTGGAAAGACGCGGACTCGGGTTTGTCCGGCGCATGACCGGTGGCAGAGCGGTGCTGCATGATCAGGAATTAACATACAGTGTCATCATTTCGGAAGACCATCCGCTCATGCCGAAAACGGTGAGTGAGTCGTATCGGGTGATCAGTCAGGGATTGTTGCAAGGATTTCGCCGATTGGGATTAAACGCCCGTCTGTCCCCGCCGGTGCGCACGCACAAAGACCACTTGTCGGCGGCATGTTTTGATTCGCCTTCCGATTATGAGCTGGTAATCGAGGGGAAAAAAGCGGCAGGGAGTGCACAGATCCGTCAACGCGGTGTTATTTTGCAACATGGCTCCATCTTGTTGGATTTTGATGAAGAAACCTTATTTGCTGTTTTGGAATTTCCTTCTGAGCGGGTCAGGGAACGGCTGAAAGCGGCATTTTGTGAAAAAGCGGTTGCCATTAACCGGCTGCGGACACAACCGGTCACAATCGATGAAGTGATCACCGCCTTTTATGAAGGATTTCAGGAAGGGATGAACGTAAAGTTGGAGCAAGGGAGTCTCATCGATGAAGAGATCGAATTGGTACATTCTCTCGTCAGGGAGCGGTATGGCACAGAAGCGTGGAATTTGCGCCGCTGATGGGGGAACGACAGGAGACCGGGCCGGTTGCGGGTTTGGCTTGACTGTGTTTTATTAAATATGGATTGATTTATACAGACTTAGCGTTTAATATAGGGAACGTAGGGTATTTTCTGAATTTTTAAGAGTCCTATTTTATTGGGAAGGGGCATTTTATCAACAAATCGTCTTTAGGTGTTAAATATTATATAAATATCTAATTATAATTGATTTATTTAAATCGCACTTGATTTTTCAAGCGCTTATGATAGCATAATTTGTTGTGATGATATTATTTTCTTTTTATTTTATACTTATTCCATATAAGGTTAGGGGAAACGCCGTTGAAACAAGAACTACACACGAGGCGTCGTTATTATGAGAGGTTTCAGGTAGAAGATGTAATCAATTTCTTTTCCGGACAGCTTCTGCAGGCGAAATCTCCCGATGGGGCGCAAGTCTTTCTTCAGTCGATCAAAGTAACCCGCCGTCCTTTGCCTTCCGGGTACAAGGATGTTTTTCGCAGGATGCAGCACCCCCATCTGGCCCCGATTTTAGACGTGATGGAAGAAGATGAACAACTCATTTTAGTCCATCCTCCTTTTTCAGGAGACCCCTTGCCTTTAATTGTGAACAAAGAACGGGCAATGGATCCGGAAGCAGCTGTTCGCGTCGTTAGCAAATGCTTGAAAACATTGCGCGATTTGGATCGTTTACCGGTTTCGCTCAGCGCTACCCTTGATCCGAAGAATATTTTGTTGAATGGTCAGAAACCGCTGATCTTGTTTTATTATATGAAAGAGCCGGGAAAAAGCGGTCATGATGAAAAATGGCGCGAATTGCTCTTTTACCTCCTGACGGGACATGCACCAATGGGGGGGCTGAAGCAATCTGAACGTCAACTGGAAGCGAAAAAAATTCCGCCGAAAATTGTCAAGCTTGCCATGTTTGCCCTGGATCGAAAGAATGGGCTGGAAGATTTTTCGGTTCAGGTTGAGCGCCATGTAAATTCGGCTGAAGGCAGCCATTTGAGCCGAAGGGCAAGAAGAAGCCGAAAGAAAAAAGTGGTGACGACGGTTGTAGTTGCTGCAGCAGCGCTGGTGCTGGTCTCACTGACGGTGACGAAGTGGTACGCCGGCTACAGCGATGCGAAGGACAGCACGCTGGCGAATATGTTTGCTCCGATCACCCAGGACGATAAACAAAATGGAGCGGGGAATGGCCAACTGTTCCAGTCGATTACTTTCAATGATCAAAATAACTCTTTTAAGTACCCGTATCCGATCAAACCGAACAGTGCCATTCAGGGTTCATTTATTCTCAATCAGCTCAACGGGTTTACAGGTTATTTGGAAACCCCCGACAAATCCGATATTTTGGGGCTCGCCGTAGATAAAGAAGGGAAAATCAAGTTATATGACATCATGAAAGGACAGTATATTCCGATCGGCGATTCCGGTGACCAGTACCGCGTTGAGGCTGGCAAAAAATATAATTTTGAACTTTATTATTTCCCTAATGAACCGATTCGCCTTTCGATTGAAGAAGAAGGAAAATCGAAAAAATGGATGGCTGTTGGCGTGACCCGGCTGAGCGGGGATTATACGCTTCACTTCCGCGGTGGCAACGGGGTCAAGTTCTTTTATCCGGATGTGAACCAAGTGACAAATCAGAACATGTTTGAACAGATGTGGATGAACCAACAGCCCTGGCGAATCGATTTTGGCCAGGCACTTCTGGATGTGGATTCGCAAGGCCGCAACCAGCTGGGGGTTTATCCGCTGTCGCAAGTACGGTTGGATGCATCCGCTTCTTCTTCGTTCCTGTTTGTTCCGCCGCAGGAGAAAGGTTCGTACAGTGTGGAAATCGAAGCCGTGGATAACAGTCACTTCCGCCTCGTCTGGGACAAGAAGACGAACAAATTCGCTCTCTATAAAATCGGTGATCAGCCGCAAAAGGTTGCAGAGCAGGAAGTGCCCTGGAAGTCCATTGAGGATGGAGAACCACTCCAAGTTTCAATCACGTCCAACTTTAATCAATTGTCGGTAAACTTGACTTATGATTCTAATTCGGTTGCGTTGACCTATACGAATGATACACCCGTCATGATCAAGGATATTACTTTGCGGGATGCTGAAGGATTCCGGTTGGTCGAAAATAAAACAGAGCAGCAAGACGAAAAAGGAGACCGTGAAAGTTAACGGTCTCCTTTTTCATTGGCAAACGCGTTCAATCTCTTTTTCAAATGCTTTCTGCAACTGGCGGGTGATTGGTCCGGGTTTGCCATTTCCGACTGCTTTTCCGTCAATTTGCACAATCGGGCAAACTTCCATGGTCGTACTGGTCAAAAATACTTCATCCGCTTCGGCCAGATGTGACGGGGAGAATGGTTCAAGCTTTACAGATATACCCAAATCCTCCGCTAATTGTAAAGTGATCTTCCGGGTGATACCATGTAAAATAAAGTGGTTGGCGGGATGCGTCCACAAGGTTTGCCCTTTTACCATAAAGATGTTGGTGGAACTGCCCTCCGTGACCGTGCCATTACGGACGAGAATCGCTTCTTTTGCGCCATGATCAACCGCTTTTTGCTTAGCCAATACGGCTCCCAGCAGGTTGAGGCTTTTAATGTCACAGCGCAACCAGCGGATGTCTTCATCGGTAATGGCAGTGACACCGTTTTGCAAAGCGGTGAGCGGGCGGCTGTCCGGTTGTGTGTACCCGATGATCAGAGGTTTGGCATCTGAGGGAAAGGCGTGGGAGCGTGGAGAGGTTCCGCGGCTGAGTTGCAGATAGAGGTTTCCTTCCTCCAGTTGATTTTCGCGTGCCAGATCCAGCAGTTTCTGCGCGAGGGTTTCCACCGGATAGGGAAGGGAGAGACGAATCGCATCGGCGCTTTTTTGGAAACGTTCAAGATGCTCATTTAAGTAGAAAGGTATTCCGTGGTAGACGCGAATCACTTCGTAAATTCCGTCTCCAAACTGATATGCACGGTCTTCGATGTCGATATTCGCTTCTTCACGTTTGATCAGGCGGTCATCATAGAGAATGATCATTTGATTCATCCTTTCTTCCTATATTAAATATAGTTTGCCTGAAGTGAATGAAAACAACAAGTCTTGTTTTTTTTCTGTGAAAGTGTTGCAGAGCGGGTCAGTGGTGCAACATTTTTGCCCGATTTTGCTTCACTTTCATCCCCTGGTGCGTCGAAAAAGACATGAGATGCCTTCAGGAAAAAGGATGCTTCTTCTCCGATCGCCAATGGATCTTCCCAAAAATAACACTTGTATCAACATATAGTAGTGTTATACTGTTATTATCTCTATATATAGTATTTCTGACACATACTTATGCACCGGAGGAATGGCTTCATGAAGATACAGCGCTTTTTTACCCAACCTGGACAAGACCCGTTTGAAACAGTCCGCTATACAAAAAGGGATTGCCGCATTACCAATCCGGACGGTTCCGTCGTCTTTGAGATGACAGGGGCAGAGGTTCCCGAAGATTGGTCTCAAGTGGCGTCGGATATTTTAATCTCCAAATACTTCCGTAAAGCGGGGGTTCCACAATACGATGAAGCCGGGAACCCGCTTATGGATGATAACGGACAGCCCGTGACGGGGGCGGAAACGAGCGTCAAACAGGTGATCCACCGTCTGGCCGGTTGCTGGAAAGCATGGGGAGAAGAAAACGGATACTTTGATAGTAAAGAGGACGCCGAGGCGTTTTATGATGAATTGGTGTACATGCTCCTTCATCAGATGGCGGCTCCGAACTCTCCGCAATGGTTTAACACCGGACTTCATTTTGCCTATGGGATTACGGGCAAATCGCAGGGGCACTATTACGTCGATCCGAAAACGGAAGAAGTGAAAAAATCAAACAGCGCTTATGAACGGCCGCAGCCCCACGCTTGTTTTATTTTGTCAGTGGAAGACGATCTGGTAAATGAAAACGGCATTATGGATTTGTGGGTGAGAGAAGCCCGTCTGTTCAAATACGGGAGCGGAACGGGCAGCAACTTTTCCCTGATCCGCGGGAAGGGGGAATCGCTTTCCGGCGGTGGAACTTCGTCGGGGCTCCTTTCCTTCCTCAAGATCGGTGATCGGGCGGCAGGAGCAATCAAATCAGGAGGAACGACCCGCCGGGCGGCCAAAATGGTCTGCCTTGATCTGGATCACCCGGACATCGAGGAATTTATCAATTGGAAATCGGTTGAAGAGAAAAAAGTGAGGGCGCTGATTGCTGCCGGTTATGATCCGTCATTTAACGGCGAAGCATATGAAACCGTATCGGGTCAGAATTCCAACAACTCTGTGCGGGTTCCGCATTCTTTCTTTAAAAAATTGCAGGAAGGCGGAGACTGGGAACTGAAATACCGCACGACCGGCGAAGTCTGCAAACGGCTGCCCGCAAAGGAGCTGTGGCGGCAGATCGGAGAAGCTGCATGGGAATGTGCTGATCCCGGTGTGCAATATGACGGAACCATCAATGAATGGCATACTGTTCCCGCAGGAATGGACGGGAAACTGGGAGCACGGCATAACCGGATTAACGCCTCCAATCCGTGTTCTGAATACATGTTTCTAGATAATACGGCTTGCAACTTGGCCTCCCTCAACCTGGTGAAGTTTTTCGATGCGGAAACTTGCCATTTTGATATCGCAGCTTTCCGCCATGCCTGCCGTCTGTGGACAATGGTTCTGGAAATCTCGGTATTGATGGCGCAATATCCTTCAAAAGAGATTGCCGAGTTGTCCTATCAGTACCGGACACTGGGATTGGGGTATGCCAACATCGGAACGTTGCTGATGCTGTCGGGCATCCCTTATGACTCTGATGAAGCGCTGGCCATCACGGGGGCGATTACGGCGATCATGACCGGAACCGCCTATGCCACATCGGCAGAAATGGCGAAAGAACTGGGCCCGTTCAAGGCTTTTCCCATCAATCGCGAACATATGCTGCGCGTGATCCGCAATCATCGCCGGGCGGCATATGGGGCGCCGGAAGAGGAATATGAAGGTTTGCAAATCAAGCCCATGGGCATCAATCCGGATCATTGCCCCGATTTTCTGTTGAAAGCTGCGCGCGCGGCCTGGGATGAAGCGCTGGAGCTGGGAGAGAAATACGGTTACCGCAATGCGCAGACAACATTGCTCGCCCCGACGGGAACGATCGGTTTGCTGATGGATTGCGATACAACGGGGATCGAACCCGATTTCGCCCTGGTCAAATTTAAAAAGCTGGCTGGCGGGGGATATTTCAAGATCGCCAACCAGTCGATCCGTCCGGCTTTGCAAAATCTCGGTTACAGCAAAGAAGAGCAGGATGCCATTTTGCGATATGTGACCGGTACACTGTCGCTTTCCGGTGCTCCGCATATCAACCGGGACAGCCTGAAAGAAAAAGGGTTTAACGATGAAGACCTCGCAAAAATCGAAGCTGTGCTACCGACTGTATTTGAGTTGCCTTTTGCTTTCAACCGCCACACGCTCGGAGATGAATGTCTGAAACGGCTCGGGTTTACCGAGGAGCAGTATGCCAAAGCCGATTTCGATGTGCTTCGCAGTCTCGGATTCAGCCAAAAGCAGATTGATGAAGCGAACGATGTCATTTGCGGGATGATGACGATTGAAGGGGCACCTCATCTACGGGAAGAACATTATCCGGTCTTCGATACGGCAAATCCATGCGGAAAACACGGCACCCGCTTTATCCACTACATGGGGCATCTGCGGATGATGGCAGCCGCCCAGCCGTTTTTGAGCGGGGCGATTTCCAAAACGATCAACATGCCCCATGAAGCGACGGTTGAAGATATTTTGCATGCTTATGAACAAGGATGGAAGCTGGGCCTTAAAGCCGTTGCCCTGTACCGGGACGGTTCCAAGAGTTCGCAGCCGCTAAACAGTCGCGGAGATAAAAAAGAAGAGGATGAAAAAAATGAGGTGAAACCGTCCGCGGCAGAAACGGGGCAAACGCTGAAAGAAGTGGTTGCCACCGGGCATGTGCCCAGCATCCGCCGCCGCCTTCCGCGCAAACGGGAAGGATTTACCCAGGAAGCGAGAATTTCCGGACAAAAAATCTTTGTCCGCACCGGTGAATATGAAGACGGATCGCTGGGTGAAATCTTCATCGATATGCACAAGGCGGGGAGCACGATGCGCGGAATGCTGGATGCTTTTGCCGTGGCCGTATCGCTTGGTCTGCAGCATGGCGTTCCGCTGGAGAAATATGTGAATTCCCTTACTTTCACCCGTTTTGAACCGGCGGGGATCGTGGAGCATCCAAATATCAAAATGGCGACGTCTGTCATTGATTATGTGTTCCGGTTGCTCGGAATGGAATATCTGGGGAGAACCGATTTCGTTCAGGTACCGCCGGCAAAAGAAGAGCTTCGATATTATGCGAACAAGGATAAGAAAAAGAATGCAGAGAAGGAGCCGGATGGCGGCGGACAGCACACCAGCCGGGAGAATAACAGCCACAGCCATGAGGCTGCTTTATCCACCGGCAATCTCGATGCGATCCGTGCCAGCAGCGGGGCACCACTTTGCATCGAGTGCGGCGGGATGACAAAGCGAAACGGTTCCTGTTATGTGTGTCTCGATTGCGGCTCCACCACCGGCTGCTCTTGATTCCCATGAAAAGCACCCTTTTGCCGGGGTGCTTTTTTTCGGTTTTCGTCCCGGTCTATTGACTTTGCCAATCCTTTCCCTTCATGATTGAATAAGGGCTGTTTGCAAAGATTAATGGTAACGATCACAATGGATGCGGTCCGAGACGAATACATAAGGGTGTGAAGCATTTTGGCTATTTATGCGCTAAGCGATCTTCATTTATCATTTAAAAGGGCGGTCACGCTGTATGATATAGATCCGGTGCAGGACATTGAAAAACCGATGGATCTCTTCGGTTGGGACCGACATTATGAGAAGATCCGTGATCATTGGCTAAGGGTGGTCAGCCAGGATGATACCGTCCTCATTCCCGGAGATATCAGCTGGGCGATGAAATTGGAAGTGGCCCGCTTTGATTTCGGCTGGATCAGCCAGTTGCCGGGAAAAAAAGTGTTGTCCCCGGGCAATCATTGTTATTATGTGAGCAGCAAAAAGAAAGTGCGCGCTGCCTTGCCGGAGAGAATGGAATGGATCGATGCCGACTATACCCTGGTCGAGGGCAAGGTGGTGGCAGGAACACGCGGCTGGACATTGCCGGGGGACCGCTTTTTTAAGGAAGACGAAGACAGAAAGATTTATGAGCGGCAGGTGGGACGGCTGAGAATTGCTCTGGAAGCAGCGCAAAAAGATCATCCGGACAAAGAAAAGATCGTGATGCTGCATTTTCCTCCGATTACCAAAACATCGACGGAATCGGGGTTTATGGATGTGATGAAGGAATTTGGTGTTCGGATGTGCATCTATGGGCATCTTCACGGCAAAGCGGGGGAAGATGCGATTCAGGGAGAAGTGGATGGCATTACCCTGCGGCTGGTCGCCTGCGATGCGGTCGATTTCTGTCCCGTCAAAATCCGGGATTGATCTGTGTATAAGGGAGGGTGAAATGCTCTCCTTTATTTTTTGCCTATGAATTCAGAATTAGTATAAAATTTTGTTTGGGCAGAGATCTTTCCTGTTTTGAAAGCTACTTGTCACAGGCAGAGGAGGAAGGTTTGATGCACTTTGGCAATCGGGTGCAGTTTGAGGTGTATCGCCGGTTTAAAAAAGCAAAATATCCTGTCCGTTATGAAGAACTTGTGGATAAAGCGAGAGACGTGCTGGAGGAGGGGCCGTTTTATTACGTGGAGGGAGGAGCCGGGGCAGAGGATACGGCACGTGCCAATCGCCGTGCTTTTCAAAAGTGGCAAATCGTGCCGCGAATGCTTCGGGATGTATCCAAACGCGATTTTCGCGTACAGCTGTTTGGACAAACTTATGATTATCCTTTGCTCTTGGCGCCGGTCGGGGTGCAGTCGATCATCCATCCCGAAGGAGAGCTGGGTGCGGCCAAGGCGGCAGCTGAACTGTGCGTTCCATTTGTCGCCAGCACTGCTTCCACTCATTCGCTGGAAAAGATTGCCCGGGTGATGGGCGATGCCCCCAGATGGTTTCAGTTATATTGGAGCAGGGATCAGGATGTGGCCGCGAGTCTTCTGGAACGGGCGGAAAGGGCGGGGTATGCGGCTATTGTCGTGACATTGGACACACCGATGATGGCATGGCGCGAAAATGACATCAATCAGGGTTATTTGCCTTTTTTGCTGGGAGAAGGAATCGGCAATTATTTGTCCGACCCCGCTTTTCGGGCGAAGCTTTCCAAGCCGCCCGAAACAGACCTTGAAGAGGCGATCCTTTATTGGGCACAGATTTTCGGAAATGAGAGCTTAACGTGGGATGATCTCCCTTTTTTGCGCAAACATACGCGATTGCCGATCTTGTTAAAAGGAATTTTGCATCCCGGGGACGCGGAACTCGCGCTCAAACACGGAATCGATGGCATTATCGTCTCCAATCACGGGGGACGGCAAGTGGACGGGGCGATCGCCGCCCTGGATGCGCTGGGGCCGGTTGTCGATGCGGTAAAAGGGAGAATTCCGGTTCTCATGGACAGCGGGATCCGTCGTGGCGCGGATATGATCAAAGCGCTGGCTCTGGGGGCGAGTGCAGTTCTGGTCGGACGTCCTTATGTGTTCGGCCTGGCGTTGGGCGGACAGGACGGAGTGCGGCATGTGGTCCGCAATTTGTTGGCTGATTTTGATCTGACCATGGCGTTGGCAGGCTTTTCCTCTCTGGCGGATCTCAACCGCTCCATTTTGGTGAAAGCGGATCAGCTGTTCCTTTGAACCTTTATTGCTCTGCCGGATTAAATCGAAAACCGCGATGAAGAACGGATTTCCTCTAAGAAATCCGTTCTTTTTCGCTTGTGGCCGATCCGATTCCATCAGCGATAATAGGGAGGGGCCGGGTAATCCGGGTTGATAGCAAGAGCTGAGAGCTGCTCACGCAAAAGGCGGTTTTCTTCTTTTAACTGCTGCACTTCATACAGCAATTGTTCCATCCATTCTTCCATCCGGAGGAAAAATTCCTGGTGATGAACCGACTCCTCATTTTGTTCAAATTCCAAATAATCTTTGATAATTTCGTCGAGAAATTCGTTTACATCATCGATATCATAACCGCGTTTCGCTCGTTTGAATTCTTTTCCGTGAATCTCTTCGGCCGTCAAGCGGGGCATACGGGAACCTCCTTAAACATTCTATTAAATTCATTATAGTATTTATATTCAAAACGGTAAATATTCTATTCGGCCCTGTTAGATCTGGAGATCCAGTCTTTCCGCAACCGCTTTAACCAGAGAACCGCTTTTGATCAGGTGAGCGGCGATGTTGATCTCTGCATGTCCTTCACGGTCATCGTCAAGCGGAGGAACGTGTCGGCGCAAAAGCTCCCGTGCAATCAGTGTTCCCCTTCCGCATGATTTGCTGGAAAATTCCAGTGCCTGTGCGGCACACAGGTATTCGATCGCCAAGACGTTGGTTACATTTTCTATGATTTTCAGGCACTTTCGCGCACTGATCGAACCCATGCTGACATGATCTTCCTGGTTGGCCGATGACGGAATTGAATCAACTGAAGCCGGATGGGCCAAAGTTTTGTTTTCCGAGACAAGTGATGCCGCCACATACTGCATGATCATATAACCGGAATGAAGCCCGCTCCTGGCCGATAAGAAGGGGGGCAGTCCGCTCAACTGCGGGTTGACGAGGCGTTCCGTCCGCCGTTCGGAGATATTGGCGATCTCCGCAAGGGCGATGGCGAGAAAATCGGTGGTGAGGGCCAATGGTTGTCCGTGAAAATTTCCGCCGGAGATCACTTCTCCTTCACTGGCAAAAATGAGCGGATTGTCCGTTGCCGCATTCATTTCCTGTACAATTGTCTTCGCTGCATAGTGATAGGCATCTTTGGAAGCTCCATGCACTTGAGGGATGCAACGTAAACTGTAGGCATCCTGCACTCTTTTCTCTCCCGGCCGGGTGGTTCGTCCGCTTTCCGCGAGCAAGGCCAGCATGTTTTTCGCTGTGACGATTTGTCCGTAATGACCCCGAACCTGCTGAATGAGCGGGTGAAAAGCATCGGGGATTCCTTCCAGCGCTTCCACGGTCATCGCGGCGATGATATCGGCTGCTTTCAGTAAGTTTTCCGCATAGAGTACAGCCAGGGCACCGATGCTGCACATCATTTGCGTACCATTGATCAGCGCCAGTCCTTCTTTCGCTTCCAGACGGATCGGTTTCATCCCCAGCCGGGCCAGCGCTTCTTTGGCAGGGATTCGATGCCCGTCGTGAATCACATCACCCAGGCCGATGAGAGGAAGACACATATGGGAAAGAGGCGCCAGGTCACCACTTGCACCGAGAGAACCCTGGGACGGGATCACCGGATGAACTTCGTGATTTAAAAGCGAGATGAGCATTTGCACAACGGACGGACGGATTCCGGAGAAACCTTTGGCCAGCGCGTTGATGCGGAGCAACATCGTCCCGCGCACCACTTCTTCCGGCAAAGGTTCACCGACACCGCAGGCATGGCTTTTCAGCAGATTGTGCTGCAAATTGTGCACTTCTTCCGGGGCGATCAAAACGTCACACAACTTTCCGAATCCGGTGGAGATTCCGTAAACTGCCCTTTCGTCGGAAAGTAATTTCGCCACATATTTCTGCGATGCCTCCATCCGTTCAATCGCGCAGTCGGAGAGTTCCACTGGTGCTTTGTTGAAAACAACTTCTGCAAATTGCTGGAAAGTTAAGCGGTCCCCGTAAATGAAAATGGCCGGTTTCTTCGTCATATTATCACTTTCCCTTTTTATTTAATTAGAGAATACAAGAGAAAGGAGGGTTAGGCGTTGGCCCGACCCTCCTTTCTTCAGAGCATCCTCTATAAACTTGTTTGCCTATTATTATAGGCAATCAAACGGGGGCACGTCTATCTTGCTGGATCACTTTTCACCGCAACAGAAAAAGATGCATAAGTTAAGAAAACGGGTTTAGTTGGGAGGTGTAGGAAAGCATGCCTTGCACCAACCGCAATCTTCTTAAAAACGGCAACTTTCGGAGCGGAATTTTCCCTTGGACGGGAACGGGAATCAAGTGGGTCAAGAACCCGTTTCAAGAAGGGGACGTTTCCGTTCTGATGAAAGGCAGTGCGACCAACCACGCAGTGTTAAAACAGACCATCCCGGGTGAGTTTGAAGAAGAATGTTCCTATTATTTGAATTTCCGCGTTCTCAATGTCACGTCCGGTGGTGGCGAAGCCATATTGTATGCCGCGGTATCCTATTTGGACGGGAGAAAAAATCTGATTCGCACAACACCGCTGTTGATAGAACCGCCGGCCGGCTCTTCCAGCTGGTATTCTTATTTTTCGATCGTTCCGCCTCCTCCTGCGAAAACGCGATTCGCCACTGTGGTCTTTTTGCTTGCGAAGGGAGAATTGCTGGTTGATTATATCCGTTTCGCTTCTCATTCCATTTCATGATTTTTTTCATTTTAAAAGCTGCCTGGCGGGTGGCTTTTTCTGTATGACTTCTCTTTTCATCCCCGGACTGCGCGGGGAAGTGATTGATCGTTTTTGTTTTTTTGTAGAAATGAGGAGACAAATTCGATATACTGTAACGTGCAAAACCATATTGATGTTTATGGGTATTTTATAAAAAAGACGATAAATACATATTTCCTGAAAAGAGGAGTGTGGACGGAATGAAAATATTAGCTGTTCCGGGGAGTTTGAGCACCAATTCGACAACCCATCTGGCTGTAGGCATCGTGGCGGAAGCGGCACGTAAGGCCGGAGCCGAGGTCGAGGTATTTGATCTGCGGAAAAACCCGTTGCCGATTTATGACGCTCGTTCGGATGAATCCACTTATCCCGACAATGTTCACTTGTTTAAGAAAAAAATGTTGGAAGCAGATGGATTTATCCTAGGTTCGCCCGAATACCACGGCAGCATCTCCGGGGTTTTGAAAAATGCCCTTGATTTTATCGGTGCACGCGAACTTGAAGGGAAATTTGTCGCTTTGGTGGGCACTGCCGGCGGGGCAATGGGGGCAACCAACACAGTCAACACTTTAAATATCATCTGCCGTACACTGCATGCCTGGCCTCTGCCCTCGATGCCGTCGGTTCCCCAATCTTATATGGCCTTTAATCCGGACGGAACCCTCAAGGATGAAAAATTGCAAAAGCGATTGGAAGAACTGGGGCAAAATCTGGTGGCCACAATCACACGCCATGGCGTTTTGACGCGATAAACCGCTTGAGACGGGAGGCATGGCATGGAGAATCAATTTTGGACGGATAGGGGGACCTCTTAAATGACGACACCGAGTATGGAAGATTACTTGGAGAACATTTACAAGTTAATTGAACAAAAGGGATACGCAAGAGTCTCCGATATTGCCGAAGCGTTGGAGGTACACCCCTCATCTGTCACGAAAATGGTGCAAAAACTGGATCAGAGTAATTATCTTGTTTACGAAAAATATCGTGGTTTGGTTCTGACCCCCAAAGGGAAAAAAATAGGAAAACGGCTGGTTGACCGCCATCATTTGCTGGAGGAATTTTTGCGGTTGATCGGCGTCAGCGAGGAACAGATTTACCATGATGTTGAAGGCATCGAACACCATTTGAGCTGGGATTCAATCACCTGTATCGAAAATTTGGTTCGGTTATTGGAAAATAATCCGGATTTGGTAAAACATTTGCATACAATAAAAGAAGCAGACGCTGATGATGAATCACGCTAACCCATGGACTCGTCCTTGGGTTTTTTCATTCATTTTTTGCTAGGAGGATGGGGATGGAAGGAAATGAGGTTTGGGCCGATGCTGTCTTTGAAGGCGGGGGAGTGAAGGGGATCGGGCTTGTCGGTGCCCTGTCTGTGGCCGAAGATCATGGATACAGATGGAAAAAGGTGGCCGGCACTTCCGCAGGGGCCATGATTGCGACGTTATCGGCAGCCGGATACACGGCGAAGGAATTGTATGAGATCTTGCTTCAAAAGGATTTTTCTGAATTTTTAATCCGGACTTGGTATGGGCGTATTCCCTATCTGGGACCGGCACTCAGCTTATGGATTAAGAAAGGATTTTATTCCGGCGATGCCCTGGAAAAATGGGTGGAGAAACTCCTTTTGCAGAAGGGGATTGCCACCTTCGATGATTTCGGGGAAGAGGTGCCTGTTCACCTGATCGCATCGGATATCACGCGCGGGCGTTTGCTCGTATTGCCACATGATTTGACGGAATATGGGTATGATCCCGGAGCATTTTCCGTGGCGAGAGTGGTTCGCATGAGTTGCAGCATTCCTTATTTTTTTGATCCGGTGAAACTGTTGCACAAACCGAGTGGAAAACCATGCTATATCGTGGATGGTGCAGTCCTGAGCAATTTCCCTGTCTGGATCTTTGACCGGGAAAATCCACGCTGGCCCACTCTCGGTTTTCGGCTTTTTTCACCGGATGAAAAAGCTTTTCACGAAATCGAGGGGCCGTTCAGCATGTTTATTTCCATTTTTTTGACCATGATGGATGCGCATGATAACCGCTACATTAAGGAACACGATGGGGTGCGGACGATTCAAGTGCCCACTTTGGGGATTAAATTAACTGATTTTTCATTATCGGCAGAAAAAAAGAGGGAGCTGTTTCAGGCGGGGGCCCGGGCAGCAGAGAGTTTCTTCAGTACATGGGATTACCGCAAACATTTGGCCGACCGCGCGAAAAAACAGGGGATTTCCTACAATCTGCGCCCTGGTGACAAGGCCGGAAACGGGTAAAAAACAGCCCTTATTCCGCAAGTCCTAGGCGGTATAAGGGCTGGGGAGTTTAATATTTTTTGTTTCCGTCAATCACCTGAAACGGCCTTTTCTTTTTGCGGGCTTTTTTGCCTTTGTTTTTTTTCGCGAGCGGTGGATGGGCAGAAGTGAATCTGAGCAACCACTGTGGGGGTGTCTTAAACAGGAAATAGATCAGCGCAATAATGATCACAGGCAGCAAAATCGAGAAGGGTGCCCTGATCAGCTGAACCACAAAACCGAGACCTGCCAAGCCGAGAATGAGGTAATGCCAAGCTTTGGCTGATTTCATTATCAACCCCACCCCTTTTTAATTAAATGCTGGCGTGGTGCGCTGAACGCCGTTGGCCAGGCGTGCTTCTGCTTGGGCGTCCAGTTCCCGCATGCGGTTAAACGCAGCAATTGCCACTTCCACCTGATCGTCGGTCGGCTCTTTTGTTGTCAATTTTTGCAACCAAAGTCCCGGATATCCGAGCCAGGCTAGAATCGGGATATCTTTAACGGCGTTTGTCATCCGTAAAAGCTCGTAGGAAAGGCCGATTACGAGCGGAATCAGCGCCAGGCGAATCAGGATGCGATCCCATACGCTATGGTAAGTGAAAAATGAGTAGAGGATGACACCGACGATGATCGAGAGAATGATAAAACTGCTTCCGCAGCGGTAATGAAGCGTGGAATGTTTTTGCACATTCGTTACGGTTAATTCTTCCCCTCGTTCAAAGGCGGTAATCACTTTATGCTCGGCACCGTGGTATTGAAAAACGCGCTTGATCAAGGGGGTAAATGAGATGCCACAAAGGTAGGCAAGCAGAAGGATGGTTTTAATGGCTCCTTCAATTAAACTCTGCAAAAACATACTATGCACGAAACGGTCAAACAGGATGCTGGCGAGAAAGGCGGGCAGGGCGGTAAAGACCATTTTTCCGATGAGCAGGGACAAAATGCCGACCATGGCGACACCGAGAATCATCCCCCATTTGGAACTTGATTGATTCTCCTGTACGCTCTCATCGGCTGATTCCGCTTCCTCATCATGATCGCGTTCGAACATGTCAGATGCAAACTGCAAATGCTTTGCCCCGGAGGCACTGGCCAATACCAGAGCAACAATTCCACGCACAAGCGGAATTTTGCTTAACCACTTCAAGCCGGGTTGTCCTTGTTTTTTCACCTCAAAAAACTCGATTTCCCCAGTTTTTCGCCTCACGGCGGTCACTTGTGCATAACGGCCGCCAAACATCACGCCCTCAACGACCGCTTGCCCGCCATATGCTACAGGTTTGTCAGCCAATTTCTGGTTGCACCACCTTCATTTTATCTGGAAGGAACAAACATTTGGTGGTTTTATTCTAACATAAGGTGAAACTAAAACAAATGCAAAAACTCCTTGGCTGATCTGGATAAATAGCTGTTGGCTCTCCAAATGACAGCCGGTTCCATCACCAAAGGATCATTCTTGAAACGGAGAATTTTAAAATTGCCGAAAGGATTGAGTGAAAGCATGGACAAAGGGAGGATTGTTGCACCGAATCCGGCTGAGACCAGACTGAGCAGCATGGCGGAGTCATGGCATTCGCACAGAATATTCGGTTCTCGTTCCAAACGTTGAAACTCATTGATGATCTGATCATACAACCCTTTGCCGTGCAGGGGACGAAGCAGAATCAGGGGCAAGTCGGAGATATTGGCCAGTTCCGTATATGTGTCGTACGGAACCGTCCATTTTTCCGGCAAAACAAGAACACAGGGATCCGCTGGCAAAACGCGCTTTTCGATATTGCGCCCGGAAACCGAACTGGTGGCAATCGCGATTTCAATCTGCCGGCTTTCCAATAGCTCAAGCAAACGGGGAGACTCCCCTTCCCAAATGTTGAAGGTGAGAGCGGGATTGCGTTTCCGAAGGAGCATCACTTTTTCCAGCATCAAGGAAGCGCAATATATGGTGGACCCGACCGCCAGGGTTCCGCTGACCCTTTCCCTTAACTCCCGGACTTCCACAATGGCCGTTTCCAGATGATTGAGCGTTTCTTTTGCTCTTTTCAGAAACAGTTCGCCCTCATGGGTAAGCGTCAAGCATTTCTTTTTATTCCGTTCAAACAGAGTAACCCCCAGCTCCTCTTCCATTCTCTTCAGCTGCCTGCTCAGCGGAGGCTGTGCCATATGAAGCCGTCTCGCCGCACCTGTAATCGTTTTTTCTTCGGCGATGGCAACAAAATATTTTAACTGGCGAATATCCATTCGTTCTCCTTCTCTCCGTTCAGATGTCAGGATGGAGGTTGCCAACGTTCAAAAATCACTCCATCCCATTCTTGTATTTAATTAATCAACAGACCTCTTAGTATATACTTTAAAAGTATTATATGTATGTTTTTTAGATATTTCAAATATGGCAAAAAGAGGAGTATACTTTAAATTTGTAAAGGCTACTTTAAAAAAGCGTTGATTGATAGAAAGGAGGGGCGGGATGAGGATTATATTGGGGATGTCCGGTGCCACGGGGGCGATTTTCGGGGTGCGCACCCTTCAGTTGCTGAAAGAAGCTGGAGTGGAAACCCATTTGGTTCTCTCTCCGTGGGCCGCAGCGACCATCCGGTTGGAAACACCTTACTCGGTTAAAGATGTGGAAAAACTTGCGGACTATACTTATTCTTACAAGGATCAGGCAGCCAAAATATCGAGCGGATCTTTTCAGGTTGACGGGATGATTGTTGCTCCATGCAGCATGAAGACCCTGGCTTCCATCCGCATCGGGTTGGCAGATAATCTCCTGACCCGTGCCGCCGATGTCATTCTGAAAGAAAGAAAAAAGCTTTTGTTGATGACGCGGGAAACCCCTCTCAGTACCATTCATCTTGAAAATATGTTGGAACTGTCGCGAATGGGAGCCGTTATTTTCCCGCCGATGCCTGCTTTTTATAATCTTCCCAAAAAATTGGATGACCTGGTTGACCATATCGCTTTTCGGGCGCTTGATCAGTTTGGAATTCATCTGCCGGGAGCAAAGAGATGGGAAGGAATGCATTCGCAATCAAAGGGAGGGAATGAAGATGGCATATAAAGATTTGCGCGACTTTCTGGCGACATTGGAAAAAGAAGGGCAACTGCTGACGATCAGTGATGAGGTGAAACCCGAGCCTGATCTCGGGGCGGCAGCCCGTGCGATCAGCAATCTGGGAGATCAGACCCCCGCACTTTTGTTCAATAATATATACGGATACAAAAATGCCCGCGTGGTCATGAATCTCCATGGTTCTTGGCCGAATCATGCTCTGATGATGGGACTGCCCAAAAATACGCCGCTAAAAGAACAGTTTTTTGAGTTCGCCCGTCGCTACAGCCAGTTTCCGGTTCCCGTCCAGCGGGAAGAAACCGCTCCTTTTCATGAAGTTGAAATTACGGAAAACATCAACCTGTTCGAGATTCTTCCTGTGTTTCGTCTAAACCAGGGCGACGGGGGTTTTTATATTGACAAAGCCTGTGTCATCTCGCGCGATGTGAATGATCCTGAGCATTTCGGCAAGCAAAACGTGGGGATTTACAGAATGCAGGTAAAAGGAAAAGACCGTCTGGGAATTCAACCGGTTCCGCAACACGATATTGGCATTCATTTGCGGCAGGCGGAAGAGCGGGGCGAAAATTTGCCGGTTGCGATTGCGCTCGGTTGTGAACCGGTGATTTCCACTGTTGCCGCCACACCGCTCTTATACGATCAATCCGAATATGAAATGGCCGGTGCCATTCAAGGAGAACCGTATAAGGTCGTCAAAGCGAAACTTTCCGATCTCGATATCCCCTGGGGTGCAGAAGTGGTATTGGAAGGGGAAATCCTGGCCGGAGTGCGTGAATTCGAAGGTCCGTTTGGAGAATTTACCGGCCATTATTCCGGCGGGAGAAGCATGCCTGTGATCCAGATCAAACGCGTGTACCACCGTAAAAATCCCATCTTTGAACATCTGTATTTAGGCATGCCCTGGACGGAAGTCGATTATATGATCGGCATCAACACGTGCGTTCCCCTTTATCAACAACTGAAAGAAGCGTTCCCGGAAGAAATTGTCGCAGTCAATGCCATGTATACCCATGGCCTCGTTGCCATTATTTCCACCAAACGCCGTTACGGCGGTTTTGCCAAAGCGGTGGGGATGCGGGCGTTGACGACACCGCACGGTTTGGGATATTGCAAGCTTGTCATCGTCGTCGACGAAGATGTCGATCCCTTTAATCTTCCGCAGGTGATGTGGGCTTTATCGACGAAGATGCACCCGAAACACGATGCCGTCATCATTCCGGATCTGTCGGTTCTTCCGCTTGACCCCGGCTCCAATCCGGCCGGCATTACGCATAAAATGATTCTTGATGCAACAACACCGGTGGCTCCGGAAACGAGAGGGCATTATTCCCAGCCGCTCGATTCTCCTTTGGGTACGGAGAAATGGGAGAAGATCCTGGGTGATATGCTTAGAAAGTAAAAAGGAGTGTGTAGCCATGCATACGTGTCCGCGATGTGAGTCGGAGAAAGCGGAAGTGGTGACCAAATCACCGGTTGAAGGGGCCTGGGAAGTATATCAGTGCCCGGTTTGCCTGTTTACCTGGCGTTCGTCCGAACCTGAAACGATCACGGATCCGAAAAAATACAACAAGGCGTTTAAAGTTGATCCTGCCGATGTTCCGCGTGCGACCAAGGTGCCGGCTGTACCGGAGCGGATCGTCAAATGATCTCCACTGGCGTGACAGCACCTTTGCGAAGAAGGTGACAGCTGGTGCAATGAAACGGGAAGCTCGCTGTTTCAAAAGCGATGCTGTTCAAGGAAAGAGTGAGAAAGATGGAAAATCAGAGGATTTCCGAAGAATTATGCCAGCTCTTCAATGGCCGGTCGCTTGAGGAGAAGCAGCATGAGGCCATGATGTTGCTGACTGTGACGGAAGATCTGTGGCCGCATATTGCCATGGTGAGTGTGGGGGAAATTCTGGCGCTTGACCGGACGCATCTGCGCCTGGCGCTCTGGCCTGGAACGACTACAACAGCGAATATCCTCCGCACAGGGAAAGCAACGCTTGTTGTTTTCTTTGCAGGAAAAGCGCACTATGTCCGGCTCTCTTTGAAAAGATTGCCCGAATTGCCGGGGGCCAGACACAAGCGGGAACGTTTTGCGGCGTCCGTTGTTTCCGCACGCGAAGATGTGGCGAAATACGCGGAGATCCGTTCAGGCGTCACAATCGATTTGAAAGATCCGGATGCGGTTCTCACCCGTTGGAGTGAAACGCTGGAGGAATTGGCCAAATAATAAAGGAATCAGGTTCGCCGAGAGTTGTTCTGTGACGAGACAGAGCAACTCTTTTTTCATGTACACGTCTTTGGGATATATCGCTTTACAATGGGATATCACTATATTAGGCTGAACATGAGGAAAGTAAGTACTTACCTTATTAAAGTTCGGGCTGGAAGGGGATATGTCGGGTGGATTCATATATTTTGTTTTTCGATCAGGTGGATCGATCCAGCCTTTCCGTTGTCGGAGGGAAAGGGGCAAACCTGGGTGAATTGACCAAGGCCGGTTTTCCGGTGCCGGACGGTTTTTGTGTGACAACATTCGCTTATCAGGATTTTATGGCCACAAGCCCGGAAATGGATGCAATGCTTGATGAACTGAATGCCGTAAACCCGAATGATTTACCACGGCTGCGGAAGTTGGGAGAGCGCATCCGCGCACATATCCGGCAATTGGACATCCCTGTCCGGTTGGCGGAGCAAATTGTTCAAGCCTGGGAAAAGGTCGGAAAAGAGTATGCTTATGCGGTTCGTTCCAGTGCGACGGCGGAGGATCTGCCTGCCGCTTCCTTCGCCGGCCAGCAGGATACTTTCCTGAACATCAGGGGACAGGATGAATTGTTGCGTCATGTCCGGAAATGCTGGGCATCTCTGTTTACCGACCGCGCAATTTCATATAGGTCCAAAAACGGCTTTGATCACCGCCAGGTTTATCTTTCGGTCGTGGTGCAGCGAATGGTGAATCCGGAAATATCGGGGATTATGTTCACGGCTGATCCGGCTTCCGGGAACCGCCAAATCATTTCCATCGATGCCGGTTTCGGCTTGGGGGGAAGCGATTGTATCGGGAATCGTCTCACCGGATTTATACAGGGTGAGAGCGGGACGGATCATCGACAAAAAAATCGCCGAAAAGAAAATCGCGATTTTTTCCCTGCCGGAAGGGGGAACGGTGAAAAAGGAGTTGCCCCTTGACCAACAAAGACAGCAAGCGCTGACAGACGAACAGATCGTGCAGCTGGCTGACCTGGGAAAAAGAATCGAGGCTCATTTTGGTTCCCCGCAGGATATCGAGTTTTGTCTGGAAGACGGACGGATTTTTGTGGTGCAGAGCCGTCCGGTCACATCACTGTATCCCTTGCCGGAACTTCCGCAAGAGCCTCTGCATGTCCTGGTCTCATTCGGCTATATGCAAATGATGACCGATGCCATGAAACCGCTTGGGATCTCCGTAATGCGAACGGTTTTTCCGAAATCTGTTCTTTTGGAAGCAGGAGGACGTCTTTTTATTGATCCGACCGAATTGCTTCGCACCAAGCCGGGAAGAAGAATAGTGCCCAAAGCGTATGAGCAGTTATTCGATGAAGGACTCGCCCGGGCGATTGATGAAGTGATTCGGCGGCCCGAGTTTGAACGGGTTTCTCCCGGGCCGGGATTGATCAGACTCATGGTCCGGATGATGGTTCCCATCGTGAAAGATATATGGAAAAACTTGTGGAAGCGCGATCCGAAATCGGCAAAAAGCAAAGTTGAAAGCTTTATGGAGAAAAAGCAATCGGAAATCCGTGCAGAGTTGCAGGGGAAAAGCGGGGCAAGCCGGCTGGAAGCAGTGCAACATCAATTGGGCGTTTTGGGGAAGGAGATTGCCCCGAAACTCTTGCCATACGTCGCCTGTTATCCGATCGCCTTTCTTCTGTTGAAGAAAATGCTGGGGGATGTCAAAGAATTGCATCAATTAAATAAATCCCTCCCTGGCAATATCACGAGCAGAATGGGGCTGGAGATCGGCGATTTGGCTGATCTGGTGCGGGAATTGCCTGAGGTAGAAGCATATTTGCAAAAAGCAAACGACGCGACTTTTTATGAAGGGCTTTTACAAGTTCGCGGAGGAGAGCGATTCAAGGCAGCCTTTGCAGCTTTTATCGCCAAATACGGAATGAGATGCCCGGGGGAAATCGATTTGACAAGGCCCCGCTGGCGTGAAGCACCGACCCGGCTGGTTCCCGCCATCCTGGGACACATGCGCAGCGTGAAGCCGGGAGAACATCGGCATAAATTTATCCGTGGCGAACAGGAAGCCCGGGAAGCGGCACAGCGGATAATGGATCAGGTAAAGCAAAGCGGTTTTAAGTCCAAACGGGTTCGGCGTCTCATTGAGGTGTACCGCTATATGGGCGAACTGCGGGAGCACCCCAAATATCTGTTTGTTTCCATTCTGGATGAATGCAAAAAAGCGATCCTGGCCGAAGCGGAAGAACTGGTGAAGAAAGGAATTCTCAACGAGAAGGAAGATGCGTTTTTCTTTACTCTTGACGAGTTGATTCAACTGACAAAGGGAGAGTTTTATCGGGATATCTTCGCTTGTCTGGCCGATCGCAAAGAAAAATACGAATGGCATCAGACGTTAAAGCCGCCAAAGGTTATGACGAGCGAAGGAGAGGTGGTTACCCCTTCCCCGAGAAAAGGAGAGTTTCCCGGCGGCGCGCTGATCGGAACTCCCGCTTCTGCCGGAGTGGCAGAAGGAATCGCCCGGGTTGTTCTCAAACCGGAAGAAGCTCATCTGAACGAAGGAGAGATTCTGGTTGCCCCTCATACTGATCCCGGCTGGACTCCGTTATTCCAGTCAGCCAAAGCGCTGGTCACAGAAGTGGGCGGGTTGATGACACACGGTTCCGTCGTGGCCCGGGAATATGGAATCCCAGCTGTGGTCGGAGTCGACGGGGCGACCGGAAAGATCAAGGACGGGCAGAGGATTCGGGTGGACGGAAATCAAGGATTTGTGGAAATCTTAGCGCAAACGGCCGGTTGAATAGAAATCAATAGCGGGGTTAAACTATTATCTGAATCGAAGGTTCATACCCCTTTATTTTTCCTGTTCCCTCGTTGATCGGGGGAATTTTTCTGTGAAAGCGGGAATACCTCTCGACTGGCCGCTTCCGGAAGGCATGAATGTTTCCCGTCAAAAGAAGAGATTCTTCCTCCTGCTCTCCTTTCCCGTAATTTTGTGGTACAATGACGGGAGGAAGCGGGGAGGTGATAGGGTGGCGAAGGTGCTTGTTTTGCACGGTCCCAACTTGAACTTGCTGGGTAAAAGGGAGAAGCAGGTTTATGGTCAGACCAGTTTGACGGAGATTAATCGCCGATTGATCTCCATGGGGAGAGAGTGGGGACTGGATGTCGAATGTTTCCAAAGCAACATCGAAGGGGAACTGATCAATCAAATTCACGGCGCAGAGAGCCGATTCGACTACATAATTTTCAACCCGGGTGCCTATACCCATTACAGTTATGCTCTGCGCGATGCGATCGCTTCCGTCGATGTTCCCGTAATTGAAGTGCACTTATCCAATATCCATGCCCGGGAGGCATTTCGGCATACTTCTGTCACTGCGCCCGTTTGCCGTGGACAAATTGTCGGCTTTGGCCCCTTGAGTTATGAATTGGCCCTGTCGGCAGTCCGGCAGTGGAGCCAGACCTAATCTGATAAAGAACGGGGTGAAACCAATGGAACAGAGGATTGACCGCTTGCGCACAAAAATGGCTGAAGCCGGTTTGGACAGCTTTTTGATCAGCAATCCGTATAACCGTCGCTACATATCCGGGTTTACGGGTTCGGCGGGCCTGGTGTTGATCACCGCTTCAGAAGCGATCTTGATCACCGATTTTCGCTATTTGACGCAGGTGAAAGAGCAGGCCCCCCATATGACATTGGTTCAGCACACGGGGTCGATTTTCGGGACGGTTGCCAAAGAATGTCAGAAACTTGGCGTGAAAAAACTGGCCTTTGAGCAGGATCATCTGACTTTTGCCGAGGCGATGAAGCTCAAAGCCACATTGGACGGAATCGAAACGGAACCGGTCAGCGGGATTGTTGAAGAAATGCGCATGATCAAAGATGCGGAAGAACTGAAGATCATCCGGGATGCCGCGAAAATCGTCGACCGCACCTTTGAAACCCTCATCGGGGAGCTGAAACCGGGGATGAAAGAAAAGGAGGTCGCTTTGCGCATTGAAGTGCTGATGCGGGAAATGGGAGCCTCTTCATCCTCATTTGAGACGATCGTTGCTTCCGGAAAACGTTCGGCGCTGCCGCATGGAACGGCAAGTGAGAAAAAACTGGAGAAAGGTGACCTGGTAACGCTCGACTTTGGCGCCTATTATCAAGGATACGCTTCCGATATCACGCGCACGGTGGTGCTCGGCAAACCGGACGGGAAACAAAAAGAGATTTATGATATTGTATTAGAGGCTAACAAACAAACCGTATCCGCGGTTCGTTCCGGAATGACCGGGCGCGAGGCTGATCGCGTCGCCCGTGATTACATCAGCAAACACGGGTATGGCGATTATTTCGGCCATGGAACCGGCCATGGGCTGGGCCTGGAAGTTCACGAAGCGCCGAGGCTTTCCACCATGGGTGACACGGTGCTCACCCCGGGAATGGTTGTTACCGTGGAACCGGGAATTTATCTCCCTGATTTTGGCGGGGTGCGCATTGAGGACGATGTCGTTGTTACGGAATCCGGCAATGAAGTGATCACCCATGCCAATAAAGAATTGATTATCATCGATTAGAGTTGGAGGATGCAAGCATGATCAGTGTAAACGATTTTCGTACCGGCCTTACCATCGAATTGGATGGTGATGTTTGGCAAGTATTGGAGTTTCAACATGTAAAACCGGGGAAAGGGGCAGCCTTTGTCCGTTCCAAACTGCGCAACTTGCGCAACGGAAATATTCAGGAACGCACATTCCGCGCCGGTGAAAAAGTGCAGCGCGCGATGGTGGAAACCCGCCAAATGCAATATCTGTATGAAAGCGGCGGAGAGTACACGTTTATGGATAATGAAACTTACGATCAGATCACCCTTCCGGCAGAACGCCTGGAATATGAGCTCAATTTCCTGCAAGAAAACATGAATGTGAACATCGTCTCATACAAGGGTGAAACAATCGGGATTCAATTGCCCAACACCGTGGAACTGGAAGTGGTGGAAACCGATCCCGGCATCCGTGGGGATACAGCGACCGGCGGCAGCAAACCGGCAAAGCTTTCCACCGGATTCGTCGTTCAGGTTCCGTTGTTTATCAACGTGGGGGATCGTCTCGTGGTCGATACCCGCAGCGGAGAATATGTGTCCCGCGCGTAAGTCTGTCCTCAAAAACCTCTGTGGCTCAAAGGCTATGGAGGTTTTGTATTATTTCCGTGAAGAGGAGGAGAAGAATGAAAATTGTCTCAGTTGAACCAACACCCAGCCCGAATGTGATGAAACTGAATCTGGATGAATCGCTTGAACCGGGCAAGAGCTATAATGTGAGCAGAGAAAAGCAGGAAGGGGCCCCCGATTATCTGCGGAAACTGGTCGCCATCGACGGGGTGACCGGAGTGTTTCAGGTTCTTGATTTTATTTCTCTTGAGCGCCATCCCAAAGCCGACTGGGAAACGGTGTTGGCGGCGGCCCGGGCCGTTTTGGGAGAAACTGCGCCGACAAAAGAAACGAAGACGGGAAATCTTGTGACGGATACTTCGGAGGATGCGTCGTTTGGTGAAGTGGAGGTGCAGATTCAGCAGATTAAAGATATTCCTATGCAAGTCAAAATCATAAAAAATGGGGAGGAAACGCGGTTTGGACTGCCGGAGCGGTTTAAAGAGGCCGTGATGCAGGCGCAAAAGGCGACGACCAATCTCGTTTTTGAGCGGAAATGGGTGCAGCAGAAACCGCGCTATGGCGATGTTCAGGAAGTGGGGGCCCAGGTGGTTGAAGAGATATCGGCCGCGTATGATGAAGAGCGCCTCAAGCGCCTGGTGGAACTCGCCTTTGCTTCCGATCAGGAGAAAGAGAAGCAAAAAACGGCCATCAGCAGGGAAGAAGTGCTCGCCGCTTTTCGCGAGGAGGATTGGAAAAAGCGGTATGCGGCTTTGGAACAATTTGAACCCAGCCTGGATGATACCGACATTTTGGATCTGGCCCTGTCCGATTCCAAAGCTGCAATTCGCCGCCTGGCGGTGGTTTATCTGGGGTTTTTGGAAAACAAAGAGGTGCTTCCCTTCCTTTATCGCGCCTTGAAAGATGCGTCGCCGATCGTGCGCCGGACGGCAGGCGATACGTTGTCGGATCTGGGGTATGCAGAAGCCATTCCGGCGATGTGCGAAGTGTTGACGGACCCGAACAAATTGGTGCGGTGGCGCGCGGCGAGATTTTTATATGAAATCGGCGATGAAACGGCTCTGCCGGCACTTCGTCAGGCGGCAAACGATCGGGAATTTGAAGTGCGTTTACAGGCCAGAATGGCGCTGGAGAGGATTGAGCGGGGAGAAGAAGCCAGCGGAACCGTGTGGCAGCAGATGATGAGGAAAATGGAAGAAGACCGCAAAGATCAGTGAAAGAGAAAAGCCCTTCGCCGAAAAGTGAAGGGCTTGCAATCGATTCAGTTCAGCCACCATTTAAACAGTTTCAATAAAAAGGCGGTGATTCCTGCAGCCATCAGCGGTCCGACTGGAATGCCCCTTAAAAATAAAATGCCGAAGATGGAGCCGAGTACCATGCCGACGATCAACTGCGGATCGACTTTCAGGAGATCAAGCCCTTTCCCGTTCATGTATGTCGCCAGTGCCCCACCGAGGAGCGCCAGGATTCCGGGGAGAGTTAAAAACACCTGAGCGATATCTTTCGATTGAATGCGTCCGCTGGCGAAAGGGACAAGAACGGCGATCGTCAGAAATAGAAGGCCGAACTCCATGCCGCGGCGTTCCAGCGCAAGAAAGTAACGTTCCAGGTGAATAAATTTCAACATCAGCAAAAGGCTTGCCGCAGTTGAGATAATGGGCGATTTCCCTAACATACCAATAATAATGAGACCGACGAGCAAAAGATCGGGATTCATGAAATTTACCCCTATTTTGTGGTGTTTGTACCACTTTATGAAGGGCTTGGTTATTTTATTAACGAAATTCACGGATCATACCGCAATAGCTGGCAAACGTATCCGCCCGGAGTCCTCTCCGCAGGCATTCGAGCGCCAAAATATCGTAATGCGGAATATTTCCGAAATTGGCATTGCTCCCAAGGATCTTTAAGAGCGTGATTTGCTGATCTTTGCAGGGAGCTTCCCAGATCAGACGGTCAGGGTTTGTGCGTTCAATCAGCTGGTAGAGATCGGATAACCTGATTTTTCCCTCACGGTCAAAGATGCCAATTTCCTTGCCGTTTTCCCTTCCTTCCACAATCACGTAGGAGGCTCCGCTCTCCAGATCTTCCTCATAGGTTTTGACAAATGAAGAAACAGGATGGAGGTAACCGGATTGCTTTTTTCCGATTTCCGTTACCACTTGGAGTCCTTGCTCCCGGCAGCGTCTGATGATTTGTTTCCGGTTCTGGGAGGGAAGATCGATCGTCCCGGCCGAGACCTCCATCCACTCCATCCCTAATTCGGCGACTGTCTCGATGAACAGCTCCCATTTATTTTTGCTGTAAGCAATCTCAAAAAAGGTTCCCCCGGGGTAAAGGAAGACACCGTGCTGCTTGGCCAAAGCGACTTTTTCCCGCAAAATGTCCGCCGGAGTGACCGCGGCGGTACCAAAACCGATCTTGATAAAATCAAGATGGCAGCCGGCTAGTTCCAGCAGATCGCGAAACGCCGTTAACCCCAGCCCTTTGTCCATTACCATGGTCAGGCCGGTTTGCCGGGGTTTTTCCGCACGTGCGAGGCTGAGATCGGTGAACTCCTCATCCCATATACATTGCTTTTTCTTCAAGCCATTCGCCTCCTCTAAATGGGCTTCATTCCCAGTTTATGCATAGGCGAATGACCATGTGTCCTTTCATTTGCTTAAACAGGGGAAAGGCGTTTTTTTCGCAGCAACAGGCGGGTTTGTCCATCTTTCCCTTTCAGGCGCTGAGGCCGCCGGATAAAGATGAGCGCCAGGAAAAAGGTAATGATCAGCATGATCCCCAGTCCGATAAATAAGGGGAAAGGACGGTTGGACAAACTGCTGAAAACGGGTGGCCCCAACGCGACACCAAAAAAGCGGACGCTGTTGTATAAGGCGGTGATGATTCCGCGTTCCTGAAGTCCGATCGCCGAAGTGATCAGGGTATTGAGACAGGGAAGGATCAATCCGCTGCCAATCCCGATGAAGAAGGAACAGCCCACCAGCCAATACACATTTTTAAACCAGGGTACTGCGGCGACGGACAAAGTGGCCAAAACGAGGCCGATCAGGATAAATTTTTTCATTTTGTTCGTTTTTTCTTTCACATGGGAACCGCTCAGATAGGCGGTCAAACATAACGCAAGAAGTGGAATGGCCAAAATGACCCCCTTAAACATACCGTCAATTTTATAAATTTTTTCCAAGAAATCGGACAGATAAAAGAGAACACCGAACATCGTAAACATGATGATCGCACCGGCCAGGAAAGCGACGGACATCCATTTTCCCTGGCGGTGAAAAATCTTTATGATATGTTGTTTGTACTCGGAAAGAGGCTGCGGTTTTTCTTTTGCCGCCGGTTCATCAACCAGTTTCCACAGCGCGACCGCAGCAGGAACACAAAGCAGGGGAAAGGCGAAAAACATGGCATACCAGGTGATCATGGCGATCAAGGAACCGAGGATCGGACTCAATACCTTTCCCATCGCGTTGGAAGCTTCGATGATGCCCAGGGCTTTGCTGCGGTTTTGCTTTTTGTAGAGGTCACCGACCAAAACCATCGCGATGGGGGCTGTTCCGGCTGCACCAATGCCCTGGATGATCCGGGATGCGAGCAGCAATGTGAAAGAACCGCCTTTCCATATGGAAGAAAATCCCGCCAGCAAGCCTCCGAGACCGTACAGCAGGAGACAAAGGATCACCACCTTTTTTCGCCCGACCCTGTCGGATAAAATGCCGGCTAAAGGGATGACGATGGCAGCAGGAATGGAAAATAACGTAATCAACAAGCTGACCTGAAAAGACGTTACGTTCAGCACTTTGCTGACTGTGGGCAAAACGGGTATGAGCATGGAGTTGCCAAGAACCATGATAAACGGGATGAAACTTAAAGTGATGAGAGCCCAAAGAGTCGGCGCACGGTCTTTGCTCTCCACAGTTGAGGCTTGAGCCATGAAGTTCACCTCTCGTGCAAATCAGATTGATCTTAGCTTTCCCTGTCAAATCATTTTCTATCTGCCAGTTATTGAATGATTTTTGTCCCGGAAACGTGGAACAATAACGATAACGCTCAAGTGGATGAGGTGAAATGACATGTACGAAAGTTTAAGACGGGAAATTTCTTATATCCAGGGCCTTCTGGAGGGGGATTCCAGCCACCAACACCATGTTGAATATAAAGGATTAAACCGCTTGCTCGATATCATCGATCAGTTGATCGAGGCCAATGAGCAAATGGCCCGCCGTCTGACGGAACTGGAAGAGTATGTGGAAGCAATTGACGAGGACTTGAATGATGTGGAGCTTCTCACTTATGGTGAGGAGGATGATGAAGGGATGGTTGAGGTCGTCTGCCCGGAATGCGGCGAAGAAGTGCTGCTGGATGAAGAGGATTTGGAAGATGATTCCGTCGAACTCCTCTGCCCCAAATGCCATACGCTGCTTGAAGTGGAAGATGTGAACGAAGAGGAAGTGGATGATTTAATTACCGCCACTGAATAGATGGATCCCTTTTTGATCTGGATGGAGCGGAAAAGGCCGCTCTTTTTTTATGCTTGTCATAATACGAACAAGCTTACATAAGAATGGGAATAAAAGATTTTTCTGGGACAGGAGGTGCTCCATGTCGATCAAACCCGTTTTGCGCATTCTTCCCCTGGCTCTTCGGGAATTGATCCAATCCCTTCCCCGGACGATTTTGGAGTCTCTTGAGGAAATCAGAATTCGGCAAGATCGGCCGTTGGAGATCATCACTTCGGAGCAATCCTGGTTTGTCAATCATTTGGCCCAGTTGACACATGCTCCGCGCGGTTCGTTTCTTCCCGGCAAAGAAGATTGCCTGAAAATACTGAACCTGATCAGCAATCATTCATTATATGCCATGGATGAAGAACTGAGAAAAGGTTTTGTGACCATCGAAGGAGGCCATCGGGTGGGACTGGTGGGCAGGGTTGTGATGGAGCAAGGAAAAGTAAAGCTACTGCGCGATGTCACCGGATTTAATGTGCGGATTGCCAGGCAGATCAAGGGGGTGGGGGAATCACTGATTCCGTTCGTTTTCCCGCATGGGCGTGCGGAAAATGTCCTGATCGTCTCACCGCCACAATGCGGCAAAACCACGCTGATTCGCGATCTGGCACGGTTGGCGAGCCTGGGCGGAGATCATCACCGGTCGCATAAAGTGGGAATTGTGGATGAGCGATCTGAAATCGCCGGCAGCGTGGGCGGGGTGCCGCAACACGATCTGGGGCCGCGAACCGATGTTTTGGATGCGTGTCCGAAAGCAGAAGGCATGATGATGATGATCCGCTCGATGTCCCCCGACATTCTGGTTGTGGATGAAATCGGCAGCAAAGAAGACAGCCAGGCCGTCCATGAAGCGGTCTATGCCGGGATCCGCCTCTTTGTTACCGTTCACGGCCAATCGGTGGATGAGATTCGGCGGCGGCCCATCTTGTCCGAGCTGATGGAGGAGGAAGTTTTTTCCCGCGTGATCGTCCTGAGCCGTTCCAAAGGACCGGGTACGGTGGAAGCGATATATAACCACATGTTTGAACCGCTTGACTTGTCCGTGTCCCGTTCGCGGAAGGTGCATCCCCTGTGATTAAATGGGCGGGCGCGATTTTCATTCTGATCGCTTCCACATGGGCGGGGTTTTTGCTCGCCGGAAATCTCCGGGAAAGGCCGCGGCAAATAAGGGAATTGCGCTCGTGTCTCGCCTTGTTGCAGACGGAAATCAATTATGGAGTCCGGCCATTGGCCGACGCTCTGTCCCGGATCGCTGAAACAGCCGGCGGCGCCCTTGCGCGAATTCTCGAAAAAGGCAGCAAAAATCTGCTCAGCATGGATGGTGAATCTACATACCAGTGTTTGCACCGGGCGATCGAGGAGGAGTGGCGTCATACTGCCCTGTCCAAAACAGAGAAAGAAATTCTGTTGAAATTGTGCCATGTGCTGGGCAATTCAAGTCGCGCGGATCAACTTCATCATTTGCAGCTGGCCGCCACCCGGCTGGAAATGGAAGAGAGCAAAGCAAGATCCGAACAGGAACGGTATGAAAAAATGTATAAAACGATGGGGATTTTGACCGGTGCGCTATTGGTAATTTTGTTGATTTAACGTGGCGGATGGAGGGTGACTATGCCGTACCATTTGGATTCAGTCTTCCAGATCGCAGGGATCGGGATCATCGTCGCGATGATTCACACGGTGCTAAAGCAGATGGGAAAAGAAGATTTCGCCCATTGGGTGACATTGTTCGGATTTGTGGTGGTGTTGTTTATGGTGGCGATGTTGGTTCAGGATTTGTTTCAAACAATCAAAAATGTGTTTCTTTTTCGCGCATGATGGGAGGCGATCCGCTTGGAAATTATCCAGGTGGTGGGTCTGGGCCTCGTCACGACGTTTCTGATCTTGGTCATTAAAGAGCAAAAACCGGTTTTCGCCTTTTTGCTGGCGACCTTTGTCGGGATTATCATTTTTATTTCCCTTGTCGGAAAAATCAGCGAAGTGATCGGCGTACTGGAAAATCTGGCCCATCAGGCGCACGTGAACAACTTGTTCCTTGAGACGATCCTCAAGATTATCGGCATTGCCTATATCGCTGAATTTGGCGCCCAGGTGACGCGCGATGCGGGACAAGGAGCCATCGCATCCAAGATTGAACTCGCCGGCAAGATTCTCATCATGGTTATGGCAATTCCGATCATCACTGTGATCATCGAAACGATTATGCAAATTTTACCTTCGTAAGGATGAACCCGTATGAGATGGAAAAGGCGATTTTTCTGGATGCTTCCGGTGATCCTGGCCCTTTGGTTTACCCCGCTCATCGCCGGGGCGCAAGAAGGCGGGGAAGGACAGGATGCTTCGATCACCAATCAGCTCATACGATCCCAGCTTAACCAGTTGCAGACAAAGCAGGTAGAGTCGTTTTGGAGCCAGCTCAGCGATGATTACGGCCAGTTTTTCGACCGGGGAAACTTTCCGAACCTGTTTGACATGCTGTTGTCCGGCAAAAAGGAATGGAGCATCAAAGATGTTGCCCTGGCTTTTCTGCGCTATTTTTTTCATGAAATTCTTTATAACGGGAAATTGCTTGGCAGCATTCTCATCCTGACTGTTTTCAGCATGATTCTGCAGACCCTGCAGACGGCCTTTGAACGAAATCAAGTTAGCAAAGTCGCTTATGCGATTGCGTTTTTGGTTTTGATTATTTTGATGGTGAACAGCTTTCATGTGGCCGTCGAAGCCGCGAGAACCGCGATCGGACGCATGATCGATTTCATGCTCGCCCTGGTTCCGCTCATGTTGACACTGATGATGACGATGGGAAATATCGGATCGGCCACGTTGTTTCACCCGTTTATCGTCTTTATGATTCATACGATTGGGACCTTTATCTATACCCTGGTCTTTCCGCTCCTTTTTTTCTCGGCGATCCTCAGCATCGTCAGCAGCTTGTCGGATAAATACAAGGTAAATCAGCTGGCGGGGCTGATGCGGAAAATCAGCATCTCGTTGCTTGGCGGATTGCTGACCATATTTCTCGGTGTCCTGTCCATTCAGGGAACGGCTTCGGCAGTGACGGACGGCATTACTTTGCGCACGGCCAAGTATATTACCGGCAATTTCGTTCCGGTCATCGGCCGCACGATCTCGGAAGCGGCTGACACGGTGGTGGGCGCTTCGCTGTTGGTGAAAAACACCATCGGTCTGGCGGGTGTCATTATTTTACTGATGATTTGCGCCTTTCCGGCGGTTAAAATTCTTTCGCTCGCGCTGATTTACAACTTCTCTGCGGCGGTGATGCAACCTTTGGGCAACAGCCCGATCATCGAAAGCCTTGAGACCATCGGCCGGACTTTGATCTACATTTTTGCCGCGCTGGCGACGGTCGGGCTGATGTTTTTTCTGGCAATTACGATTATCGTCGCTTCCGGGAACATCGCGGCGATGGTCAGGTAGGTGGTTACATTGATCGAGTGGCTCGGCGATTGGTTAAAACAAGTGATACTGCTGATTCTCATCGCCGCTTTTATCGATTTGCTGCTGCCCAATCATTCATTGGACCGGTATGTGAAGCTGGTGATGGGGCTGTTGATTATCATGGCGATCTTGTCGCCGATTTTCCATCTGCTTTCCAAGGATCTGGATTTGTCCCGGATCGCCTTTGGAACAATGAATCCGACGGGAAAAGGCATGGAGCCGATTTCGCAAATCCGGGAGGACAGCGCAAAAGTGAAACATTCCCAGACGGAGCAGATCCGCGACCGGTCGGAGCAGGCGATGGCTCAGGAAATCAAGGATCAGATAAACCGTCACTTTCACATCACGGTAGCCGATGCCGATGTGACGTTGGCGCAAAAGGAGAATCAATGGGAAATCAGACAGGTTCGGATTCTGCTGGAAGAAGGGAAAGCGGATGAAAATCCGGCCAATCCGGCAATGAAGCCGATCGAACCGGTACACATCCAAGTCGGGGATGAAAGTCCGCAACGGGCCAAAAACGACGAACAACAGCGGATCGGCGAGCGCATCTCCCGTTTTATCGCCGACAGCTGGGATCTGGCTCCCGATCAGATCATCGTCACCTTTACACAGCCGGATGGGTAGGAGGTGAAAGCATGTTTAAGAAATGGCTGGATCAAATCATCGGGAAAATGGGGGGGAGTGAAAAGCAAAAAAACCGCTTTGGCCTGATCATCATTATGGGCGGAGTCGGGCTGATGATCATGATTTTATCCTCATTTTTCAACGTCAGGGAAAATGACGGGCCTGAACTTTCCACGGGCAATCCTCCTTCGCTGGAGACCGGGGCAAAACCCCTGCAAAGCCGGGGTGACAGTGGAAGCATGCAGGAGTATGAGCGGATGTATGAAACGGAATTGAAAGAAGTGCTCAGCGAGATCGTCGGGGTTGATGATGTTTCGGTCATCGTGAATTTGGATTCCACTGAAGAAGAAGTGGTACAGACCGATGAGCGCGAATCCGAGCAGGTGACCACCGAACGCGATAAAAATGGCGGCAACCGTTCCATCACCCAAAACACCATTGATCGCAAAACCGCGTATTACCGCGGAGAGAACGGGGAGGTGCCCGTGATTGTCAAACGGTTGAAGCCAAAAGTGAGAGGGGTGCTCGTCGTTGCCAGGGGCGTGGAAAATCTGAAAGTGAAAGCGCTGGTCATTGAAGCGATCCAGCGTACACTCGATGTTCCGCTGCATCGAATTTCAGTTTTGCCAAGAGGATAAAAGGAGGGTAAAAAATGTCCATCAACAAACAAACAGTTTGGTTAATTACCATGCTTTCGATTATGGTGGTTTTGTCAGCCTATTATATTGTCACCGGTCCGGTTGAGCCGGTGGGGCAGGAAGCGAGCCGGTCCGAAAAAGCGGCCAAAGGGATCAATGTGGATATCAAACCGGTCGATCAGCCGGCAGCATCGGAAAAGGATATCCTCAAACAGCAAAACGACGATGATTATTTTGTCGGCTATCAGTTGGAACGCAGTACACTGAGGCAAAAGATGGTGGAAGATTACATGAAAGTACTGACCAATCCCGATGCTTCGGATCAGGATTTAAAGGAAGCAAACAGCAAAATTCAGCAGTTGATGAAAGTGGACAATCAGGAAACCGTTCTGGAAGATCTGATTCGCAAGCAAGGGTACAGTGACGCGGTTGTCGTTACAAACAATCCGCATGTCGATGTCGTTGTGCAGAGTGACAAATTAACCCCGCAGCAAGTGGTGAAGCTGATCAGCCTTGTCCGTCAGCATCTCAATGTTTCTCCGCAACACGTCTCTGTCGCTTACCGGCAGTAATATACGCATTTTGCGTTGGCCAGTTTCCGCAAAGGAACTGGTTTTTATTTTATCAAAACCGGTTTTTTCATCTCTGGCATGGAAAAAATAGTAAGACCTGTGTTTGTCTCGAATCTGGGGGTGGTCAAAGCCTTAAAAAAAAGTTATGCTATTAGCGGTGTCGGTAAAAAAACTGATTTTTATGAGAAGCGGGCGGAGGTTTCTGACTTTCCCCCGGGGAGCGGGCTCCCCCTTGTGGGTGTGCTGAGGGCACAAGTATAATAGGCCATGGAGTGCGGAAACACTCAAAACGGTTATAAGGACTTATGAAACTACATTTTTTCCGAAAACCAGGAGGGGCTGGAAATGGCATTCAAAATGCATGAAATTCGCGAACTCATTCGTTTAATTGATGAATCGCAAATCGAGGAATTTGAACTTGACAACGAAGGGGCAAAAGTAATCATCAAAAAAGCGACCGGACGTGCGGAAGCGATTTTGCCGCAACCGGGAATTGCCGGAGAGGCAAAGCCCGCAGCGGTACCGGCGGCTGCGGTAAAACCGGTTGAAACCCAAGCTGCCTCAGTGACTGCCGAAGCACCGGCCGAACCGAAAAAGCCGGCAGATGAACTGGATGACGCAAACTTACATAAAATTGTATCCCCGATGGTTGGAACGTTTTATCGCGCTCCTTCGCCGGATGCAGACCCCTATGTCAAAGAAGGGGATGAAATTCAGGAGAATACGGTTGTCTGCATCGTAGAAGCGATGAAGCTGATGAACGAGATCGAGGCGGAAGTGCGCGGCACTGTTGTCAAAGTGCTGGTTGAAAACGGTCAACTGGTTGAATACGGTCAGCCGCTGTTCCTGGTAAAACGTTCGTAAGGCCGTGGAAGGGGAGACACTGAATGTTTAAGAAAGTATTGATCGCAAACCGCGGCGAAATTGCGGTCCGGATCATTCGGGCCTGCCGGGAACTCGGTATCAGCACGGTCGCGGTTTTCTCCGAAGCCGATCGCGATGCGCTTCATGTAACATTGGCGGATGAAGCCTATTGCATCGGTCCGGCACCGGGAAAAGAGAGTTATCTCAATATGACCAACCTGCTGAGTACTGCGACGCTCGTCGGAGTGGATGCCATCCATCCGGGGTATGGTTTTTTAGCGGAAAACGCGGATTTTGCCGAACTCTGCGCCGAATGTAATATTACCTTTATCGGACCATCGCCGGAAGCGATTACGAGGATGGGCGATAAAACCACAGCAAAAGAAACGATGAAGGAGGCCGGGGTACCGACGGTTCCGGGAACGGAGGGCATTATCGAGGATCTGGATGAAGCCGCCAAAACAGCGAAAGAAATCGGCTACCCCGTCATTGTCAAAGCGACTGCGGGCGGTGGCGGCAAAGGAATGCGCATCGTTCATAACGAAGAAGAATTAAAACGCGCCATCAATCTCGCACAGAAAGAGGCGGAAGCCAATTTTGGCAATCCGGGTGTTTATCTGGAAAAATTTTTGGTGCAACCAAGACATATCGAGATCCAGATTTTGGCCGACAACTACGGGAATTGCATCCATTTGGGAGAACGGGATTGTTCCATTCAGCGCCGTTATCAAAAGCTGATCGAAGAAGCCCCTTCGCCGGCCTTAAATCCCGAGCTGCGGGAGCGAATGGGGGAGGCGGCTGTTCGGGCGGCGAAATCGGTAAATTATTCCGGAGCGGGAACAGTCGAATTTTTGCTTGACCGCGAAGGCAATTTTTACTTTATGGAGATGAACACACGCATTCAGGTGGAGCATCCGGTGACGGAACTGATTACGGGTGTCGATCTCGTGAAAGAGCAAATTCTCATCGCCGCCGGAAAGAAATTGGAAATCAGCCAGAAAGATGTCCGGTTTGACGGTTGGGCCATCGAGTGCCGCATCAATGCGGAACGGCCGGATAAAAACTTTATGCCTTCTCCGGGAACGGTTGAATTTTACCTGCCGCCCGGCGGAAACGGTGTGCGCGTGGACAGCGCCTGCTATCAGGGATATCGGATTACTCCGTATTACGATTCGATGATCGCCAAGCTGATCGTATGGGGAAAAGACCGCCAGGAAGCGATCGATCGCATGAATCGCGCCCTGCGGGAATTTGCTGTCGATGGGGTTTACACCACCATCCCGTTCCATTTACAAGTCATTAACCATTCAAAATTCATCTCCGGTGATTTCCATATCCAGTTTTTGGAAACGACTAATTTAGATGAGGAGCGTTAGGATCAAATGAACGAAGTATATCGCTACGACGAAAACCAATTGGGGAAAGTGGAGATTGCTCCCGAGGTGATTCAGATCATTTCCGGCATTGCCGCTTCCCGTGTTGAAGGTGTGGTCGGTCTCAGCGGTGGCGTTGCCAGCAACCTGAACCAGCTGTTGGGGAGAAAAAATGTTAAAAAAGGGATTCGCGTAGAGCTGGATGATCAATTGGTGATTGAACTGGCTGTAGTCGTACAGTACGGATATAACATCCCCGAAGTGGGTCAGGAAATTCAGGAGCAGGTAAAATCGGCTGTGGAAAGCATGACCGGATTGATTGTCGATCAGGTGGTAGTCCGGGTTGACGGCATCAAATTCCCTCAGGAAAAAAATACCGAACAGGAATCTTCCGGGAGGGTAAGATAGAGAATGATCAGCCCTTCAGGGGCGTATATTTGAACCGGGCTTTACGGCTCGGGCTTCTTTTTGGAGGAAAGTTGGAATGAGCAGAAGAACGGTAAGAGAAAAAGTGGTTCAAGCACTTTATGAGTGCGATTTTCACCCGGACAATGTAGAAGAGGTAATCGCGAGCCGCGGCGGAAAGCTGAACGAAGAGGATCGGTCGTTTTATTTGCGCCTGGCTCACGGGATCAGGCAACATGCCGCCGGCGCTGATGCGATTATCACCCGGTTTTTGAAAAAAGGTTGGTCAGTTGGCCGGCTCTCTTCGGTTGACCGTACCATCCTGCGTATGGCCGTCTATGAATTGCTTTTTGAAGATACGCCAAAAGCGGCTGTCTTAAACGAAGCGGTTGAACTTGGCAAGGCGTTCGGCGGGCCCGAGTCGGGAAGATTTATCAATGGAGTGCTCGGTAGTGTCGTCGCCAATTTGGAACAAATCAAGCAAGAACAAAAGCAGATACAAGAGAGTTGACGCAGAGAGGGGAAGTACACCCTCTCATATTTTTTAAATCACGAACATTACCTGAAACTTTACAGTCAAAAAATAACGATATAAACTGAACATTAACGAGGTTTACATCAATTAATGTTAAGGAGTTGGGATAATGACTGCAAAGTTGATCAATGGGAAAGAGGTTGCACAAACGGTAAGAAATGAGTTAAAACAAGAAGTGATCCGGTTAAAAGAACAGGGGATTGAACCTGGACTTACCGTTATCTTGGTAGGAAACAATCCTGCCTCGGAAACATATGTACGAGGAAAAATACGCGCATCCGAAGAGGTGGGAATCCGTTCCAATCTGGTGCGCATGAGTGAAGAAGCTTCGGAAGAAGAGCTGCTTGCCGTTGTGAAACAGTTAAATGAGGACCCGGCTGTTCACGGGATTTTGGTGCAATTGCCGCTGCCGGCCCACATGGATCCGAACAAGGTGATCGCGACCATTTCACCGAATAAGGATGTCGACGGCTTTACCCCGATCAATATGGGGAACCTTTTGGTCGGGTTGGAGGGAATCATCCCTTGCACACCTTACGGAATCATGGAACTCCTGAAGCGTTCCGGCATCGAGACAGAAGGCAAACATGCCGTGGTGGTGGGCCGCAGCAATATCGTCGGCAAACCGATTTCTCTCTTGTTGCAGCAAGCGAATGCAACGGTTACGATGTGTCATTCGCGTACGCGTGATCTGCCTTCTTTTACAAAGCAGGCTGACATTCTTGTGGTCGCAGTCGGTATGGCGGAGATGATTACCGCTGATCATGTGAAACCGGGTGCTGTCGTGATCGATGTGGGCATGAACCGCAATCGCGAAGGGAAATTGGTCGGCGATGTCGATTTTGGCGGGGTGGCTCCGCTCGCATCGGCCATCACTCCCGTGCCGGGCGGCGTCGGGCCGATGACGGTGGCCATGCTGATGAAAAACACCGTCATCGCAGCCAAACAGATTCACGGCATCAGTTAATCCCTTCACTTCAAAGGGGGAGTCGCATGATTCGCGAACCGGAACGCGAGGTCTGGTCTGTCACCGAATTGGTTCAGTATCTTTACGATATATTGGATTTGGATGAGAATCTGAAAAAAATCTGGGTTGAAGGTGAGATCACCAACTTCTCCCAGCACAGCAAAAGCCGGCATATGTATTTCACGTTAAAGGATGAACAAACCGCCATCGATGCGGTCATGTTTGCCGGGAATAACCGCCGCTTGCGCTTTACACCCAAAAATGGCGACCGGGTTTTGGTTCGCGGCTACGTCTCCATCTACATGAAGGACGGGCATTTGCAGTTATATGTGCAGGATATGCGCCTGAGCGGAATCGGCGATTTGTATGTTGCGTTTCAACGCTTGAAAGAACAATTGCAGGCTGAGGGGTTGTTTGATGTCCCCAAAAAGAAATTGCCTTCCTTCCCCAGGAGGGTGGGCGTGATCACTTCAGCCAGCGGGGCAGCCGTTCGTGATATTATTGTCACGATGCGGCGCCGCCTCCCCATGACGCCGATTTTGCTCTATCCCGTCTCGGTGCAGGGAGAAAAAGCGGCGAAGGAGATTGCTGAGGCGATCGATCATATGAACAGGTTGATGGAGGTTGATGTCCTGATCGTCGGCCGTGGCGGAGGTTCATTGGAAGAGCTGTGGGCATTTAACGAGGAGATCGTTGCCCGCAGCATTTTTCGCTCCGTGATCCCCGTTGTATCCGCAGTCGGACATGAAACCGATGTGACGATCAGCGATTTTGTCGCCGATGCGCGCGCGGCCACCCCGACAGCGGCGGCAGAAATGGTGGTTCCGCACATCGCCGAGCTTCATGACCGCCTCACCCATCTTTACAAGAGGTTGCTCTACGCCCAAACGAGCCTGATGAACCGCTTAAAGGAGCGCTTGCACAAAAATGTGGATCGTCCGATCTTCACTAATCCCAATGCCCGTCTGTATCAATATGCCCAGCATGTCGATTCGCTTGAGATCCGTCTGCAAAATGCAATGGGCAAACTGATTGAAAAAAAGGACAGGCAGTTGGAACAAAGGGTGTACCGGTTAACAGCCTTTCATCCGCAGAGAAGAGTGGAGAAAGAAGCGGAGCGTCTTGAACTGCTCAAGCGGGATGCCAACTGGCATTTGCGAAATTTGCTCAAAGACAAGGCAAAACAGTACCAGCATCTGCTTGCCAAACTGGATAGCTTAAGCCCGCTGAAGGTTATGCTCCGGGGATATTCGCTCGTTTATCGCCATGATGGAAAAACCCTGGTAAAATCATATCGGCAGGCTGCCCCGGGGGACCTGATTCGCGTTCGTCTGGCTGAAGGCCAACTCAAATGCCAGGTGTGGAAATCGGAGGAGACAGAGAATGAGTGAACCGCAAAAAAATTCTTCCTTGGAATCGCTGCCTTTTGAAGAGGCGCTGAAGCGGCTGGAGGAAGTGGTGGAGATTTTGGAAAAAGGAGATACGCCGCTGGAACAGGCGATTCAACTTTTTGATGAAGGCATGAAGCTGGCCCACATCTGTGGCAAAAAGCTGGAGTGGGCAGAACAGCAGGTGGAGATGCTGGTGCAGGAGAACGGGGAATGGGTGAAAAAATCGTTTAAGGTTGAGGAGGATTCGGAGTAGGTGCAAACGATCAAATCCTATATTGAGGAAAAAGCGGAGCGGGTGCATGAGGCGCTCGACGAGTATACGGCCCGGATGCAAGGGATTCCGCCTCTTTTAAAAGAAGCGATGCGGTACTCGCTCCTGGCAGGCGGGAAACGCTTGCGCCCTGTCCTGGTGCTGGCGACCGTGGAAGCGCTGGGAGGAGAAGAAACGGCTGCTCTTCCCTTTGCTTGCGCCATCGAGATGATCCACACGTATTCTTTGATCCATGACGATTTGCCGAGCATGGATGATGATGATTACCGCCGGGGAAAATTGACCAATCACAAGGTATTTGGCGAGGCTTATGCCATTTTGGCCGGGGATGCGCTTTTAACCGAAGCGTTTGGTCTGATGGCAAAAGGGGGCAAAGAGGCTGCGCTCGCGCCGGAGATTCTGCTCACCATTATTGAGGAAGGAGCTCGTTTTGCCGGAGCACGAGGGATGGTCGGCGGCCAGGTTGATGATTTGCTGGGGGAAAACGGTGCGGTTTCCCTCGAGCAGCTGGAAAGCATTCATCGCCGCAAAACGGGTGATTTGATGGCCTACTCGGTCAGGACGGGAGCTTATCTCGGAGGAGCTTCTCCGGAGGTCCTTGAATCCTTGACCCGATTTGCCTATGATTTGGGGCTTGCTTTTCAAATTCAGGATGATATTCTGGACGTGATCGGAGATCAGCAAGTGATCGGCAAACCGGTGGGGAGTGATGAAGAAAAGCATAAAGCTACCTATCCCGCTCTCCTGGGACTGGAGGAATCGAAAAGGAAACTGACAGAGATCACAAACCGGGCCAAACGCCATGTCGAAGGTTATGAAGAATTGAATCCCGCCAGTTTGATGGGAATCGCCGATTATCTGTTACAGCGCGATCGGTAAGTTCTGCATGATGCCAACATATCCGGCTTATGTTATAATAAAATTTACTTAAGGAAGAGTGGTGCAGTATTCTAGTCAGCTCACCCCCTCTGAAGGCGGGGCTAAAAATCCGCTAAAGGGCACAGCGATGAAGTTCTTGGTGTTGGCTTGTGGCGCCCAGCTGCGGGCTGATGCTGGGAGTTAAGGGAGAAGGGCGATCCGCAAGGGCATGCGGGCGTTGACCCTCCTCCCGCGGAGGCCCAAGTTCGTCGCTTTGAGACTTCGTTTCAGCGATGGCTTGGGGGATGAACCTGCATTCGGGTCAACCCTGGGTGCAGCGTAGCCTGCCTTGAGTGGCAAAGTGGGGATATTCGGAGTTGTTCCGAATTGAAAGCTCTGTTGCAAAAGAGGCTAGGAGGGGAGCTCGGGCTGTTGAGGAAAACTCCTAGACTGTTTGCCGGTGATGGCAAGGCTGTTCAGGGATTAAAGTACGGACTAAGTGGCAATCCAGTCCGGTGACCGGTGACGGCGCCGAGAGGGGTTGTAAAGGGAAACCGCCTGATCGGCGACGATCGGGATACCCCTTTGGGAAATCCTACTGGACCTAAGCCGTAGAATTTACCTGGATAGCTTCCACTCGCTCCCACATATAAGGTTTGAAACCGGGGAAATTACATACTAACTATTGGGGAACCGGTCTATTTCAAGACCGGCGTTTTTCTGATACTGGCCTTTGGAGAAGGAGAATCGGCGCTTTATGACTTCATTACTCCATAAATCGTTGCGCTTTGCGATCACTGTCAGTTTGATTACTGCACTTATAGCTGTATTTTTCTCTCTGTTCTCCACCACTTTGATGGCCGGGCTCACCTGGGGTGGAGGGATTGTGGTTCTATTCGCGATCGTAGTGCTCGGCATTTTGTTCGATATGTTGGGGATCGCAGCAGCGGCGGCTAAAGAAAAGCCATTTCACGCGATGGCGGCCAAAAAGATTCCGGGAGCGAAGGAATCGATTGGCATTGTTCGCCGGGCAGATCAATTTTCCAGTTTTTGCAACGATGTGGTTGGAGATATCAGCGGGGTCATTAGCGGATCAGCCAGTTTTGCCGTGGCGGCTTCGCTTATTGCCACCTTTCCCCAATGGGGGAAGCAGAAATGGCTGATTGATGTGGTTTTGGTCTCGGTTATTTCCGCCCTGACAGTAGGGGGGAAAGCGTTGGCCAAAACCGTTGCCATTCATTATGCAAACGAAATCATTTATCGAGTGGGAATTGTATTTTACTGGGTAAACCGAAAACTTCATCTCTCCTTGTTTCATGTGAAATCGAACAAGAAAAGAAAGCGAAAGCGAGGCGTTTTACGTGCTCCTCGAACGAGTTAATTCGCCGGATCAACTGAAACAACTGCCTGTGGAAGAACTCCCGAAGCTGGCGGAGGAAATTCGCAGGTTTCTGATCGAGAGTTTATCGAAAACAGGCGGACATTTGGCGTCCAATCTGGGGGTGGTCGAACTGACGATCGCTCTTCACTATTTGTTTGACAGTCCCCGTGACAAACTGTTGTGGGATGTGGGCCATCAAGCTTACGTTCACAAAATTTTAACCGGACGCCGGGAGTTGTTTCCCACACTCAGGCAATACAAAGGGTTGTGCGGCTTTCCGAAAATGAGAGAAAGCGCACATGATTGCTGGGAGACCGGTCACAGCAGCACGTCGTTATCCGGTGCGATGGGAATGGCGGCCGCACGTGATCTGAAAGGGGAAGATTACAAGGTGATCGCCGTGATCGGCGACGGTGCCCTGACCGGCGGGATGGCATTGGAAGCGCTCAATCATATCGGTGAAACGAAAAAAGACCTGATGATCGTCCTGAATGATAATGAGATGTCGATCAGTCCCAATGTCGGCGCGCTTCACAATCACCTGGGGCGGCTTAGGACCAATAAGAGTTACAACAAAATGAAGGCAGAAGTGGAACAACTCCTGAAAAAAATCCCGACTGTCGGCGTTCCGTTTGCCAAGACCCTGGAACGGATAAAGGACAGTTTCAAATATCTGCTGGTTTCCGGTGTTTTTTTTGAAACGTTGGGCTTCACTTATTTGGGGCCGGTGGATGGCCACAAGCTGGATGAACTGATGGAAAGCCTGCGCATGGCCGGGCAAACCAAAGGACCGGTGGTGGTTCATGTCGTAACGCGCAAAGGTTACGGATATGAACCGGCCGAAAACGATTCGGTCGTTTACCACGGAGTGGGGACTTACAAGATTGAATCGGGTGCATTCCAAAAGAAAGCAGGCGGTGCTCCGGCTTATCCCGCCGTCTTCGGAGACACCCTGGTTCGCCTGGCCGAAGAGGATGAGCGAATCGTTGCCATTACGCCCGCCATGTTGACGGGTTCAAAACTGGAGAAATTCTGTGAAAAATTCCCGGAACGCTGTTTTGACGTGGGTATTGCCGAACAGCATGCGGTCACGTTTGCAGCCGGATTGGCTACACAGGGATTGAAGCCGGTGCTGGCGATATATTCCACGTTTTTGCAGCGGGGGTACGACCAGTTCATCCACGACGTGTGCCGGCAGAAGTTGCCCGTCGTGTTCGCCGTCGACCGTGCCGGTTTTGTCGGGGAAGACGGGGAAACGCACCAGGGCGTCTACGATATCAGCTATTTGCGCAACCAGCCGGGCATGGTGATCATGATGCCGAAAGATGAAAATGAGCTGCAACACATGCTCTATACGGCAGTTCAGTATGATAAAGGGCCGGTTGCCGTGCGTTATTCCAAAGCGGCGGGCGTCGGGGTTCCGATGGATGAAGAATTTAAGCTGATCCCCATCGGAAAATCGGAAGAAGTCCGCCCGGGTACTGATGTGGCGCTCCTGGCTTTTGGCACCATGGTGCAAACCGCTCTGGAAGCGGCCGGGCTCCTTGAGGAAAAAGGGATCAATGCCCGTGTCATCAATGCCCGTTTTGCCAAGCCGCTGGACAGGGAATTGCTCGACCGGCTGGCTGATGAGAAAATCCCGATCATCACGCTGGAAGAAGCGTGCATCGAAGGCGGTTTCGGCAGCGCGGTGCTCGAGTATTTCGCGGCGCGGGAAATCAGTGATATCCGGATAAAAATCCTCGGTGTTCCCGATTATTATGTGGAGCACGGAAGCATTCGCGAGCAGCTGGAGGAAGTCGGATTAACTCCGGAGCAAATTGCCGATACTGTTAATACGTTCTTATCGCAAAAAATACAGAAAGCTTGAGGGTTACCAGTGGAGAAAGAACGGATCGATCTTTTATTGGTGGAAAAAGGGTATTATCCGAGCCGGGAACAAGCGCGACGTTCCATTATGGCCGGTCTGGTCTATGTGAATAACGAACGGGTCGAAAAAGCGGGGACGAAAGTCCCCGTAGATGCTATTATTGAGGTGAAAGGCAGGTTGCATTCCTACGTGAGCCGCGGCGGGTTGAAATTGGAAGAAGCGCTCCGAGTCTTTCCCATCCGCTTGCAAAATCGCGTCATGCTGGATATCGGGGCTTCTACCGGCGGGTTTACCGACTGTGCCCTGCAGCACGATGCGAAACAGGTGTATGCGATCGATGTGGGATACGGCCAGCTCGCCTGGAAATTGCGCCAAGACCCGCGTGTCATCGTGATGGAACGCACCAATTTCCGTTATTTAAATCCGGAAGACCTGAAGGGAGAACAGCCGGATTTTGCCGTCATCGATGTCTCATTTATCTCTCTTTCCCACATTTTGCCCAACTTAAAGCGGCTTTTGTCACCCGGTGGGGAAGTAGTTGCTTTAGTCAAGCCGCAGTTTGAAGCTGGAAAAGAGCAAGTGGGAAAAAAAGGGGTGATCAAGGACCCCAAAGTTCACCGGCAAGTGCTGCGCCGCTTTGTTGAAATGGCTCACATGCTCGGTTATCATGTGATGGGACTCACCTTCTCTCCGATCAAGGGCGGGGAAGGGAATATTGAGTTTTTGGCTTATCTGCGTCTGGAAAAAGCGGAGACTCCGGATCCGTGGGATGAGCGAATTGCGGAAGTGGTCGAAGAGGCGCACCGCCGCTTATCATCCGCTCAAGGGTAACCGGTCCGGATTCCCTGCCTCAAGTTTGGCATCAGGGCAGGTTTCATCTGAAGGAACTTCGAATTAGTAGAGAAAGGGGGAGGAAAAGTGGCTAAGCCAGGTGACACCCTTGTGCTTTTTCTGCTAATCGGAGTCATCCTTTATTTTATCATCAGACAGATTCCGCTTTCCGGCGCAAAGTGGGGAAAGAAAGAGGAGGAACCCGTTCAGATCAAAGGAGAAGTTCCGGATCTTTTACGCGCTCACGGATTTGAGGTCATGCATTCCAAAGAGCGGGTTCCGCTTGTGTTCGGGGTGGATGATGCGGTTTATGAAAGCCGGGTTTTCATCGATTACATCGCGCGGCGCGAAGATGAACTGTATGTGGTTGTGGTCGCACGGGACAGAAAGCCGCTGAGGATGTCCGGCGCCGGACTTCGCGATTTTTTTCTCCCGTATTATCTGCTGGTTCAGCCTGATGGCATTCTCTATGTGGACAAGGAGAAAAAGACGGTCAAAGTAGTTCATCTTGAGATCCCCGAATTGACATTTTCCAAGAAAAGCCGCAGGAAATGGCCCTTGTATGCCACAGCGGTCGTCTTGCTCTTATTCATTATCTGGCTGGTTCAATAAATGATTGTTTGATGAGGTGGAATTGCTTGAAGACCATCGGGATTACCATAAACAAAAGCAAGCCCAAGGCTCTCCAAGTAGCGGAAGAACTGATCTCTCTCCTGGAACAAAAGGGAGTGGTCGTCTATTTGGAACCGGAGATGGCCGTTGAACTGAAACGGCCCGAATGGGGGCTTCCGCTGAATCAGTTTTGCACAAAGGTCGAACTGGTGTTTGTGCTCGGGGGAGATGGCACCCTGCTGGGGGTGGCCAGGCAGTTTGCGCAACACCGATTGCCCATTCTCGGCTTTAATGTGGGACAGTTGGGTTTTTTGTCGGAAGCGGAACCGGAAGATCTGTCAATGGCTGTGGATCGGGTGCTGGCGGGGGATTATTTCGTTGAGGAAAGACTGATGTTGGAAGCGGAAGTGGTTCGCGACGGCCGTGTCGTTGAAAAAGGGATTGCTTTAAACGATGTGGGTGTCGCCAAAGGCTCGTTTGGCCGGATGATTACCTGTACCGCTTATATGGATGGCATGGTACTGGGAACATATTCCGGAGACGGGCTGATTATATCGACTCCCACGGGATCAACCGCTTATTCGCTTTCGTGCGGAGGGCCGATTGTCCATCCCAGCATTCAACAAGTATTGCTGTTGACACCGATCTGTCCGCATACCCTTACCTCGCGTCCGATGGTTTTGCCGGCGGAGGGGGTTCTGGAAATCGTCGTTTCCGCCGTACATCAGGAGATGGGAATGACGATCGACGGACAGGTGGGTTATTGTTTGCAACAAGGGGATATGGTAAGAGTGAGGCGTTCCCCTTTCCCCACTTTGCTCATCAAATGGCAGGATCGCTCGTTTTTTGAGGTGGTTCGCCAAAAATTGCAAGGTGAAAGCGCGATGGATGACAGCAGAGCAGGAGGAAGATGATGAAGGCACAGCGTCACATAAAAATTCGTGAAATCATTACCAATCAGGAAATCGAGACCCAGGATGAATTGGTGGAAGAATTGAAAAAAGCAGGGTATAACGTAACACAGGCCACCGTTTCCAGGGATATAAAAGAATTGCAACTGATCAAGGTGCCGACCAATAACGGAACTTATAAATATTCGCTTCCAACCGATGAAAAACGGTTTAATCCGCTGAAAAAATTAAAAAGAGCGCTACAGGAGTCGTTTGTCAGCATTGATTACAGCGAAAATCTGATCGTGTTGAAAACATTGCCGGGAAATGCCGATGCGGTCGCAGCCCTGATGGATCATCTAGATTGGGATGAACTTTTGGGAACGATCGCCGGTGACGACACAGTGCTTCTCATCTGCCGCGGCAAAGAAAACGCACCGGTTGTGGTCGGACGCTTCCTTGAACTGTTGTAGGGGGCGATGGGATGCTCAAAGAACTCGTTATTCGCCATTTGGCCATCATTGAAGAAGTGCATATCCAATTTTCTCGGGGTTTTCATGTTCTCACAGGCGAAACGGGCGCGGGCAAATCCATTTTGATTGATGCGTTGGGGTTGATTGCCGGCGGGAGGGCTTCGGTTGATTTCGTGCGGCATGGCAAAGAGAAAGCGGAAATTGAAGCCGTTTTTGAGTTGGCTGAATCCCACCCGGTGCGCCCGCTGCTGGAAGAATGGGGATTTGCGTCCGACGAATTGGACGTGCTCATCATTCGGCGGGAGATCACCTCGGGTGGGAAGAGCACTTGCCGCGTGAACGGCCGGGTGGTGACGCTGGCCCTGTTAAAGCAGATTGGCTCAAAACTGCTGGACATTTCGGGGCAGCATGAACACCAATCCTTGCTTTCCGCCGAAGAGCATTTGTCTTTGCTGGATCAATTCGGCGGTGCTGAGATTATTCACCTGCGCAGCCAATATCAGTCGCTTTACCGGGAATTTAAAGAAATTGACCAAGAATTGAACCGGTTGAAAATCGACCAACAGGAGCTGGCCCATCGCATCGATCTCTTGGAGTTTCAACGAGAGGAAATAGAGGGGGCCGGATTGGTTCCGGGAGAAGATGAAGAGCTGGAACAAGAGCGGAACCGGCTGGCCCATATGGAAAAGTTAATGCAGCATACCGCCAAGGCATATCAAGCGCTTTTTGGCGAGCGGGGGGCTTTGGAGCTGCTTCAGGAATCCCTTTCGCATGCCGAAGAAATGGCCGAGGTGGATCACAGTTTGAAGCCCGCCTGGGATAACATGCAATCGGCTTATTACCAACTGGAAGAGGCTGCCCGGGAGATTTCGCGCTACGGTGATGGGCTTGAGTTTGATCCCGAACGCTTGTATGAGGTGGAAGAACGCCTTCATCTGATCAAGCAATTAAAGCGAAAGTACGGCGAAAGCATTGACGAGATCCTGGCTTACGGAGAAAAGATCAAACAGGAACTGTCCTCCCTGAACCACCGGGAGGAAACGGAAGCGGAATTGACGGCAAGGCGGAATGAATTGCAAGAGGAGTTGCTCGCCTTGGCGAAGGAACTGACCGCCAAACGCAAAAAAGCGGCAACTCTTTTGGAGACACGCGTGGAGAAAGAGCTGGCTGATCTGAATATGGGTTCGACTGTCTTTCATGTGGCCTTTTATCGCGAGCGCGCAGTGCAACTCCTTCCGCACGGGCAGGATCTGATCGAATTCCAGATTGCCCCCAACCCGGGCGAACCGTTGAAACCGTTGGCAAAAATCGCGTCGGGCGGGGAGCTGTCACGGATTATGCTCGCCCTTAAGACTATTTTCGCCTCAAGTGACCAGAGTCATACGCTCATCTTCGACGAGATTGATACAGGGGTCAGTGGACGTGCGGCGCAGGCGATTGCGGAAAAAATGGCCGCATTGGGCCGGAAACATCAGGTGCTGAGCGTAACCCACCTGCCCCAGGTCGCATGTATGGCCGACCATCATTTTTGCATTGCCAAAGAAGCCTTGGATAATGAAACGCGCACGAAAGTGGAGCGGCTTGACCTCAATCGTCGCATCCGGGAACTGGCCCGCATGCTCGGCGGAGCTCAGGTGACCCACACGACAACAGAACATGCGCAGGAAATGATCCGCTTAGCGGAAGAGGTCAAGCAAGCCATGGCTGAAGAAAAGCAAATGTCTCGCGGACAGTGCCTTTGAAATTGTTCAAAGGCCTTTTTTTGTATAAGTGCGAAAGTGCTTGGCGAAAGCCAGGTTGGTCGGATCACCGTTTCAGTCACCAAATCATGATCGCGTTTGTTTTGCACCGGAAGGAAGGGGACAGTGGGAAGCTGTCAATAGTGGAAGCATTTGAAGAACATAAAAGGGAAGGCCCTGGGTTAACTTATTTTTAGAGACGGCAAGGGATAGGCGGGAAGCTCAGGAGAGTGGTGAGGTTGCACAAACAGAGTAAGCAAAAGTGGCTGGGTTTTCTCCTGGTGCTTCTCCTCGTGTTGGGAAGTACTACACCGACATTTCGTCAATTCACCGAATTTCCCCATGAGCTCAGGCTCTTTATGGGGCAATGGAGCAAATTGCATTTAACGATGCCGGTCTCTGCTACTGCTAGTATTTCCAATCCGGATATTATTGAGGTGAATGGTTCCACCGGGGCGCGGGTACCCGTTGATCTGCACAGGCCGCTTCAACTGAAGCCTCATGCCGTCGGCCACGCGCTGATCACCCTGAAATTATTTGGAACGGTGCCGATTCGGAGCCTTGCTGTCCATGTCTATCCGAATCTCAAGGTGATTCCGGGTGGTCAGTCGATCGGGGTCAAATTGCATTCAAAAGGGGTCATGGTGGTTGGACATCATCTTGTACAATCAAAGCAGTCCGACGCAAAGTCGCCTGCGGAAAAAGCGGATATCCGGGTTGGGGATTATCTCCTCAAGATTAACGGACAACCGGTGCAAAGAGTGGTCGATGTCGCCAGATGGGTAAAGCTGGCCGGAAAAGATAAAAAGAGTCTGCATATTACGCTGCTCCGCGATGGCAAAGAGAAGACCGTGGAGATCCAGCCAGTGTATGACGAAAAAGAGCGTGTATACCGGTTGGGGATGTATATACGCGATTCGGCGGCCGGTGTGGGAACACTTACGTTCTATGATCCGGAACATAAAGTGTATGGTGCCCTCGGACATGTTATTACGGATATGGATACAGGAAAGCCGATCCGGGTAGGGGATGGAAAAGTCGTTAAATCCAATGTCACTTCGATTCAAAAAGGGGAGTCGGGTGAACCTGGCGAAAAAAGGGCGATATTCTTCCAGGAAGACCAGGTGATCGGGAATATCCAAAAAAACACGCCTTTCGGTATTTTTGGAAAAATGGATCGCTTGCCGGAAAAGGGATTGCTCAACCAGGAAATTCCAGTGGCCTTGGCAGAACAGGTCAAGGAAGGGCCGGCTAAAATTCTGACCGTTGTTGACGGACAAAAAGTGGAGCAGTTTGACATTGAAATCGTCCATGTGCTGAGGCAGAAGTTTCCCGCTACAAAGGGATTGATCATTAAGGTGACCGATCCACGGCTTCTGGAAAAAACAGGAGGGATTGTCCAGGGGATGAGCGGCAGCCCGATTATCCAAAACGGAAAATTGGCAGGGGCGGTCACGCATGTTTTTGTCAACGATCCGACGTCAGGCTACGGTACTTTTATTGAATGGATGTTGCAAGATGCAGGAGTGTTACACTCGCAAGCGGGCGCTATGAACAGCCCGCTTTTTTTAATTGAGAATGATTATCGACATTCACAAACGTGTTAATTTTTTTTTGCTTTTGAGATGGCATCGTGCATCGGAAAAGTTTAAAATAAAACTCGTTTTAAAGAAAAACAGACTGCGCGTGGTTGCAGTCTGTTGGAATGGATAACCTTAAGCCGCTTGTTTCAGTTCTTCGAGGTATTCTTTGGCCCGGTTTTGGTCGTATTGTTTTTCCCATTTGGACATGACAATGGCGGCAAGAGAGTTGCCGATGACGTTGACGACTGTGCGCGCCATATCCATCAAGCGGTCAACCCCGGCGATAAAGGCGAGTCCTTCCACCGGAATCCCAACCGAACCGAGCGTTGCCAAAAGGACGACGAAGGAAACTCCGGGTACGCCGGCAATTCCCTTGGAGGTTACCATCAAGGTTAACAGCAATGTGATCTGCTGAGACCAGGAAAGATGGATACCGTACATCTGCGCGATAAAAATGGCGGCGATTGCCTGATATAAGGTGGAACCATCCAGATTGAACGAATAGCCGGTTGGAATGACGAAAGAAGTAATTGCTTTGGGACAGCCGAATCTTTCCATTTTCTCCATGATTTTAGGCAGAACCGTTTCCGAGCTGGAAGTGGAATAAGCCAAAATCAGTTCTTCTTTCAGGATCCGGAGAATGTGGAAAATATTCACTCCCATGAGACGGGCAACCAACCCAAGGATGACGATAATAAAGAAAATCATCGTCAGATAAACAAGGACGACCAATTTGCTGAGCGGGATCAGCGATTGGATGCCGAATTTGGAAACCGTCACCCCGATCAGGGCAAACACGCCAAACGGGGCAAAACGCATAATGACATTGGTCATATAGAACATGGCATCCGCCGTTCCCTGGAAAAACTTCAGAACCGGTTTTCCTTTTTCGCCGACAGCGGCAATGCTGAGGCCGAACATGACCGAGAAGAAAATGATGGCCAACATATCCCCGTTTGCCAGCGAGGTAAACAGGTTGGTCGGAACAATGTTGACAAAAGTATCGATAAAGCTGTGCTTTTCAACATCCTGTGTCGTTTGTACATATTGTTCGATATCGGTTTTGTGCAAGGTATTTATATTAACGCCCGTTCCGGGATGAAATGCGTTGGCGACGAATAACCCGACGATAATGGCAAGTGTGGTGATGATCTCAAAATAAAGGATCGTTTTACCGCCCAGTTTCCCCAGTTTTTTTATGTCGCCGACGCCGGCCACCCCGACAATCAGGCTGGAGATCACAATCGGGATCACGATCATTTTGATCAGATGAAGGAAAATGTCACCGATGGGTTGAAGCCATGTGGCGACCGAAGGATTACCGTAAAAAACTGCACCGACAACAATCCCTAAGATAAGGCCGATTAAGATTTGCCATGCCAAGGCGATTTTTTTCCTCTTCATTTAACCACCTCACATATGAATAATATTAGTAAAAATTTTAATAATAAATATTTAACTAAGTAAATAAACTCAGCATATACCATAATAAAACATTTGATTAAATGAATCAATCTTTATAACAACAATAATATAAATGGGAATATTTTTACATTTTGAAGCAAAAAAAGGAGACATGTATGCCTGTTCGCACACTGTCGGCAAAACTCTTTTTCAAATTTGGAGAGGAAATTGTGGATTCGGAACACCTTTATGGGCGCTTTGTCATCAAGCTGATGCACGGGTATGCCTGTCCGCGCTTTTTTATGTTGAAGGGCGATTCGGGCCTTCCATTTTTTTATCGCCAAACCCCGCAGCCGTTTCCTCTTGGTATGGCTGTTTTTTTGCGGGTTTGTCATTCGCCTTTTTTTCCTGCTCAAGACTTCGGCTTTCTTTTGGCATGCTTGTCCCCCCTTTTAAGTAAAGTATGGATCAAAAGGGGCGGGGTTATAACAATAACTGGAATTTTTTCGATGACCGCCCGGCTGTCAGTTGCAGGAAGTTTCGATTGTTTGTCGAAAGGAAAAAAGTAGATTGGATAAGCGGCGATTAGGAGGGTCTCAATTGAGCAAGATCCGTGTCATATTGGCAGATGATAATCGGGAATTTGCTGAACTGTTAAAAGAACATTTGACAAATCAGGAAGATATTGAGGTCATCGGGGTTGCACACCATGGCGGGGAAGTGGTTGACTTGCTTCAGCGAAGTACCCCCGATGTTCTCGTATTGGATATTATTATGCCTCACCTGGACGGTTTGGGTGTGTTGGAGAAAATCCAGCAGCTTCATCTCGAACCGTCTCCCAAAATCATTATGCTGACGGCTTTCGGCCAAGAAAATATCACCCAGCGGGCAGTTGAGCTGGGAGCGTCCTACTACATACTGAAACCGTTCGATTTGGATGTGCTGACCCATCGCATCCGGCAGATGAAAGGGATCGGTGGGACAGAATCCGCGTTTGTCAAAAGCGCAGCCGGAGCGAAATCCAACGCACCAAAAGCGAATAACCTTGACGCCAATATCACCAATGTGATCCATGAGATCGGTGTCCCGGCTCATATTAAGGGTTATTTGTACTTGAGAGAAGCGATCTCAATGGTCTATAACGAGGTCGATTTGTTAGGGGCGATCACCAAATCGCTGTATCCGCGGATCGCCGAAAAGTACAATACGACGCCGAGCCGGGTGGAACGGGCGATTCGCCATGCGATTGAGGTGGCCTGGAGTCGCGGAAACATGGAATCGATTCGCAACCTGTTCGGATACACGATCAATGTGAGCAAAGCGAAGCCGACCAATAGTGAGTTTATCGCCATGGTGGCTGATAAATTGCGGATTGAGCACCGGGCAGGTTAAGCAAATCGCTGCAAAACCCCCTTTTTTCTGGATCGTCTGGCATTCAGAAAAAAGGGGGTTTTTATGGACTGAGCATCTATTTGATTCTTACTTTTTCTTTGCGGTGAAGCCAGAGGCGGTGTTCTTCCTGCGCCTTGGTCAGTTCCCGTAACAATGTATCCGCCACTTCGTAATTTTTGGCGTTTAGTGCCTGCCGGTACTTCTTTTCCAGCGGAGCGATCTCTTTTTGGTGATAAACATTGGACATGCAGGTGTATCTCGGCTTTGCGGGGCGATTGACACCTTTTTCCCGGGTTCTTTTTTTGCCCATGTACACGCACCTCCCGTGGTTTAAAAGGGCTGCCAGATAACCTGGCGGGCCACCTTGAAGCGTTGCTGCACCTGTGGCCAGTAAACGACGTGCCACCAGGCTTCGATGTACTCCTTGCGTCGGTTGGGATATTTCAAATAGTAGGCGTGTTCCCAGACATCCAGCGGCAAGAGCGGAATCACGTCCTGCTGAGAGAGGTTTTGATGTTTTTCCGCTTGCAGGATTTCCAGGCGATGGGCGCGGGGACTCCAAACCAAGAGAGCCCACCCGCCCCCTTCAACCTTTTCCGCCGCCAAAGAAAAATGTTTTTTAAAGGCTTCAAAACTGCCAAAATCCTGTTCGATCTGCTTGAGCAAGGGGCCGCTCGGGCTTCCGCCGCCATGGGGATTCATCGTTTCCCAAAAGATCGTGTGCAGATAATGGCCGGCCCCGTGAAAAGCCGCTTCCCGCTCCCAATGTTTAATCAGTTCAAAATTTCCTGACTGTCGGGCGAGTTCCATCATTTTTTCCGCCTGGTTCAAACCGTTGACATAGCTTTGGTGATGTTCGTCATGATGCAGACGCATCGTTTGTTCGTCGATGTAGGGTTCCAAGGCATCATAGGGATAAGGGAGAGGCGGCAATTTATGTTTGCCGATCGGAACGCGCGGTTCGGCAAAACGGTGGGTGGAACGGGCGGGTTCGAGGTTCAGCATCTCTTCATGTGAGGAGGTGCTCAGTTTATGCTGGGCCGGCAAAAGATCAAGCCAATGGGCGCATTGCTTCAGTGCAGCTGCCACGCGGTCAAACCATTCATCCAGGGCAAAGGGATGAAGGTGATATGCCTTTTTTTCGCTGTGCTCCAGCTGGTTGAGCAGACGTCGCATGGCGGAGGAGATTTCAGGATCGTTTGTGGTTTGCAATTGTTTTTCCAGCCATTTTTTACAGAAACGAATGCTTGACAAAAGAGGGCGTTGGATCCAATTGATCAGCCAAGTTTGCTCGAAATGGTGCATATGGTTTTTGTTCCCTCCCCTGTGATGGGCTCTTTTTTTCACAGGATATGTGAACCATGGGCAAAGGGTGAAAATGGAATCCAAATCGGGAATGACAGATTTCCGGGAAAAAGAAAAACCACCCGCCATGGATGACGAGTGGTTAAAAGCCGGGTTTGTTCTTGTAGTGGAGATCTTTCTCCTTACCCAGTAATTTGGCCTGAATCTTGTTACGTTTTTTATCGCGATAAAAAATAAAACTGCCGAGGACAAAGATTCCTGCGAGAAAGGCAATCAATCCGCCGAGAAAGGGGAACCATGCAAAAGGTTTGCCGGCAAAGGAATCAAACAGGATATCGCGCATCAAAGTCCAGCCATAGATCGCCAAGACCCCGGGCAGGCACATGATCATGATGGCGATAATGCGTTGGTAGACTGGTTTCATGGCCGTGTAACCGTCCTTTCTGTTTCTCAAGGCTATAGTACCTCATTTTTACCAATATTACCACCCTTCCAGGCGTAAAGGGGTATGTTAACATAATGGATGGAAAAAGGAGGGGGCTTCATTGCAATCGATTCTAATCGTAGGCGGGGGAAAAGGAGGACAAGCAATTTTAAGAACCTTTTCCGCAGTTGAGTTCGTCCGGGTCATCGGAGTGATCGATCATCGTTCCGACGCCCCGGCCATGATCGAAGCGAAGAAGCTCGGGATTCCCACAGGCTCAGAGCTGGAACCGTTTTTACATAAAAAGCCGGACGTGATTCTCGAAGTAACGGGTGACCCCGACGTGTTCCGGGAGCTGGCGGAACGCGATCTGCCGGGAACCACGCTCATCTCCGGGGCTGTCGCCCACCTGATGGTTCGCCTCGTTGAGGAGAAAGACCGTTGGTTTGATGCATGGCGGCGCAGACAAAAAGAGCTGGAAGCCATTTTGAATTCGACTCATGACGGTATGATCGCTTTGAACCAGCGGGGAGAGATTACGCTTATGAATGCTTCCGCGGAACGCATGACCGGAGTAAAAACCGGGAATGCTTTGGGACGGCATATTAAGGAGATCATTCCAAATTCGAGATTGGATCATGTACTGCAAACAGGAGTGCCCGAGCTGAATCGCAAGCACATTTTGCCCAGCGGTATGGAGGTGGTGACCAATCGCGTTCCGGTCAAAGGAGCGGATGGCCGGGTGATGGGGGCAGTTTCAGTTTTTCGCGATATCAGCGAGCTTAAAAATCTGACCCAGCAAGTGACGGACCTGAAAAGCATGAAGAGTTTGCTCCAGGCGATCATCGACTCCTCCGATGATGCCATTTCCGTGGTGGATGCCAACGGATTGGGGATTTTGATCAATCCTGCCTACACGAGATTGACCGGTCTTGAACCTGATCAGGTGATCGGCAAACCGGCTGAAACCGATATCTCCGAAGGGGAGAGCATGCATATGAAGGTGCTGACCACCAAGCAACCGGTGCGCGGAGTACACATGAAAGTGGGGCCTCATAATAAAGAGGTGGTCGTCAATGTGGCACCGATCATTATTGGCGGGGAATTGAAAGGGAGTGTCGGAATTCTCCACGACGTATCGGAGATCAAACAATTGAACCGGGATCTGGAACGGGCCAGACGCATTATCCGCACGCTGGAGGCCAAGTATACTTTTGCGGATATTATCGGGAGCAGTGAAGCGATGAAAGTCTCCCTTGACCAGGCAAAACAGGCTGCCAAGACGCGGGCAACCGTTTTGCTGCGCGGGGAATCGGGGACGGGAAAAGAGTTGTTCGCCCATGCCATCCATAATGCGAGCGACCGGAAATACAGCCAGTTTGTGCGCGTCAATTGTGCTGCCCTTTCGGAAAGCTTGTTGGAAAGCGAATTGTTCGGTTATGAAGAAGGAGCATTTACCGGAGCGAAGCGGGGCGGAAAAAAAGGGTTGTTTGAAGAAGCGAGCGGGGGAACCATTTTTTTGGATGAAATCGGTGAGCTGAAGCCAAATACCCAGGCGAAATTGCTTCGCGTTCTTCAGGAAAAAGAAGTGACCCGCGTCGGCGGAACCAAATCCATTCCGATTGATGTCCGGGTGATTGCCGCTACCAATATGTCCCTGGAGAAGGCGATCCAGGAGAAACGCTTTCGGGAAGATTTGTACTATCGGTTAAATGTGCTGCCCATTCATATCGCTCCATTGCGCATGCGGAAAGAAGATTTATATGAACTTTCCCTTCATCTGATTAAAAAGTTTAACCAAGAGTACGGGCGGAATGTTGAGTCAATCGACCAGGAGGCGATTCAGACGCTTTCGGATTATTCCTGGCCGGGCAATGTGCGGGAGTTGGAAAATGTTTTGGGAAGGGCCATGATTAATATGGCTTTTAATGAGAAAGTGATGAAAAAACGGCATCTCCCCCCCTTGAATCTGACGAAGCTGACATTCCCCGATCATCCGGAGAAACATCAGGAGAGCGAAGGAATCCAAACTTTGAAAGAGCGGTTGAGTGAGGTGGAGAAGGAGTATATCGGGAGCATTTACCTCGCCTGCGGGCGAAACAAAACAGAAGCAGCGCGCAAATTGGGCATTTCCGTGCGAAGTTTGTACTACAAATTGGAGCGATACGGTTTATTGTAGAAATGAATTCTTTTGCCTGCAATATTTTGCATACAGTCTGCAATTGTCTGCAAAACGAAAAAAATCTCATTCAGCCAGTTACATGCTGATTTTCAAGGCTTATCCGTTTTTTTAATCGCTTGGCATTACTTTTGCATATAGGGTATCGTGACTGATCAGTCTGCGAAAACTAGTGCTAGTTAAAAAAATAACTTGGTCGGAATAACGAGGTGTGTAGGATGATTAGAACATTTGCTGAAGTAGTAAAAAAAGCAGAAGCTTTGCCACCTGTCACTGTCGCCGTGGCCGCAGCGGCGGATGAAGACGTTCTCGAAGCAGTTCGGAATGCCATCGAACATGGAATCGCCGATTTCCTCTTGTTTGGGGATCAGGAAAAAATTGAGGCTCTGAGCAAAAAAATCGGCCTTAACATTGACTCTTCGAAAATCGGCCATGCTAATACCGTGCAGGAAGCGGCACAGCTTGCCGTGGCCGCAGTCCGCGATGGGAAAGCGGATGTGGTGATGAAGGGGATGATTCAAACGGCCGACTTTTTGCGTGCCATCCTCAACAAGGAAAAAGGATTGCGGACGGGAAGAGTGTTGAGCCATGTTGCCACTTTTGAAGTACCGGGGTATGACCGGCTCATCCACGTGACCGATCCCGCCTTGAATGTGGCACCGGCATTGCCGGAGAAAGCACAAATCGCGCAAAACATCATCGCCTATTGTCATTCGCTTGAAAATATGGAGCCCAAAATCGCTGTCCTTGGTGCGGTTGAGGTCGTGAACCCCAATATGCCGCCGACGCTTGATGCAGCAGCGCTGGCGCAGATGAATCGGCGCGGTCAGCTGAAAGGTGCGGTAATCGATGGCCCCTTCGCCCTGGACAACGCGGTTTCCGTGGAGGCAGCCGAGCACAAAGGGATTGTGAGCCCGGTAGCCGGCAAGGCCGATGTGTTGTTTGTGCCGGATATTGAAGCTGGAAACATCCTCTACAAATCAATGGTCTATTTTGCCAAAGCCAAAATCGGCGCGCTTGTGCTTGGAGCCGCAGCACCGGTTGTTTTGACATCCCGTGCGGATTCTCCTGAAGCAAAGCTGTATTCCATCGCATTGGCGGTGTTGCAAGCGGCAAACCAAAAGTGAGGTTAGGAGGAACTCTCGATGAAAATTTTTGAGTACATGGGCAAATACGATTATGAACAACTCGTTTTATGTCATGATGAAGCTTCCGGACTGAAAGCCATCATCTGCATCCACGACACGACTCTGGGTCCTGCGCTGGGCGGGACCCGGATGTGGACCTACGACTCTGAGGATGATGCGATTGAAGACGCCCTGCGCCTTGCCCGTGGAATGACCTATAAAAACGCGGCTGCCGGGCTCAACCTCGGCGGCGGGAAAACCGTGGTGATCGGTGATCCGAAAAAAGATAAAAGCGAAGCGTTGTTCCGCGCCCTGGGACGTTACATTCAAGGGCTGAACGGACGTTACATCACGGCGGAAGATGTGGGGACGACGGTTGAGGATATGGATACCATCCGGATGGAAACCCGGTTTGTTACAGGTATTTCGCCTGCGTTCGGCTCGAGCGGAAATCCGTCTCCGGTAACGGCATATGGGGTATATCGCGGAATGAAAGCGGCTTCAAAAGAGGCTTTCGGAGACGATTCGCTCAAAGGCAAAGTGGTGGCTGTTCAGGGTGTGGGCCACGTTGCTTACAGCTTGTGCAAACATCTGCACGAAGAAGGTGCAAAATTAATTGTAACCGATATCAACAAGGCGAACGTCGACCGTGCCGTTCAGGAGTTCGGCGCTGAAGCGGTTAGCCCGGACAAAATCTACGACGTGGAATGCGATATCTTTGCCCCGTGCGCGCTCGGTGCGATCATCAACGATGAAACGATTGAACGCCTGAAATGCAAAGTGGTGGCCGGTTCGGCGAATAACCAGTTGAAGGAAGAGCGCCATGGCGACATGCTGGAGCAAAAAGGCATTGTCTATGCACCGGATTATGTGATCAATGCCGGCGGTGTCATCAACGTGGCCGATGAACTTCTGGGGTACAATCGTGACCGGGCCATGAAAAAAGTGGAAACGATTTATGACAACATTCTGAAGGTGTTTGAGATTGCCCGCCGGGATGGAATTCCGAGCTATCAGGCGGCAGACCGCATGGCGGAAGAGCGCATCGAAACCATGCGCAAAACACGCAGTACCTTTTTGCAAAACGAGTACAGCATCCTCAACTTGAACGGACGTTAATCCGGAGTGAAAGCCTGAGCAAAACTGAGAGGGGATGGTGCCTTACGGCCATGGAGGTTGCGAGGTGCCACCCCCGACCAACACACTTTCACAGAAAATGGTGTAAACAGAAACGGAGTGTTTAAGGTGGAACCGAAACGGGTTCTTGCAATCAACCCGGGATCGACATCAACCAAAATCGGTGTTTTCGTTGACGAGAAACCGATTCTCGTAGAGACGCTCAGACATGACCCGAAACAAATAGCAGGATTTAAGGAGTTATTTGACCAATACCCTTTTCGCAAGCAAGTGATTTTGGATACGCTTGATCGGGAAGGCATGAACCTCAACCGTCTGGATGCCGTTGTCGCCCGGGGTGGGTTATTGCGACCCATTCCAGGGGGGACTTATCGTGTTAATCAAGCGATGATTGATGATCTTCGATCCGGGGAATATGGAGTTCATGCCTCCAATCTCGGTGCGATCATCGCCGAGGAAATCGCGGGTCGGTTGGGCATACCCGCCTTTATCGTCGATCCGGTTGTCGTCGACGAGATGGAACCGATCGCCCGGATCTCCGGCATTCCGCAAATTGAGCGCAAAAGCATTTTCCATGCGCTGAATCAGAAAGCGGTTGCTCGCCGGATCGCCAAAAAAATGGGCAAACGTTACGAAGATGTCAATGTAATCGTCGTTCATATGGGAGGCGGGATTACGGTTGGCGCTCACAGGCACGGTCGTGTGATTGATGTGAATAACGGATTGAACGGAGAAGGACCTTTTTCTCCGGAACGGGCCGGAACCATTCCGGTGGGCGACTTGGTTGCGCTCAGTTTTTCGGGCAAATATTTTTCCGGTGAAATCATGCGGATGATCGTGGGCCGCGGCGGATTGATGGGGTACCTGGGTACATCCGACGCCCGTGAGGTTGAAAAAATGATCGCCGAGGGAGATGAGAAAGCAAAGCTCATTTATGAGGCAATGGCTTATCAGGTTGCCAAAGAGATCGGTTCCTGTTCAACCGTCTTATACGGAAAACTGGATGGCATTATTTTGACAGGTGGACTTGCCTACAGCGAATACTTTATCCATTTGATCAGAGAGCGGATTGATTGGATCGCGCCGGTCTATGTGGTTCCTGGTGAGAATGAATTGCAGGCACTGGTTGAAGGAGCGCTTCGAGTTATACGCGGAGAAGAAGAAGCCAAAATCTACCCATTTGTGGAAAAAGGAGCGGAGATGGTCCATGGCGGAAAATTATGATCTGGTGATCTTGGGAGCAGGGCCCGGCGGTTATGTCGCCGCAGTTCGCGCTGCCCAATTGGGGATGAAAGTGGCCGTTGTCGAAAAGGAAAAGGTGGGCGGGGTGTGCTTACATAAAGGATGCATACCCAGCAAAACTCTTTTGCGAAGCGCTGAATTGTACCACAATATGAACAACAGCAAAGAGTTCGGCATTCATGTTGCCGGCGTCGAACTGGACTTCGGGCTTGTGCAGAAACGGAAACAAAAGGTGATCGATCAGCTCCATAAAGGGGTACAGGGTCTGTTAAAGAAAAATAAAGTGGACGTGTATGAAGGAACCGGGCGCATTTTGGGACCGTCGATCTTTTCGCCACTGCCCGGGACGATTTCCGTGGAGAAAAAAGACGGCAGCGAACCGGACATGCTTGTGCCGCAATATGTACTGATTGCCACCGGGTCCCGGCCGCGTTCGCTCCCCGGGCTCGAAGTGGATGGAAAAGCGATCATGAATTCCGACCATGCTTTGGCCATGGAAGAGCTTCCGCAATCGATTCTCATCATCGGTGGGGGTGTCATCGGCATTGAATGGGCCTCGATGCTGAGCGATTTCGGCGTGGAAGTGACCGTTGTCGAATACGCCGACCGGATTTTGCCCTTTGAAGATGAAGATGTCAGCAAAGAGATGACACGCATTTTGAAAAAGAGAAAAGTCAAAGTTCTAACAGGGGTCAAAGTGCTCGGTGAAACCGCGGATATCGCTGACGGCCGGGTAACCTTGCAGGCAGAACAAGGATCGGAAACGATTTCTCTTTCTGCCGAACGCGTCCTGGTATCCGTGGGCAGACAGGCGAATATCGACGATATCGGCCTTGCCAATACATCGATCCAGGTGGAAAAAGGCGTCATTGCCGTTAACGAATTCATGCAGACGGCGGAAAAACATATTTATGCCATCGGGGATGTGGTGGGTGGTTATCAGTTGGCCCATGTGGCTTCCCATGAAGGGATTTTGGCCGTGGAACACATGGCCGGACTGGACGTGCATCCGATTGATCCCACTCAGGTGCCGCGGTGTACCTACAGCCGTCCGGAAGTCGGCAGCATCGGCTTGACGGAAGCGCAGGCGAAGGAAAAAGGATATGAGTTGAAAGTGGGGAAATTCCCCTTCCGCGCAATCGGCAAATCCCTCGTCCAGGGCGAAGTGGATGGATTTATCAAAATCATTTCCGACCGGGAGACGGATGATTTGTTGGGAGTTCATATTATCGGTCCCCATGCGACAGAACTCATCTCCGAAGCGGGACTGGCCAAAGTGTTGGATGCCACTGCCTGGGAAATCTCTCATGCGATCCATGCACACCCGACTTTGTCGGAAGTGTACGGAGAGGCCGCTTTGGCGGTGGATGGCAAACCAATTCACGGTTAACTGAAAGGAGCGAAAAACGGATGAGCGAGTTAAACCATCGGGAACTGGGTTTGACGGATGAACAGGTCTTGGAAATGTACCGCTATATGTTGTTGGCGCGCAAAATAGACGAACGGATGTGGCTTTTGAACCGCGCGGGAAAAATCCCCTTTGTGATCTCCTGTCAGGGGCAGGAAGCGATTCAGGTGGGAGCGGCCTTTGCCCTGGACCGGAACAAAGACTGGCTGTGCCCGTACTATCGCGATTTGGGAATGGTACTGGTATTTGGCCAAACAGCAAAAGATCAGATGCTGTCCGCATTTGCCAAAGCGGGAGACCCGAACAGCGGCGGACGCCAGATGCCCGGGCATTACGGGGATAAACGATATCGCATTTTGACAGGTTCCAGTCCGGTAACGACCCAAGTTCTCCATGCGGTCGGAATTGCCTATGCAGGAAGGCTGGACGGAGCGGATCACGTGGTCTTAACCTCATGCGGTGAAGGTTCCAGCAACCAGGGTGACTGGCATGAAGCATGCAACTTCGCCGGTGTCCACAAGCTTCCGGTGATTTTTATGGTGGAGAACAACAAATATGCGATTTCCGTGCCTCTGGCCAAACAAGTTGCCGGCGGGGAAGTCTGGAAGCGCGCCCAAGGTTATGGGTTCCCCGGAGTCAAAGTGGACGGAAACAACCCGCTCGCTGTATACCAAGCGGTAAAAGAAGCGGTCGAGCGCGGACGGAAAGGCGAAGGGCCGACACTGATCGAAGCGGTTTCCTACCGGCTTGTTCCCCACTCCAGCGATGATGATGACCGCAGTTATCGCACGCGGGAAGAGGTGGAAGAGGAGAAAAAGAAAGACTCGATTCTCGTTTTCAGAAACTATTTGGCCGAACACGGAATTTTGACCGAAGAAAGTGAGCAAGAGCTCACCAAGTCGATTGCCAAAGAAGTGGACGAGGCGACCGAATATGCCGAAAAAGCGGCTTACCCTGATCCGAAAGATACTTACAAGCATGTGTATGCTTAAGACGGGAGGAGAGAGTTCAAGATGCCAGTCATTTCGTATATCGATGCGGTAACCCAGGCGTTGCAGGAAGAAATGAAACGGGATTCCCGCGTGTTTGTGCTGGGTGAGGATGTAGGTGTTCGCGGCGGCGTATTCAGGGCGACTGCCGGCCTTTATGAAGAGTTTGGTCCGGAGCGGGTTCTGGATACTCCTCTGACTGAATCGGCCATTGTCGGCGTCTCTATCGGTGCCGCAGCTTACGGAAAACGTCCGGTGGCGGAGATTCAGTTTGCCGATTTTATTATGCCGGCAGTTAACCAGATTGTCAGCGAAGCGGCGAAAATACGTTACCGTTCCAATGGTGATTGGACCTGTCCGCTGGTCATTCGCGCACCATACGGAGGCGGCGTGCACGGGGCCTTGTACCATTCGCAAAGTGTGGAAAAAATGTTCAACGGAATTCCCGGCCTGAAAATCGTCATGCCGTCGACTCCCTATGATGTAAAAGGTCTGCTTAAAGCAGCGATTCGCGATGAAGACCCGGTCCTCTTTTTTGAACATAAGCGCTGTTACCGACTGATTAAGGGCGAGGTTCCCGTCGAGGATTATACGCTGCCGATCGGCAAGGCAGATGTGAAGCGCGAAGGGGATGATGTCACGGTCATCTCCTATGGACTGACGCTCCATTTCGCGCTCCAGGCAGCAGAAATGCTGGAAAAAGAGGGAATCAGTGTTCACGTCCTTGACTTGCGCACCATTTTGCCTTTGGACAAAGAAGCGATTATTGAAGCAGCAGCCAAAACGGGCAAAGTGCTGATCGTGCATGAAGACAATCTGACCGGCGGCGTCGGTGGGGAAGTGGCGGCACTGATTGCTCAGGAAGCTTTCTTTGAACTGGATGCACCCGTTCAGCGTCTGTGCGGTCCCGATGTGCCGGCGATGCCTTACAGCCCGACGATGGAAAAGGAATTTATGCTCAATCCTGAAAAAATCGCCAATGCGATTCGCGAACTGGCGGAATTTTAGAATGAGACGAGGAGGTTCCTTATGGCAACCGATATTTTGATGCCGCAGCTCGGAGAAAGTGTGACAGAGGGTACCATCGCAAAATGGCTAAAAAAACCGGGAGATCCGGTGTCCAAATATGAACCGATTTGTGAAGTTTCCACGGACAAGGTAAATGCAGAAGTTCCGTCCACGATTGAAGGGACGATCGTGGAGCTCGTGGTTGAGGAAGGAACGACGGTTTCCGTCGGGGATCTGATTTGCCGCATTCAGGAAGCCGGTACCGCCGCCGCTGAGGAAGAGCCAAAAGCGGAAGCGGCAAAAGAAGAAAAAGCATCGGCCAAAGCAGAAGTGCCGGCTCAGGAAGAAACATCGATGAAACAGCGCTATTCTCCTGCCGTCTTGAAGCTGGCGAACGAACATAACATCGATCTGACCCGGATCTCGGGAACCGGACGGGGCGGACGGATTACCCGCAAAGACATTCTGCGCGCGATCGAACAGGGAGTTCCCGCCGCTGCCGAGCAACCGGTTGCTGCCGAAAAATCGGCTGCTCCAAGAGAAGAGACAAAACCGGAACCTGCACAACCCAAACAGCCGGCACCTGTTGCTGAAGCCGCCGGCGTTCCGCTGGAAAACGGAGATATCGAAATCCCCGTGACCGCAGTAAGGCGGACCATCGCCCAGCGGATGGTGCAGAGCAAACACGAAGCGCCGCACGCCTGGACGATGATGGAAGTGGACGTAACCGGCCTGGTGGAATTGCGTAACCGCCTCAAAGAGGATTTCAAAAAACGGGAAGGGGTCAACCTTACCTTTATGCCGTTCTTCATCAAGGCGGTGGTTGATTCGCTCAAGGAATTCCCTTATCTCAACTCAGTTTGGGGCGGAGATAAAATTATCTTGAAGAAGCGGATCAATATCTCCATCGCCGTGGCCACTGATGATGCCTTGTATGTACCCGTCATTCATGATGCCGATGAGAAAAGCATCCTCGGCTTGGCACGGGCCGTCAGCCAGCTCGCGGAAAAAACGCGTGCGGGTAAACTGGATTTGAAAGATATGCAGGGTGGAACGTTTACCGTAAACAACACCGGTTCATTCGGCTCGGTATTATCCGCACCGATCATCAATCACCCGCAAGCGGCGATCCTTTCCTTTGAATCCATTGTCAAACGACCGGTTGTCACCAATCAAATGATTGCCGTTCGTGATATGATGAATATCTGCCTGTCGCTGGACCATCGTATTCTCGACGGGTTGATGGCCGGCCGCTTCCTGAAACGGGTCAAAGAGCGTCTGGAAGCTTACGGGCCCAATTCAGAAATTTAATACGCCGCTGCTCTGGTAGAATAGAAGAAGATTGCAACAATCATATGGAGGCACCCGACGCGGTGCCTTTTCCGCTTGGAAAGGTGGATGTCTATGTTTCAAGTACAGCGTCTCGGTCTGGTTCCTTATATGGAAACCTGGGACAAACAAAAGGAATGGGTTCGGAAAATCGATCAAGGGCAGGCGGAGAATCAGCTCTTGTTGCTTGAGCATCCCCATACATTTACGTTGGGACGCGGTTTTCACCAGGAAAATCTGCTCTTTTCAAAAGAATATTATGAAGCACAGGGGATTCAGGTTGTGGAGATTGACCGCGGCGGTGACGTAACCTATCATGGTCCCGGCCAATTGGTCGGCTATCCCATTTTTCACTTGGGAGAGCGCGGCAACGACTCCCACGGTTATTTGCGGGATTTGGAAGAGGTTATCATTCGTGCGCTGAAACACTTTGATATTCAGGGCGGACGAAAAGCCCCCTACACAGGTGTCTGGGTGGGAGACGTAAAAATTGCCGCGATCGGGGTGAAGTTTAACCGTGGACGGCAAAAACGGGGATATATCACCAATCACGGCTTTGCCCTGAATGTGAACACCGATTTGCGCTATTTTAATCTGATCGTTCCGTGCGGAATCCAGGAATACGGGGTTACTTCGATGAAAGAGCTGTTAGGCAGAGAAGTGGATATGGAAGAAGTGATGGAGCAAATCGTGAAAAGCACGGAGGAAGTCTTCGGATGGAAGGCGGGGCAGCCGGTTTAATCAAAAAAGAGTGGAGTGGATCTCTCATGATCCCCTCCACTTGTTTTATGGAATGGCTGGCAGGAGAGCGGGGCCACCTTTTACCTCGCCTTTTCCGGATCAGGGATCTTGAGCGGGGGTTGGCTCAGTCTTCCTTCGGCTCCGTTTCTCACTGGTGCTGTTTTCCATTATTATGCTCATCCCCTGCAGAGAGGCAAAGGTGGTTCGCTTTCAAAATCCCCTTCTTTCCAGCATCGGCCGGATCTGCTGGAGAAATGTTTCCTTGAGGAACTCTTTGGTGACCGTGTTTGTGCATTTTTCCCAGTCCTTCTGATCCGGGGAGCGCTTTCCATAGTAACGCTGGAACCTGCTGCCCAAGCGTTTGGGGAAGAGGAGATAGGAAAAAAACATTTTCCATTCATCAGGATCGAGCGGTTTGGAAGCTCTTTTTTCATAGGCGGAAAGAAAACGCCAAATGGCGGAAGGGGGCCAGTTGTAGGCATATCCGTGGTATTGGACAAATTGGGCCAGGTCAGCCACCCGTTCCATGTAGGTGAGCGTTTCAAAATCAATCAGCCAGATCTGCCGCTTGCGGTCGATCATGATGTTGCGGTGCTGCAGACCGCCGTGACACCAGACGGCATGCTCCGGCATCACCCTTTCCGGAACATCTTGGATGAGATGGTATGCCAGTTTCGCGCGGGTTAAAGCAAAATCGAGCAGGGCCGCCTGCCGGTGATCGCGGCATGACTGGCGCCAGTTTCGCAATTTTTCGAGCATCTTTCGCAGGTATTGATGTCTTCTTCCTAGATATTCCCGTTCGTTGTGGTCACCGTGGGGGATTCCCCGCGATGCTTCATGAAATTCAGCCAGTGTGCCTGCGATTTTTTTCCAATACGGATAACTGTCTGGGGGGACTTCGGTTAAATCGTGCCACTCCTCCATGAAATAAGTTTCGCCGTGATCATCGACGAGCCAATCACCTTCGAGGGAAGGAAGAAAGCTGGGCATGCGCCGAAAGCCATTTTTCCTGATGCAATTTAAACAAGAAATAATAAAGGGGAGGTCGGGCAATTCCTCGGCATTTTTAAAACCGTAGACGCCATGGGACGTTTTGGCTTTGTACACGGCACGCACTTTGGTTAACGAATGGACTTTGAGTCCGTATCGGGTTTCAATGATTCTGGTTACCTCTTCGGGACTGATATGAACATCGGCTTTTACTCGCATCGAAGACACCTCTTTTGCCAAACATGACCCGAAATTGTGCATGGTGGGTCGGATGGTATCGAAAAGGATATGAATGTTTTCCTGAGAAAGAATATGCTTCTATATACCTACGGATGAGCGGAGGCAATTATGCCCCGGTGCCGGATTGTCGCGAAAACAATTTTTTAATTGTTTAGAAGGAAATGATTTAGTAGAAATGGAAGCAAATATAGTAGATAAATCTTTTTTTATCAATTTAAAAATGTGAGGAGGGGCAAAGTGAGTGTGAGTAAAACGATTGCAGTCATCGGTGCGTTTGATACCAAGGGAGATGACTATGCTTTTATCAAGGCGGAAATTGAAAAAAAGGGACACCGGGCGCTGATGGTCAATACCGGAGTGCTTGGGGATCCTTTATTTGAACCTGACATTTCGGCGGAAAGAGTGGCCAAAGCAGGCGGTGTCGCTTTGAGCGAGCTTCGCCGAATCGCCGATAAATCGCTCGCGATGACGATTATGACGAAAGGGATTGCCATCGTGATGCAGGAGCTTTATCAGGAAGGACTGGTTGATGCCGGTTTTTCCATGGGAGGTTCCAATGGAACGATGATCGGAACGTCTGGACTGCGGGCATTGCCGATCGGAGTTCCCAAAGTCATGGTGAGTACGGTGGCGTCAGGGGATACCCAGCCTTATGTGGGGATCAGTGATATCGTCATGATTCCTTCCATCTTGGATGTATCGGGTGTGAATCGCATCAGTGCGCGCATTTACGCCAATGCTGTCGGCGCCATTGTCGGCATGTTGGAAGCTCAAGTCCCGCCTATAGAATCAAAACCGTTGATTACGGCTTCCATGTTTGGCAATACGACAACCTTGGTCAATCAATGCAAAAAATATTTGGATGAAAAAGATTATGAAGTGTTGGTGTTTCATGCCACTGGCACCGGGGGCAAAACGATGGAATCCTTGATTGAAAGAGGCTATATTTCCGGGGTGCTTGAAGTAACGCCAACCGAGCTGGCCGATGAACTGGCGGGTGGTGTTTTGTCAGCCGGTCCCAATCGCATGAGTGCAGCCGCGAAATGGGGATTGCCGCAGGTGATTGCCCCGGGATGTCTGGATATGGTCAATTTTTGGGGGATGTCCACCGTACCCGACAAGTATAAAAACCGGTTACTCTATGCCTGGAATGAGAATGTCACGCTGATGAGAACCACTCCGGAAGAGAATGAAGAACTGGGCCGGATTCTGGCCGAGAAGGCAAACCAGTCCAAAGGGCCTGTCGCCATTTTCCTTCCGCTTCAGGGCATATCCGAATTGGATGCCCCGGATAGAGACTTTTGGTGGCCGGAAGCTGATCAGGCTCTGTTTGATGCGATCAAGAAGAATACAAAGAGCGAAATCCCGATTATCGAACTTGACTGCAATATTAACGATCCCTTATTCGCCCGGGCCGTGACGGATAAACTGCTTGAATTTCTGCAAAATGAAGAAAAATAAGAGGGGGTTTTTTTATGCCTTTTATCACTCGTGATGATGCACTGAAGCGCTTGAAACAGACGATCGAAGACGGATCGGTGATTATCGGCTGCGGTGCGGGGACAGGCATTTCCGCCAAATTCGCCGAACAGGGTGGCGCAGATCTCATCATTATTTATAATTCGGGTCGGTACCGCATGGCCGGCCGCGGTTCACTTGCCGGGCTGATGCCTTATGGAGACGCGAACGGGATTGTGGTGGAAATGGCAGCGGAGGTATTGCCGATTGTCAAAAACACTCCTGTCTTGGCCGGAGTGTGCGGAACAGATCCCTTCCGTCAGATGCCCGTGTTTCTCAAACAATTGAAAGAGATGGGCTTTGACGGAGTACAAAATTTCCCCACTGTCGGCCTGATCGACGGGGTGTTTCGCCAAAATCTCGAAGAAACGGGAATGGGGTTCAACCTGGAAGTGGAAATGATCCGAATCGCCCATGAATTGGATCTGCTTACCTGTCCCTATGTATTTAACCAACGGGAAGCGATTGCGATGGCAGAAGCAGGAGCGGATGTGCTGGTTGCCCATATGGGTCTGACCACCAAAGGATCAATCGGCGCGGAGACAGCGCTCACGCTGGAAGAATCAGCTGAACGGATTCAAGCCATACATGATGCGGCAAAAGAGGTGAATCCGGACATCATCGTCTTGTGCCATGGCGGACCGATTGCCGAACCGGCCGATGTGCAAAAAATCCTCGCATCCACCAAAGGGGTGGCCGGATTCTTCGGAGCATCCAGCATAGAGAGACTGCCTACGGAAAAGGCAATCCGGTCTCAGGTGGAACAGTTTAAATCGCTGTGACAAACTGGTGAAGCCGGGAACGCACAGCGATCCCTTCGCTATGATCCGATGCGTTAAAAAAATAAGGAGACTCCGTGCCTGGTGGAGTCTCCTCACTCTTATTGCAGACCGACAAAGAAATCATACAAAGCGAGTACAGTGACACCGACGAGACCCAATGTGAAGATTCCGCCGATGATGAAACCCGGCTTGTTGCCGGTCTTTTTGTTGTAATAGGTGCCGCGAATCGCGAAAATGCTGATCAAGACCAGTAATGGAACCATAAAGTATTGCACGTTTCACACCCGCTTTCCTCTTTCATCCGCGCTTTGCTACAGCGTTTTCACTAATCAGTATAAATCAACTTCCAGTGAAAAAAACATGAAAATAGACGGCCTCAATCATTTATTTTAATCGACTGTTCTGATGATGTCTATCTATCGGCCAATAATTAAGAATCCAAACAGGATAAATATTTGTTATATTAAGAAGTGAAAGCGTTTTATTTCAGATGGAGAGGAGATTGTCCGAGTGGAGAAAGAGAGATGGAACGAACGGATCCAAAAGTGGGAAGAGAAAACGGAGACTTTATTGGCCAAATCTCCTGAACGCAAAAACCCGTTTACTACGCTTTCCGGCATCGAAGTGAAGCGTTTATATACCAAAGAGGACAGGGCACGGGAAGATGAGGAACTGCCGGGAGAATTTCCGTACACCAGAGGAATTCGGCCGACGATGTACCGAAGCCACTTGTGGACCATGCGTCAATATGCCGGTTTCGGAACTGCGGAGGAGACAAACCAGCGCTTTCACTATCTGTTGAAGCAGGGGCAAACCGGGCTGAGCGTCGCATTTGATTTACCCACGCAGATCGGTTATGACTCCGATGATCCGATGGCAACGGGCGAAGTGGGCAAGGTCGGAGTGGCGATTGACAGTTTGCAGGACATGGAAGCCTTGTTTGCCGGAATTCCCCTGGATAAAGTGAGCACATCGATGACGATTAATGCGCCGGCCGCCATTTTGCTGGCAATGTACATTGCCGTCGGAGAAAAACAAGGAGTGAAGCCACACCAGCTGCGCGGGACGATTCAAAACGATATTTTGAAGGAATATGTGGCGCGCGGCACTTATATTTTTCCACCCAAACCGTCGATGCGGCTGATCACGGATATTTTTGCGTATTGTGCGAAAGAAGTGCCCAAATGGAATACGATCAGCATCAGCGGTTATCACATTCGGGAAGCTGGTTCCACCGCGGTTCAGGAAGTCGCGTTTACGCTGGCAAACGGGATCGCCTATGTCGAAGCGGCGCTGAAGGCCGGCCTCGAAGTAGATCAATTCGCTCCGCGTTTATCTTTTTTCTTCAACGCGCACAATCACTTTTTTGAGGAGATCGCCAAATTCCGGGCAGCGAGGCGGTTATGGGCGAAAATCATGCGGGAGCGTTTCCATGCCTCGAACGAGCGCTCGTTACAGTTGCGTTTTCACACGCAGACTGGGGGTTCCACCCTCACCGCGCAACAGCCGGATAACAATATTGTCCGGGTTACGCTGCAGGCATTGGCCGCGGTGCTGGGGGGAACGCAAAGCCTGCATACGAACTCGCGCGATGAGGCGCTGGCTTTGCCCACGGAGGAATCAGCCCGTATCGCCCTGAGGACGCAACAGATCATCGCTTACGAAAGCGGAGTCGCCGACACGGTTGATCCGTTGGGAGGATCGTATTTCATTGAGGCGCTCACAGATCAGATTGAACAGGCGGCACTTGAATATATTGAAAAGATCGATGCGATGGGCGGGGCTGTCCAAGCGATTGAACAAGGGTTCATGCAAGGGGAGATCCGGCGTACCGCCCTTGATACCCAGCGGAAGATTGAATCCGGTGAAGAAGTGGTGGTCGGCGTCAATCGTTTCCGGCTGGAGCAGGAGGAACAGCCCGGACTGATGCGGGTAGATCCGCAAATCGCCACACAGCAGATTGAAAAATTGAAACGCGTTCGTTCACAGCGGGACGCCGGGAAGGTGAAAGCATGTCTGGACCGGCTGAAACAGGCGGCACAGACATCGGAAAACTTGATGCCACGAATTCTGGAAGCGGTAAAAGCGTATGCGACGGTTGGTGAAATTTGCCATACACTCCGTGGTGTTTTCGGCGAATATCAATCGGTATAGAGGGAGGAAGCAAAATGAACAGACCAATTCGCGTCTTGGTGGCAAAGCCGGGGCTCGACGGGCATGATCGCGGAGCGTTAATCATTGCCCAAGCACTGCGCGATGAAGGGATGGAAGTGATTTATACCGGTTTGCGGCAGTCTCCGGCACAAATTGTGGCTACAGCCATTCAGGAGGATGTGGATGTGATCGGATTATCCTGCCTGTCCGGAGCCCATAATGAGCTGTTTCCGGAGGTGGTGCGCCTGCTCAGGGAACAGGGAGCGGAGGATATCATTGTTGTGGGCGGCGGTGTGATTCCGCAAGCCGACATCCCTTTTTTAAAAGAGCAGGGAATCGCGGAGATTTTCACCTCCGGAACTACGACCAAGGAGACAGCGGATTTTATTCGCCAAGCCGTTTTGGACAGGGAGGGGATGAAAAATGGCTAAAAAGATCAGCCACATCGGCATCGCCGTGAAAAATCTCGACACTTCCTGTTCCTGGTATCAAGATGTGCTGGAATTGCCGCTGGAGGGGATCGAAACCGTCGAGAGCGAGCAGGTACGGGTGGCCTTTTTTAAAGTGGGGGAGAGCCGGATTGAATTGCTGGAACCGCTTTCGGAAAACAGTGCCATCGCCAAATATATTGCCAGGTTTGGAGAAGGAATTCACCATATTGCCCTCGAGGTGGAGGAATTGGAGGAGCGCCTCAAAGCCCTGCGCGAAAAAGGGGTTCGCCTCATCAATGAAAGGCCCAAGCCCGGCGCGCATCAGATGAATATCGCCTTCTTACATCCCAAACAGGCGGGCGGCGTTCTGGTGGAACTGTGCGAACCGAATCATTCGGTTGAAGATTGAACGCTTTTGCCAATCTTGTGGAAAGGATATCCAGGATAAAACTTGATGGGGAGCGACAGAGAGATGGATATGTATCAAAAGATTGAGGAACTGAATCAAAAACGGGCCAAAGTTGAGCAGGGCGGCGGGGAATTGCGGATCCGCTCCCAGCACAAACGCGGAAAGCTGACCGCAAGGGAACGCATTGACCTGTTGGTGGATGAAGGCTCTTTTGTGGAACTCAATCCGTTTATCGAGCATCGCGCCACCCATTTTGGCATGGATCAAACAGAAGCGCCGGGGGAAGGCGTGGTGACCGGTTACGGAAAGATCCACGGACGGGATGTGTATGTGTTTGCCCAAGATTTTACCGTGTTTGGCGGTGCGCTGGGAGAGATGCATGCTTTAAAGATCGCCCGCCTGATGGATTTGGCCGCAAAAAACGGAGCTCCGGTCATCGGACTCAATGACTCGGGGGGAGCGCGCATTCAGGAGGGGGTTGTCTCTCTGGACGGATACGGCCACATTTTTTACCGGAATTCGATCTACTCCGGGGTGATTCCGCAGATTTCCGTCATCATGGGTCCGTGTGCCGGGGGAGCGGTTTATTCTCCGGCGATTACCGATTTTGTCTTTATGGTGCAAAATACAAGCCAGATGTTCATCACCGGCCCAAAAGTGATCGAAGCGGTGACCAAGGAGAAAATTTCCGCAGAAGAGCTGGGGGGAGCCGAAGTCCATGCCAGCCTGAGCGGCAACGTCCATTTCACGGCTGCCACCGAACCGGAGGTGCTGGAACAAGTCCGCCGTTTAATGAGTTATTTGCCGCAAAACAATATGGAAGACCCGCCGCGAGTCTATGAAAAAGAGGATGATGGCTGGATCGAAGAGCTGGCCGGGGCCGTTCCCGTTGACGGCAGCCGGGTCTACGATGTAAAACAAGTGATCCAACTGATTGTCGATCAAGGGGATTTCATGGAAGTTCATCCCGATTTTGCCCGCAATATCGTCGTCGGATTTGCCAGAATCGGCGGACGGACGGTGGGAATTGCCGCCAATCAGCCGAAAGTGATGGCAGGAAGCCTGGATATTGATGCATCGGATAAATTGAGCCGCTTTATTCGCTTCTGTGACAGTTTCAACATTCCCATCATTACTTTCGTGGATGTCACCGGCTTTTTCCCGGGAGTCAACCAGGAACATCACGGGATCATCCGCCATGGCGCCAAAATCCTGTACGCTTATTCGGAAGCGACCGTGCCGAAAATTACGATCATTTTGCGCAAAGCATTCGGCGGGGCGTATGTGGCGCTCAACAGCAAAGCGATCGGCGCAGATCTTGTCTACGCGTGGCCCAGTGCGGAAATTGCCGTCATGGGGGCGGAAGGCGCGGCCAATATCATTTTCAGCAGGGAGATTGAGGAGAGCGAGCATCCGGAGGAAACGAGAAAACGCAGAATCGAAGAATACAAAGAGAAGTTTTCCAACCCGTATATCGCAGCAGCCCATGGAATGGTTGACGATGTCATTGATCCGCGGGAAACGAGACAAAAATTGAAAACCGCCTTGGAGATCCTGCGAAACAAACGGGAGACACGCCCGCCGAAAAAGCACGGCAATATTCCGTTATAATGGAGGGATAAAGTGAATAAGGAGATTTTCTTTATCCGGGGTTCCGTGGATCGTTCACGTTGGAAAACGATGGGCCGGGTGGCGCGATTGTATGCAGGGCATACCATTCGGTCAAGGCCAAACTGGCCGTCAGGGGCAAGCCCTGTTTGGCCAAGGCACTTCGCCGGCAGACGGGACGGAGGATGGTTGCGGCGGAGATTCACGGATGAGGGTCATCGGTGAATAAAACGATGGTGATCGGGGAAAATGTATAAAAAAGAAGATTTCGGAAATTTGATCCGCGCCAGGGACACAAAATTTCATTCGATTTCTTCCAAGGGCGTGCTGATTTTCGTCAATTTCTCAGCAATGTTGGGTTTATTTGGTTAAAACTAGGTATTTTTGGCGGATACCCGGTATTTTGGCCGTTTATCGCCTTGATTATTCCCATGACAAACGGCTTGAACGTGGTAAAATAGGAAGAAATTTAAATAGCGATTGGAGGCGCACCCCGTTGATAAACAAACAACGCCTAATCGATGAATTTATTGAGCTAGTGACAACGGATAGTGAAACTGGTGATGAGAGAGCGATCTGTGATCTTCTCAAAGAAAAATTGACCTCGCTGGGGTTGCAGGTGATCGAGGATGACTCGGCCAAGCTGACGGGACACGGAGCCGGAAACTTAATTGCCACGATGCCGAGGACGATACAAAGCGCGCCGAAGATCTATTTTACATGCCATATGGATACGGTTGCTCCCGGTAAGGGGATCAAACCGTCGATTCAGGGAGATTACATCGTTTCCGATGGCACGACCATTCTCGGAAGCGATGATAAAGCCGGACTTGCCGCTCTTTTGGAAGGCTTGCGTGTGATGCAGGAACAAAAACTGCCTCACGGTCAGATTCAATTGATCATTACGGCCGGAGAAGAATCGGGGTTGATTGGCTCGCGTCATTTGGAGATGAAGCTGGTTGATGCCGATTTTGGTTTTGCCTTTGATTCGGACGGGCCGGTTGGAACGATTATCACCTCAGCCCCATCGCAGGTGAAAATTTTGGCCACCATTCATGGAAAGTCCGCTCATGCCGGTGTCGATCCCGAAAATGGGATCAGCGCCATTCAGGTGGCGAGCCGGGCGATCTCAAAAATGCGTCTGGGGCGCATTGATGCCGAGACGACAGCCAACATAGGAAAATTTCAGGGCGGCATCGCCAGCAATGTCGTTCCGGACCGGGTGGAGATCGTAGCCGAAGCACGCAGCCGCAATGAAGTGAAGCTGCGCGCACAGGTTAAACATATGGTACAAGCGTTTGAAGAGGCGGCGGAGCAATTTGGCGCACGTGCCGAAGTGGAAACCAAGGTGCTGTATCCCGGTTTTAAATTTACGGAAGAAGACGTTGTCGTGAAAAAAGCGAAAGCTGCCGTGGAAAAAGTGGGCCGCACGCCCAAAATTGCTGCAAGCGGCGGAGGCAGCGATGCCAACGTGATTGCCGGCCATGGCATTCCAACGGTCAATCTGGGGATCGGGTATGAAAATATCCATACAACCAAAGAGAGAATGCCGATCGCCGAATTGGAAAAAGCGGCAGAACTGGTTGTCGAGCTGGTCGGTGAATGCGCAAAAGTTCCCGTACACAGTACGACATCAAAATAAGGAGCCAAATTGGGAGGAGCGTCCTCATCGAGAGGATGCTCCTCTGTTTTAAACGACATGATTAAGTGTGCATTGAAAGCGTGCCATCTATTCATCCATCCGCGGTGAAACAGGTTCAATGCGTGGTTTCCAGGCCAATCGGCAGAATATAGAGAACCATCATCGCAAAGTGAAAAGCGGTTCCCGCCATGATAAACAGATGAAAAATCTCATGGAAACCGAATTTGTTCGGGAAAAAATTAAAACACTTGGTCGCATAGATGATGGCGCCGATCGTGTAAAAAACGCCGCCTGCGACCATCAGGGTAATCGCTCCCGCAGGCAAATTATGAATCAGTTGTACGAAGGGAATCAAGGCAATCCAGCCCAGTGTCACATAGAATGCCGTGGAAATATAGCGGGGGACGTGGATAAAAAACACCTTTAAAACGATCCCGATCAGCGCCAGGCTCCAGACACTGGACAGCATGATCCATTTCCAATTGCCATCCAAGCCATAATAAAAGACCGGGGTATAGGATCCGGCAATTAAGAGATAAATCGCACAGTGATCCATCTTTCGCAGGAAAAGCTCTTTTTTCGGAGTCGTGGATACCCAATGATAGAGGGAACTGGCGCCATATAATAAAATGACACTCACACCGTAGACGGTCATCGTTACGAGTGCGGAGGGGTGAAACCAGCTGAGTTTGATCAGAAACACCAAACCGGCAATAGCTGCAAGGAATGTGACGAAATGGGTCCAGGTATTAACAGGTTCTTTCATTTTCAATCGCTTCATTTCATAACCTCCGGTGGGTTCAGGATCATATGCGGACTTTCACAAAAGGAGCAGCAGGAGTGATTTCGTTATTTTAAGACAATTTTGTTTAAAGCCTCCCACACCTTTCCAGCTTGTTGTTAGCTATTCTAGCATTTATGTTTGCTGACTGTACAGGGCAAATCCGGAACTGGTCGGATGGGGAGGAGCTTGTTTTGAGTCAACATTCGTTTAAAATCGGCTGAAATGGGGAGAATGCACTTCCACCTTTCACATATGGGAATAGGATGAAGCGAATCCTGTTTGCCGGGGGTGTATAATGGCCATTATTCGGTGGATTTGGCGGATTTGGTGGTTCAGGAAAGTATGGTTCTGGTTGCGGAGATTTAAATGGCCTTCACTGCATCGCTGGATATTTGGATTGCTCAGATAACGGTTTCAAATGCAAAATCAAAAAACGGGCCATCCGCCGCAACAGCGGATCGCGGCCCGTTTTTTATTACTCTAGCGGTTCGGATGCCGTTCAGCGTTGAGACTCTCAAGTTTTTCCAGAATCCGACGCTTGCGGTACAGCATCATTCCCGCCTCTGCAACATCTTCTACCGTGGAACGGTTCAGAAACGCGCCAAAGATGATTCCGATGACGGGAACCATTTGGAACAGCTTCTTCCATCCGAAATTTTCGCCATAGGTGGCGACCACTTCACGCCATCCTTGTAATTCCGAAATCGATTCCCGCTGGATTTCCCCCTCCTGAAAACGGGTTAAATACGAAATGACCGCCTGTTTCCCCACATAATCGGCTGAAGCGAACTGGAGACACTTGACGATAAAGATCCGTTCCCTTTTTTCCAGGGGATTATAGCCATAAACCAAAGCCATCTCCTGAAGCACTTTCAAGGAGAGACCGAGCAGAGCCGGGATGTCGATCGCCAGTGTGAAAATGCCGCCGATTCCGGTTGTGGCTCCTTGGATCATGGCCCATTCGCTCCGGGATTCCTTCAGTTTTTCTGCCGCTTTATTCATTGTACCGAGAGGAAGTGACGCCACCTGATCGAGCGTGAGCCCGCCGGACGGGAGACCTGCGTGCTTTTCCAAATCGTTGATGATCACTTTTTCGGAAATTAAGTATTTGCCGCCTGTCTGGATAAAGCCTCCCAACTCATCCAGCACCTTTCCCAAGAAGTCCTGAACGGCTTTGGGTGTGATGCGGTCCAAAAGCACAAAGGGAAGACGACCGAGTTTTTCCCAAAACCATAAATCTTTTTGATCCTTTTCCCATTTTTGAATCAGGCTGAGTTCCCTCAGCAATTGCTCTTTGCTGTCAGTCGGGAAGGAGGTGTGCAAGTTTGATCCTCTCCTTGGATAAGCTTGAATAATATTTCCTGTCTTGTGAGTCAGAAATTTTTTCACTATAATGTTAGAAATCATTCATGTCTTGTCATATACAACCGCATCAAAGTTAAGCAAAATTGGGAGTGAAGAAACGCGAACCGGCCTGAGACCACGTTGGGGATTTTTAAAGATAATAATCCAAAATTCGGTCCACGGCCGGGCCATAGGTTTCCCCAAAGATATTTAAGTGCACGAGCAGATAGTAAAGCTGATATAAAGGCTTCCGTTCTTCATATCCGGGATCAAGCGGATTCATCTCCGTGTATGCGCGGTAAAAACGCTGCGAAAAACCGCCGAACAGCTCGGTAAATGCCAGCTCCATCTCGGAATGGGCATACTGGACAGCCGGGTCGATCAAATAGGGACGTCCGCCGGGACCAGCCATCCAGTTGCCGCTCCACAAATCTCCGTGGATCAGGGATGGGGTGACATCAGCCGGTAAGAAGGAATCGAGACGGGCCATCAATCTCTCCAGTTTTTGAGAGCGCAGAGGGGAGATGGCGCCTTTTTTCTGTCCGAGTTTCAATTGAACTCCGAGGCGACGGTCACGGTAAAAAGCGGGCCAATCATCTGACCAGCCGTTTTTTTGCGGCAACATGCCAAGATAATTGTCCATTTCCAATCCGAAATGCGTTCCCCTGTGGCGGTGCAGCCCGGCCACCCCCCGCCCGAGCTCCTCCTCGGTCCGGAAGCTCTCCTCCCCGTCAATCCATTCCAACACGAGAAACGGCGATTGTCCCGTTTCTTCCCGGCTGATGCCGATTACGTCAGGAACGGCGATGGTGTTTGTTTTTTTCAGCAACTTCAATCCGTGAGCTTCCGCTTGAAAAAAACGGTGATCCATTTGTTCATTCACCTTGACAAAATAGGCACGGGTCCGGGTTTGTACATAAAATGACCGATTGATGCATCCGCCGGATACGGGGCGGTAACGGATGATTTCAGCTTCCTTCTCAATTCCCTGCAAAAGTGCCTGAAGAGTTGCCAGCAAGAAGGATCATCTCCCTGTTCTCTGTCTGATTTTTGCAGCCGCATGGTCAGAACTGTGCCCTGCTCGTCAATTTTATCTGTTTCTATTATAGTGGAAAACGGCTGATCGCTTTCGGATATATTGTTTGACGGTGAGGTTGCTTTGGGCCAGATGGTGAAGATAAAGACGGATTTGCCATGCTTTTCCGCTGATCCAGACAGAACGTTCGTCCCATCTTTTTTTCATGTTTTTTCACTCGCTTCCATTTTGAGGATTATCTTTCTGATACGCATTCTGCCCGCAAGATATGTATAATGAAGAGGATGTGAACAGGAGTGACTATGATGAAACGGGATTTGGAAGAAAAGACCATTTCGAGCCGGACGGTGTTTGAGGGAAAGGTCATCCGTCTGCAAGTGGACGAGGTACGGTTGCCAAACGGCAATACCTCCAAGCGCGAAATCGTGAAACATCCCGGGGCTGTCGCGGTAATGGCAGTAACGGATGAAAACAAAATGGTGTTTGTCCGTCAGTTCAGAAAACCGCTGGAGAAGACGATTTTGGAGATTCCGGCCGGAAAGCTGGAGCCGGGGGAGGATCCGCTGGATTGTGCCAAGCGGGAATTGGAGGAAGAAACGGGATACAAAGCGGGCGAGGTAAAACACGTTGTTTCTTTTTATACTTCCCCGGGTTTTGCCGATGAATATTTGCACCTGTACGAGGCGAGAAATCTGGCTGCCGGCAGGGTGAATCTGGATCAGGACGAATTTGTGGAGAGAATGGAGCTGTCGCTGGTGGAGTGTTTTGAACGGATCAGATCAGGAGAGATTTGCGATGCCAAAACGGTGGCCGCCGTTTATCTGTGGCAAAATCGGGTGCTGACTGAAAAATGAGTTTAACACCTTTTTTTGCTGATCTGCATATTCACATCGGACGGACCAGCCGCAATCTTCCCGTCAAAATCACAGCGGCGCGAAATCTGACATTTGAAAGTATCGTGAAGGAAGCGGAACACCGCAAAGGAATCCGCATGATCGGAGTGATTGATGCCCAGTCACCGCCGGTGCAGGAAGATATTGAAGCCGGTCTTTCCTCCGGTTTGTACAAGGAACATCCTGACGGAGGGATTTTGTACCATAACACGATCTGTATCCTTGGGGCGGAGATTGAGGTTAAAGATCCGGGCATGGGTGCAGCACACATTCTCGCTTACTTGCCGACGCTAGCTCACATGCGTGAGTTTACGAAGTGGTGCCGCAACTACATGAAAAATGTCCAGTTGAGCACCCAGCGACTGTACAGGCCTGCCCAAGCTTTGCAGGAAAAGGTGTATGAACTTGACGGGATCATCGTTCCCGCTCATGTTTTTACCCCGTTCAAAAGCGTGTACGGCAACGCGACCGACCGCATGAGCAAGCTGCTCAATCCTGATCTTGTCGCGGGAGTGGAGCTCGGACTCAGCTCGGATTCCAGCCTGGCCGATCAGTTGTCCGAACTTTCCCCGTTAACTTTTGTGACCAATTCCGACGCTCATTCATTGCCGAAAATCGGGCGGGAGTATAACGAATTTCTGATCAAGGAACCGAGTTTTGCCGAATTGAAGCTGGCGCTGTCAAGAAGAGAAGGGCGAAAAGTGTGCGCCAACTACGGATTGGATCCGAGACTGGGGAAATATTACCGAACCCGCTGTCTCAATTGTGAGGAACTGTGGCCGGCTTATCCGGAAGCAGACCGGTGCCCGGAATGCGGAAGTGCGAAAAAGGTACGAGGCGTACGGGACCGAATCATGGAAATCGCCGACCAGGAAAGCGTCCATCCTGATCACCGCCCTCCTTATATTTATCAGGTTCCTCTCGAATTTATCCCGGGACTCGGCAAACGAACCCTGGAGAAATTGTTGGCGGTATTTGGTACGGAAATGAATGTGTTGCATCATGCCGGGATGGAGGAAATCGCCGCAGTCGCCGGAGAGAAAATTGCCTGGCAGATCCGGTTGGCCAGGGAGCAGAGGCTCGAGCTGGAAGAAGGCGGCGGCGGGAAATACGGAAAAGTGAAAATCACCTAGATGAAAGAAAAAGGGCCTGGCTTTGTGCCAAGGTCCTTTTCTGTTAGTCACGGGCGCCAAACTGTTCCAGGATTTGTTGCGCTTGCGCCGATCGTTCCGGCTCCGTAAAAACGGTGACGCAAACATCTTCCATTGAATCAAAGGGTTGCCCGCCGGACAGGCCGCTGGCATCGGGATGGACAGCTTTTAAAATATCCCGGTCCGAGCGGTCACCGCCCAGCGTGCTCGCCTGCAGCGACATGGTCGGGTCAGTAAAGGGATTTTTCAAATCATCGTCCCGATCATGCAAATTTCCTCCGCCAAGAGGGGAAAAACGGTCGATATAAGCCTCGAAGCCATTTTCTTTCAAAGCCTGTGCAGCTTGTTTGGCCGCTTCCATGGTTCGGAAGTAACCGAAAAGATATTTTTGCTCCAACAGGGAATCCCTCCTTTTTCATCTATATAATGTCGTTTTTTTCAGAGAAATTATTCATCTGGCAAACGAAAAAAAGGCTTCCCCTTAAGCGGTAAAGGATGTGGAATAATGTGGACAATTGTGCTTGCGGAGGGTTGGCATGCGCGGCGGAAAGGGCATATGGGCTGGTGTTGGGAAAAGCTTGGCAATGGACAGAGAATGAAAAGGGATAATCCCTTTTCAAACGGCTTAAGGATTATCCCCTGAAGGCTAGGCGGAAGGAAGCGGTTTTTTCCTTTTTTCTTTGCGGTTTACCAGGAGAATGCTCAAAATGATAAAGAGAAGGCCCAGCGCCAAATGGAACGACAGCGGCTCCTTCAGGAAGATGGCGCCAAACCAGACGGAGAGGAGAGGGACGAAAAAAGTATAGGAAGCAATGCGGCTGGCTTCTCCGGTTCTCACCAGTTTGAAGTAAACAACCCAGGCAGCCGCGATTCCGAGGAAAGCGCCAAATAACAGCCCCGAGACATAAGGCAGGTTCCATACAATTTGCCCTGCATCTTCAACGGCCAGACCGGCAACTGTCATGACGGCGCCGCCGATGACGCATTGGAGGGAGACCAGCCAGAGGGTGTCCACATTTGTTCCTTCTTTTTTCATATATACAGTGCCGATCGCCCAGCTGATAGCAGTGATCAACGCCAGAATGATTCCGGTTGCCGACAAATGACCGGCCATCCCGTCCCAGCTTACGACCCCCACTCCGATCACGCCTAAAATCAAACCGGTTACCTTGAACAGGTTAAGCGATTCGCGAAGCCAATACCATGCGAGAAATCCGACCAGCACCGGTTGCAGATAGACAATGACCGAAAACAGGCCCGAGGGTAAATACTTTAACCCGACGGTTTGGATTCCATAGAAAAGAACCGCGTTGAACAGAGCAGACACCAGGTAGACTTTCCAATGGGTGCGGAATTGAATTTGCCGGTATCGGGACAGAGCCAGGATGGAGAGACCGATCCCGCCCAAAAGGGTCCTCATTCCGGCAAAAAGAATCGGCGGGGTATATTGTAAGGTCATTTTATAAATAGGCCAGCACAGGCCCCATACGATGACAAGAAATGCGATGAAACCAATTGTTCGAAATCGTTCTTTTGCCAATGGGTACACCTCTGTTATATCAAGCTGAAAATCTTATATTAGTATATCAAAAATAACGAGAATCGAAATAAAACAGGATAATGGATCTATTCTTTTAATAATTTTGAGAAGAACCAGGGCATGACGGATTCCTGTGTTTTGTCAACACAAGCTGACTACAGATTCATTGTCTTTTGCTGGCGGGCCGTTTTGTCACAAGACCATGGAATTGCCAGCATGATGAAAATAGATTAACATAAATCGAAATTGATCCGCTTATTTTGATATGATAAGAGTAGCAGAATTCTGCCTATGCAAGAAAAAGGCAGCGAAAATACCATGATCACATCGGAGTTGGAGTTTACTTTTGCAATGGAGTGATTTCATGATCTTCCCTTTTTCCTCTCAGGAATTTGTGCTCGAGTGGCTATTGATCGCGGTGCTGGTTAGTATCGGCCTGATCATCCTCTGCAAGTTTGCCATTTTTATGCTGCGGCGTCGGCGAATCGCTTCTTTTCTTTTGATTTATAAAAGCTGTTGGGTTTTATTTTTTGTTTGCTATTTTTCCTTGATCGGATTTTTTATTTATCAAATTCTCAACTTTTCAGACTTGCGGAATTTGCGTAACCTGATCATCTCCATTATCATTTTGGGATTGGCCATCCTTTTTTGGATTGGTCCCGCCCGCGGCATATTGGGATTAAAAGCGCGCAAATTGACAATTCGGGCCGATGAAACCAAGGCGGAAAAGATCGTTTCCAAAGATGGCTGGGTGATTGACAGCTGGCTGGGAGAGGGAGGAGTCGCGGAAGTTTCCGAAAATGAAGCCAAAAAAGAAAATCAGCCGGCGAAAACCCGTTTCGGCAAGAATCTGTAAATCTAGGAATGCCGGGCTGTATATTTCTCCTTGTGCTGTCATAGAGTAGAGTGACAGGATAAGGAGGATCGCGAAATGAAGAGGAAAAATCAACTCGGGTCTACCATCGGGCTTCATGTTAAACAGCAAAAATCGCTCTATCTGTTTGTCACTGTTTTGTTTATGATGGGAGTCATTTTCGGTTCCCTGATTGTCAATGCCCTTGACCCAACTCAAAAAGAAGGCTTGCTTCATTATCTGGGGTATTTTTTTCAGGGCCTGAAACAGGATTCGATTGCCGATTCCTCCATCGCTTTGCAACATTCGGCGGGTGATCATCTGAAAACAATCGGATTGATGTGGATTTTGGGCCTCTCGGTAATCGGGATTCCGCTTTTGTTGATTTTTATCTTCATCAAGGGACTGGTAATCGGCTTTACCGTCGGTTTTTTGGTAAATCAACTGTCCTGGCAGGGATTGTGGTTTGCCTTTGTCTCCGTCGTGCCGCAAAATCTGCTGATTATTCCGGCATTGATCATCGTAACCGTCGCCGGGATCAACTTTTCGAAAGATTTGGTGCGCAATCGCCTGATTCACCATCGCGGCCGGATCTATCCGCAATTTGTTTCCTTTTGCATTCTGGTGACCGGAATGGCAGCGGTTCTGATGATTTCTTCGCTATTTGAAGCATTTCTTTCGCCGCAGATCATGAAAGAATTAATCCCTACACTTAACTAACTAAATACTGAAATGGATTTGTGATATTTTTAAAATGATTCTCATCTGATATTTTTTCTTGATTGGTTTGACTTCCCTTGTTGCTCTCCAATATAATGGAGTCAGATAGGCAGGGGGGTGTCTCTGTGGAAAAACGGGTAAATCAAATTAAACAACAATTATCCGCCCATAATTATAAATTAACCCCCCAACGGGAAGCGACTGTCCGCGTCCTTCTGGAAAATGAGGAGGATCATTTAAGCGCGGAGGATGTTTACCTGTTGGTTAAAGAAAAAGCACCGGAAATCGGATTAGCGACGGTTTACAGGACGTTGGAGCTCCTCAGTGAATTGCAAATCATTCATAAACTGAACTTTGGCGATGGCGTAACCCGCTATGAATTTCGGGCGGAAGGGGCGGAACACCATCACCATCACCTCATCTGTCTCAATTGCGGGTCAGTTGATGAAATCATGGAAGACTTGTTGGAACCGATTGAAGTACAGGTTGAAAAAGAATATGATTTTCAGATCATTGATCACCGGTTAACATTTCACGGAATTTGTCATCGTTGTAAAGGGAAGGTTTCCGATCCAAAAAAGCTTGTTGGTTCAAAGGTAACGTGAGATCTTGGAAAAAAAGATCTCACGTTTTTGTTTAAAAAAGGTGAGCTGTTGCATCCTAGAAATAAATAATTCAGCAACAGAAGGAGGGGAAGTTTGATGAGAATTGGTGTGCCCAAAGAAGTGAAGAACAATGAATATCGTGTGGCCATCACCCCGGGGGGCGTTGATGCCCTGGTACAGGCTGGTCATGAGGTGATCATCGAAAAAGGCGCCGGAGAAGGAAGCGGTTTCAAAGATGAGGAATTTGCAGAACACGGGGCCAAGATCGCACCATCTGCTTCGGACACATGGAACAACGCGGAGATGATCTTAAAAGTCAAGGAACCGCAACCCGAAGAGTATGAATACTTCCGTGAGGATCTGATTTTGTTCACCTATCTCCATCTCGCTCCCGAACCGGAACTGACGAGGGCGCTGATGGATAAAAATGTGGCCGCTATCGCCTATGAAACCGTGCAATTGGACAACGGTTCGCTTCCGCTGCTCACCCCGATGAGCGAAGTGGCCGGGCGGATGTCGGTGCAGATCGGTGCCAGATTTCTGGAAAAGCCTCAAGGAGGGCGTGGAGTTCTTCTCGGTGGTGTTCCGGGGGTTGTTCCGGGAAATGTTGTCATTATCGGCGGGGGAACAGTGGGAACAAATGCTGCCAAAATCGCCTTGGGAATGGGAGCCAATGTTACCATCCTCGACATTAATGCCGACCGTTTGCGCCAGCTGGATGATTTGTTTGCCGGCCGATTGCACACACTCATGTCCAATCGCTATAATATTGCCGAAATGGTGAAACAGGCGGATCTGCTGATTGGTGCGGTACTGATTCCCGGACGCCGGGCCCCGCATCTGGTCACCGAGGAGATGGTGAAAGAAATGCAGGAAGGGGCAGTCATCGTCGATGTGGCAATCGACCAGGGCGGTTCGATCGAAACGATTGACCATGTCACCACTCACAGCGATCCGACTTATGTCAAATACGGAGTCGTTCACTACGCTGTTGCGAACATGCCGGGCGCCGTTCCCCGGACATCTACTTTTGCCTTGACCAATGTGACGATTCCGTATGCCGTGCAAATCGCCAGCAAAGGCCTGGAAAAGGCTATTTCCGAAAACCGCCCGTTAGCCCGGGGAGTCAATGTGTACAAAGGGCAGGTTACATACCAGGCCGTTGCAGAGAGTCTGAACTTGCCGTATGTATCGCTGAATGAGATAATGGGGCGCCAAGTGGTTTAAATGCCCCGGAGATTTTCTCATAAAAGATCGTCCTTTTCCATAGGTTATACCAATATGAGGAAAGGACGATCTTTATGGTAATCTCGCTTCGCAAGCTGAAAGATTGGTGTCAATTCATCCTGTTGTTCATCCTGTTCACTTTGTTGTTGTACCAGTTGATTTCTTTTTTGACTCCTCTCTTCAAGCCGGATTTTATGTATAAACAACCGGCGGGCGGGGCAGTCAAAGTGTTTGCTTATGCCGACAGAAGCAGTCCTTCATCCTTTCTGGAGGAAGTGAAAGAGCGATTGCTAGAATTTTATTGGATCGGGGAATGAAACGTTCGGAAAATGTTGCACTTTTTGTCGATCAGTGACAAACTATGAAAGGGAGCTTTGCTTCCAACTCACTGATAAGGCCGAGACGATGTGAGCAAAAAGCGTCGTCGGTTCTTTTTTTTCAGTGCAGGTATGAAGGAGTGAATGGAATGAATCGTTTTTCTCGAATCGCGCTGATCGTTCTTGACAGTGTCGGAATCGGCGCTTTGCCCGATGCAGCTGCCTTTGACGATGAGGGGGCCAATACGCTCGGACATATAGCTGATTACAAAAAAGGTCTTCATCTGCCCAATTTGGCAAAAATGGGGCTTGGCAATATCGCTCCGATCCAAGGGGTGAATCCGGTGGAAAAGCCGGCCGCCTATTATGCCAAAATGGCTGAAATCTCAAAGGGGAAAGATACGACAACAGGCCATTGGGAATTTATGGGCATTTATACGGACAAACCTTTCAAAACTTACCCGAACGGATTTCCCGAAGAGCTGATCAAGACTTTTGAAGAGCGGACAGGCCGTAAAGTACTTGGAAATAAGCCCGCTTCCGGCACTGAAATCATCAAGGAGTTGGGCGAGGAACATATGAAAACCGGCGCGCTTATCGTCTATACGTCGGCTGACAGCGTTTTCCAAATCGCCGCACATGAAGAAGTGGTTCCGCTTGATGAATTGTATCGGATTTGCGAGATTGCACGGGAGCTGACACTGGATGACCGCTACTCGGTGATCCGCGTCATTGCCCGTCCGTTTGTCGGGGAACCGGGCAATTTTACGCGGACGGCAAACCGGCGTGACTATTCGGTAAAACCGCCGGCTCCGACGGTTCTCAACTATCTCAAGGACGCCGGCAAAAATGTGATTGCTATCGGAAAAATTTCCGATATCTATGCAGGGGAAGGTGTAACCGAGGCCATACATACCAAATCGAATATGGATGGCGTCGATCAATTGCTCCGTACGTTGGAAAAAGATTTTGACGGGCTGGCCTTTGTCAATCTTGTCGATTTTGACGCCAAGTACGGACATCGCCGTGATCCGGAAGGGTATGCGGCAGCACTTGAAGAATTTGATGGGCGTCTACCGGAAATATTGGCTGCGTTGCGCGAAGATGATTTGCTGATTATTACAGCTGATCACGGAAATGACCCCACTCATCATGGGACGGACCATACACGGGAATACACACCGCTCCTGGTTTACGGAAAAAAACTGGCTGATGTCGGAAAATCCCTGGGAGTGAGGGAAACCTTCGCCGATGTCGGGGCGACCATTGCCCACAATTTTGCCGTCCAGGCACCGCCGATCGGCCGGAGCTTTTTGAATGAACTGGAATAACGACGGTCACGTCAACTCGCGTAACCTGAGGATGAAAGCCTTCACAAACTCGTAAGCGGAGTGAGGCCCTTCTGACCGGCCATTGGAAATGAGATAAGGGGCGGTCAGGGGGCAATACCACCAAGCTGCAATAAACGGATACAGAGAAAAGAGGAGGAACACGATCATGCGTTACTCTCGTGTACATATCAAAGAGGCCGCCGAATTTATTCAAGGCAAAATCTCGATTCAACCTGCTGTCGGTTTAATTCTTGGTTCGGGTTTGGGAGTGATCGCGGAAGAGATTCAGAACGCTGTTTCCATCGATTATGAAAACATTCCGCACTTTCCGGTTTCCACCGTGGAGGGACATGCCGGCAAGCTGATTATCGGCGTTTTGAATGAAAAGCCCGTTGTTGTGATGGCCGGCCGCTTTCATCTCTATGAAGGGCATGAGCCGGAAAAGGTGTCGTTCCCCATTCGGGTTATGAAAGAATTGGGGGTTGGAACGATCCTGGTTACCAACGCTGCCGGAGGTGTAAACGAATCATATGATCCCGGTGATTTAATGGTGATTAAGGATCATATCAATCTCATGTTTAAAAATCCGCTGGTTGGCCCGAATGATCCGGAACTGGGGCTGCGCTTCCCGGATATGTCAACCGCATATGATCCGGAATTGCGCGATTTGGCGAAGCAAGTGGCAAGAGAACAAGGTTTTTCCCTGCGGGAAGGGGTTTATGCCGCCGTTTTGGGCCCTTCTTATGAAACTCCGGCCGAGATTCGCATGATCCGGACGCTTGGTGGAGATGCGGTAGGCATGTCAACCGTGCCGGAAGTGATTGTTGCACGGCATGCCGGGATTCGCGTGCTGGGAATTTCCTGCATTTCCAACATGGCCGCCGGAATTCTGCCCCAGCCTCTCAGCCACGAGGAGGTCATGGAAACGGCCGAACGGGTCAAGGAAAAATTTATTGGCCTGGTCAAAGGGATTCTCGATCGATTGTAATAAGGAAGGGAATGCTTTCCCGCCGAAGTTGTCAGCAACGCGTCAGGCGTGATTAACGAAGGATGGACGAGGGATCAAAAGATGAGTACCGTGGAAATCATTCGCAAAAAAAGAGATGGAAAAACGTTGGAAACCAATGAAATTCGGGAGTTGATCCAAGGTTATACCTCCGGAAGGATTCCCGACTACCAGATGTCGGCCTGGGCGATGGCCGTGTTTTACCAAGGCATGACTGAAAAAGAAACCGCCGATCTGACGATGGCGATGGTGGAATCCGGCGACCAGGTCGATCTTTCCGCAATCCAAGGCATCAAGGTGGATAAACACAGCACGGGCGGTGTCGGTGATACGACGACATTGGTATTGGCACCGCTGGTGGCTGCTGCCGGGGTTCCGGTGGCCAAACTTTCCGGCCGGGGCCTGGGACATACAGGCGGTACCATTGACAAACTGGAATCGATTCGCGGTTTTTCAACCGAATTGGCCACGTCAGAGTTCGTCGAGCTCGTCAATCGCAACAAAGTGGCGGTGATGGGACAGACAGCCAATTTGACACCGGCTGACAAGAAGCTGTATGCTTTGCGCGATGTCACTGCAACAGTCGATTCAATTCCGCTGATCGCCAGCTCTATTATGAGCAAAAAGATCGCAGCCGGTGCCGATGCGATCGTGCTGGATGTAAAAACAGGGGAAGGCGCTTTCATGAAAGATGAAGCAGATGCTGTCCGCCTGGCCCAGGCGATGGTGGCGATCGGCAAACATGTAGGACGCAAGACGATCGCGGTTGTCAGTGACATGAGCCAGCCGCTTGGGTACGCCGTCGGAAATGCCGTCGAGGTAAAAGAAGCGATTGATACGTTGAAAGGGAACGGACCGGCCGACTTGACCGAGCTTTGCTTGGTGCTGGGAACGCAGATGCTGGTTCTCTCGGGTGAATACCCTGATAGCAAAGCCGCCCGGCAAACGCTGGAAGAACTGATCCGCAGCGGAAAAGCCCTGGCCAAACTGAAAGAATTTATCGTCGGCCAACACGGGGATCCGGTACAAATTGATCAACCGGAGACGTTGCCGCAGCCCGGGAAAATCATTCCGCTCGAAGCGGAGCAGGATGGGATTGTCCAGACAATTCATGCTGAAGAAGTAGGGCTTTGTGCCATGAAATTGGGGGCAGGACGGGCCACAAAAGAAGATCAAATCGACCATGCAGTGGGCATCCTGTTGCATAAAAAAGTCGGAGACAGCGTACAAAAGGGAGAACCGCTGGCTTCCCTTTATGTAAACAGAACCGAAGCGCTGGAGGAGGTGAAGCAGCGGATGCGCCAGGCGATCCCGATCGGTACCACTCCGGTTTCGGCTCCGAAATTAATTCGTTCGATTGTAACGGAAGATGGCGTCATCCCGCTGTAAATAAAGATAAATCCGGCCCTCTGAAGAGGGCTGGATTTTTTTATGAGAAAAAATGCAATTATTTTTAGCAATCACTATGCTTTTTTCCCGTTAAAAAAGGCAAAAGAGGGAAGAAGGAAGATTTGCCGAAATATACATAAAGGGAACAAATTTGCCTGCCTGACTCGAAGTCGTTTTTTGAAAATTCAGCCCGTGCAGCAGAGGCAAAGGAGGGATCTCCATGGATTACTGGGTAGAGTTGGGTCTGGAGGAAAAAGTATTGAAGATCCTGGAGGCAGCAAGACAATCGGGGGGAGAAGCTGCGCTGGACGGCCATGAACTGGCGATTGAACTGTTGAAAAGGGAACCATCCCTGCTTCAGGGAACCTCCCTGCGTTTGCGCGGATCGTCGACGGAATCATTCGGCCTTTATCTTGCCAAGCAATTATCCACTCGCATTCTGCATCATCAACTGCCGCTCCTGATGCGAAAAGTGAACAAAAGCATGAAGGTATATACGGCGCCGGACGGGTCGGCTTTTACTGCGAATATGACTGAAAAATTTTATCTCCCATAAAAATGAAAGCGCTTTAATTTTAATGGTTTCGGCCACAAGGGGGGGAGATCGCTCCTTGTGGCTTTTTCTTAACGTTTGCCGGAAGCAGGGCACCAGGCCAGGTCATTGGAAACGAAGGAAGAAGAGGGACTTTGATCCTCATCCGATTCTTTTCATCCCCGAATTTGGACGAAAAGAGGTTTCAGTATATAATGTAAGCCTTTTCAATCAGTTGCAGTCGATTGCTTTTTTTGTAACAAGGCAGTATAGTGGATCAATTCTTCTGTGACTGATGCCAAGCGTTCCTTGACGGCTTCATGAACAGCACCCGTGTCGTCAAGATCGGTTTTATCCACGACGCATTGGCCCGGCAGCACCAGTCCCCCGACGCCGCGAATCACCAGGCGCAGATTATTGAGGGCGTTAATTCCCCCTTTGCCCCCGCCGCTGATCGCCGTGAGCGAAACCGGCTTTTGATCAAAATGGCTTCGGTTCAAAAAATCAAGCGCGTTTTTTAAGGCGCCGCTGATCCCGTTGTGATATTCGGGTGTGCAAAAGAAAAAGCCGTCCGCCTGCTCCGCGATTTTTTGCAGATGCTTTACTTCCGGATGGGCAAAGGTCTCTTCTTCTCCGTTGAATATGGGCAGTACGTGAGCGCTCAAATCATACAACAGCACATCGATGCCTCTGGATTTAAAAAAATGGAAGGCGGTCTCGGCCACTTTCTGCGAATTGGAGTTTTTGCGGGGACTGCCGCTGAATATTAATATTTTCATGCGATTCGCTCCTTCATTGACTATTATTTCAAATTTGATATAATAAATTTTGTGATAATTATATAATTTGCGGCTATGTTTTGTCAAATTACAACAACTCGTTTTAAAGGATGTGGTCTTGATCAAGAACGGAGAAATTGAACAATCTATGCATTTATTGCGTGTTTTGGCGCGTTCCTATTCAAGTGTTTCCACCCATTCCTTCGGTTCTTGCAAAAAGTTTGGCTTTAACCCGACGGAATTCGCCGTATTGGAACTTTTATACCATAAAGGGCCGCAGAAGCTGAATGAAATCGGGAGCCGCCTGCTTCTGGTCAGCGGGGGAGTCACCTATGTCGTTGATAAAATGGTGGCAGCTGGATTGGTGATTCGGGAACCTTGCCAGACCGACCGCCGCGTCATCTATGCAAAACTGACGGAGAAAGGGAGAAGGACCATAGAGGAAATCGCCCCAAAGCATGCGGAAAATCTGCACGAAGCCGTCAGCGGACTTACTCCGGCAGAAAAGGAAAAGCTGATTGACCTGTTGAAAAAGATGGGAAAAGAGGCAGAGCGGAAATGGAAGGAGAAAAGCAGCAGGATATAAACGGATCAGTTTGTTTACAGGAGCCTGTCGGGGATTGAGTCCCTGCCGGCTTCCCAAAATCCTTCCATGAATACATACAGTATGGGGCTTATTAACAGGTCTAAAAAATATATATTGAAAAAATACTAAATTCATTTATAATTGTATTGTCTTTTCTATTTGTTTAGAGAAGGGGGAGCGGTATGAAGTTCAATAAGTCAGTCATCGCCCTGCTCTGTTCATCCCTGATCCTCGGGACGATGACGACAGCGCCGATGGTGGGTTTTGCCCAGTCGTCCGAACCTTCGTCCGGGCTGAAACGGAGCAATGCTGACACGGATTGGGCCGTTGTCAATGAAGAAGCATTGATCAAGTCGCTCAAGGATCGCGGGAAATTAAGCAAAGACGCTTCGCCGGAGGAAATTGAAAAAGCGGTTCAAAACTATGTTTCTCGTGGAAAGACCCCGTTCAGCAAAACAGACGGAATCGATACGTCATCTTCTTTTGGTAAGCGGGCGTTCAAAAACAGAAGAGCTTTCCAGAAGAAAATGGACAAGAAAGTTGCCGGATTCAAAGAGGAGTCGACGAAAAAGACAGGTAAGAATCATTTTTCCGATAATGCCGTGGTCGCTCTGATCGAGTTTCCGGATCTCAAACATAATCAGATTCCGCCGAACGATGACGGCACATCCCTCTGGACCAAGGATTTCAGCCCTGAGCATTATCAAAAACTGCTCTTCAGCAAAGACGGCTATACCACGGACGATGGCAAGAAACTGATTTCTTTCACCCAGTATTACCAGCAACAGTCGGCAGGCTACTGGTCGATTTCCGGGAAGATCACCCCGTGGATTGAAGCGCAGCACAATGCCGCATACTACGGGGAACACATAAAAGTCGGGGATTACGAAGATAACGACGCCCGTCCGCGGGATCTGGTCAAGGAAACACTGACGGAAGTGGGCAAGCTGATTGCCGGCCATGAGTCAGAGTACGATCAACGTGATCCCTACGACCTCGACGGTGACGGAAATGTAATGGAACCAGATGGTTTGCTGGACAACCTCATGATCGTCCACTCCGGCATGGGTGAAGAAGCGGGCGGCGGTCAGTTGGGCCCCGATGCGATCTGGTCCCACCGTTCGGTGATCGGACAGGCACCTGTACCAATCCCCGGAACAAAACTAAAAGCGTATGATTACATCATTCAACCCGAAGACGGGGCAGCAGGTGTTTTTGCCCACGAATACGGCCATAACCTGGGTTTGCCCGATGAATACGACACGGGTTACACCGGTTCGGGCTCTCCTGTGGAAGCCTGGTCCATCATGTCTTACGGCAGTTGGGCGGGCAAGGTTCCCGGAACGGAGCCGACGGGGTTCAGCCCTTACGACAAACTGTTCTTCCATGAAACCTACGGTGGCAACTGGCCGGTTCCGACCGTGATTGACTTTAAGAATTTCCACGGTCACCGGACATTCCCCCTGAAAGAAGCCGTGGCGAATACCAAGCGCGGAAAAATGCTGAAAATCGACCTGCCTGATCGTCTGGTCGATCCGCCAACCCAGCCGCTGGGCAAAAAATCGTATTTCTCCACCAAAGGAAATTCGCTTGATACCAGTATGACTTCTCCGGTGATTGACCTGACCAATGCCAAATCACCCAAACTTTCCTTTGATTCCTGGAGAGATATTGAGGCAAATTATGATTACCTGTATCTGAAGGTGAAAGCAGATGGTGCGGACCAGCCAGTCACAGTCAAGGAATACACCGATTCAACCGATGGAAAATGGGTGAATGACCAAATTGATCTGACCCCTTTTGCCGGCAAAAAGATTCAATTGACGTTTGAGTATGTGACGGACATCGGTCTGGCCAAAGAAGGATTCTATGTGGATAATATCGACGTGTCGGACAACGGCCAAACGCTGTTCCACGATGATGCCGAAGGCACGCCGCAATTTACCTTGGACGGGTTTAAAGTGTTTGACGGTTCCAAAATCCCATTCCCGAACTATTATCTTGTGGAATGGCGGAACCACAACGGTGTGGATCAGGGATTGGCCCATATCCGCCGCAACAACAGCTTCCTGGTTTATAATCCCGGAATGCTCGTCTGGTATTACGACGGGCGTTGGGGAGATGACAACATGACCGGACTCCATCCGGGCGAAGGCTTCCTCGGACTTGTCGACGCCCATCAGTTCGGATTTTATTGGAACGACGGAACGGTCGGCTCGACTCGCTACCAGCTGGCGGATGCCGCATTTGGCTGGAAGCCGACGGTGCCAATTGATATTACGTATCCGGATTCATACATGAAATACGATTCCCTGCCGGGTGTGCCCGTATTTTTTGACGGGAATGATTACAGCAGCCCGTACAACCCCGACGGAGGAAAAATTTTGCCTTACAACGGAGTAAAACTTGTTGTGAAAAAGGCAAACCGAAATGACTCAGAAGCATGGGTCGAACTGTCGAAAGTCAAATAATCTCAATCAGAAAAAGGCCTTCCCTGCCGAGTGGGGAAGGCTTTTTTCCGTCCCCGGGTTATCCAAAAAGACTTGGGATATTTTTTGGGAATAATTTTCCAAACGCCTGCTCACACTAAGAACACTGCTGCATAGGAGGGAATGTGGAATGCTGAAAAAGTTCAGCAGGTTCATCTTGTCCATCAGTGTAACATTGCCATTGATGTTTGCGCATACGACCGCCTTTGCCGAAGGGGCGGAAACGGATCTGGCGCCAAACAGCTTATCTGCGGTGTTGATCGATGCATCCACGGGTAAGGTGCTGTTTGAGAAGAATAGCCACAAACCGTTGCCCCCTGCCAGCATCACGAAATTGATGACGATGTTGTTGGTGATGGAAGCGGTGGATGAAGGAAAGATATCCCTGAAGGACCAGGTTCGGGTGAGCGAATACGCCGCCTCCATGGGCGGAACGCAAATCTTCCTGGAACCGGGCGAACAGATGAGTGTGCATGATCTGTTAAAAGGAGTGGCGATCGCTTCGGCAAATGATGCTTCAGTCGCTTTGGCTGAATATATCGGCGGGACGGAAGAAAATTTTGTCGCGATGATGAATAAAAGAGCGAGTGAATTGGGGTTGAAAAATACCCATTTTCAAAACTCGAACGGCCTGCCGGCAGACAATCATTATTCCTCCGCTTATGACATCGCGATCATCTCGCGCGAATTGTTGAAACATCCGCGCATTACCCAGTATACCGGGGTTTATCAGGATTACCTCAGACAAAACAGCAAAAAACCGTTCTGGCTGGTAAACACCAATAAATTGGTTCGTTTTTATCCCGGACTCGACGGGCTGAAAACAGGATTTACCTCCGAGGCGAGATTTTGCCTGTCGGCAACCGCCCAGCGGAAACATCTTCGCGTCATCGCCGTAGTGATGGGCGAACCGGATGCAAAAACGCGCAACAAGGAAGTCTCGGATATGCTGGACTATGCTTTCAACCGCTATACAAGTCACTTGTTGTATAAAAAAGGAGCTGTCATTGCCGAAAAAGCGATCGAAAAAGGAGACCCGGGAGTGGTTCGCATCCGCGCCAACCAGCCGTTCAGCCTGTTGATGGAAAAGGGAGAAAAGATCAGCGACTATCAGCAAAAATGGGAATGGAGAAAATTAAAGGCTCCCATTTCCAAAGGAGACGTTCTGGGAAAAGTCCAATTTCTCAAGGACGGGAAGGTAGAGGCGGAATTGGAACTGGTCAGTGCGGTCGATGTACAAAAGGCGAATCTTTGGTCCTCGCTGAAACAAGTATTGAAAGACGTATTCTATCTGCCGGGCAATATCAGGGAACAAGATTAACAACGCGGATCGGGGAGTTCCGTTTGATGTCGGAGATCCTCGATTTTTTTGTTATTTTCTGCCGGGGAGGAAGAGCAAAGAAGGGTGTAGAAATAGGGGATTAAAACAGAGAGAGGAGTACGGTTATGAGCCTGAATATTCAAGTAAAGCATTTTAAAAGTGTGTTGATTGTCCGGCTTCAGGGAGAATTGGACCATCATTCGGCGGAAAAAGTGCGAAATACCATCGAGCGCGAATTGGCACAGGAGTCGATTTCCCATCTGGTGCTCAATTTGGCCGATCTCGATTTTATGGACAGCTCCGGTCTCGGGGTGATTCTCGGCCGTTATAAAAAAGTATCGCAACTGGGAGGGAAAATGTTGCTCTGCTCGATTCAACCGTCCGTGCACCGCCTGATGGAAATGTCGGGATTATTCAAGATTGTACCTACATACGAAGATGAACATAGCGCGATTCTCGCTTGTGGGGTGGCGTCATGAAAGAGTCGGGAAAAAACGTGATGGAGCTTAAGTTTTCCAGTCGATCGGAAAATGAAGCATTTGCCCGCGTGGCCGTGGCATCCTTTGTTTCGCAATTGGACCCGACGGTGGAGGAATTGACCGATATCAAGACGGTGGTATCCGAAGCGGTCACAAATGCCGTGATTCACGGGTATGAAGAGCGGGATGGAATCATCTGCATCCGCACGGAAATCGATGGGGAGCGCGTCAGCATTACCATTTCCGATCAAGGTGTGGGGATTTCCGATGTCAATTTGGCCAGGCAGCCCCTTTATACTTCCAAGCCTGAGCTGGAGCGGTCAGGGATGGGTTTCACCATCATGGAAAATTTTATGGATGAAGTGATCATCCATTCCAAGCCGGGACACGGCACGACGGTTCATATGGTTAAATATCTGAAAAGCCGGCAAAAGTCGTTGGCGAATTGAGGGATGTCCATGGAAGCAGACATTCGCAACCATAAGTTGAGCCATCTCTCTGACGATGAAGTGAAACAACTGATCCTCGACAGTCAAAAAGGGGACATGGAGTCGAGAAACCGTCTGATCAGCCACAACATCCGTCTGGTGTGGTCCGTTGTCCAGCGTTTTCTGAATCGCGGCTACGAGGCCGAGGATCTCTTCCAAATCGGCTGTATCGGTTTGCTGAAAGCCGTCGATAAATTTGACCTGAGCTATGATGTGAAATTTTCCACGTATGCCGTCCCAATGATTATCGGTGAGATTCAGCGTTTTTTACGCGATGACGGGATGGTGAAAGTGAGCCGTTCGCTCAAGGAGATGGCCAATAAAGTGCGCAAGGCGAAAGATGAGCTTTCCAAGAAGCTGAACCGGCTTCCGACCATCCAGGAAATTGCCGCGGAAATCGGGGTGGAGCCGGAAGAGATCGTCTTCGCGCAGGAAGCGAATCGCGCTCCGGCCTCTATTCATGAAACGGTTTATGAAAATGACGGCGACCCGATTACGCTGATGGATCAGATTGCCGATGAACCGGTTACGTCATGGTTTGACAAGCTGGCCATTAAAGAGGCCATTCACCGTTTGTCCGAAAGGGAACAGCTCATTGTCTACCTGCGCTTTTTCAAGGACCAAACCCAATCGGAGGTGGCCGAGAGGCTTGGAATCTCCCAGGTTCAGGTTTCCCGTCTGGAGAAGAAGATCATCGCCCGGATGCGGGAAGAACTTGATCTGAGCAGAGAAACATGAGAACGTGTGGAAAATGCACGGGAAGGTCAGGGAAACGCATATTTTCACAGAAGTCAATGAAAGCGCCGAGAACGGTGCTTTTTTATATTCTTGTCAAAAAGAAGCATACTATTAAAGGATCATCCTTGGTGGAAAGGAGGTTTCCCGTGAAGCCGACTGTATATGTGAGATTGAGGAAAAAGATCGAAGTTGATCCGGAGCAAGTCATCCGGTTAAAGGATATCTGTCAATTGGTGGCGGATGAACCATACCGGTATCTGGGAAACCTGCCTGTTCATACGGCTTCATTGAAGAATGGAAATTACGCTTTGGTTGATGCTGTTCACATCATGCGTTTGATCAAAGAGAGGCAACCGGAGCTGGATGTGTGGCACATAGGGCCGACACAAACCCTGATCGAGATCAAAACCCCGGATCCGATGCCGAAACGGTTGCCGGTGGCAATTGTGATGCTCATTCTGTTTATCGGTTCCGGACTGGCGATCATGAACTTCCATGCCGATGTGAGCATGAAAGAGGTGCACGCCCGGATCTATTATATGTTGACAGGAATTCATGACAAACATCCGTTGCTTTTGCAAATTCCCTATTCGATCGGCATCGGGGCAGGCATGATTCTGTTTTTTAACCGCTTGTTCAAACGCCGTTTCAATGAAGAACCCAGTCCGATGGAACTGGAAGTGTTTTTGTATCAGGAAGCAATGGAACAATACATTATCCATGATGAAAAACAAAAAATGGGGCGAACGACCCATGCAAATCCTGATTGATTTGATTCTGATGGTGATTGGCCTGTCCGGCGGAATTGCCGTCGGCGGAGGTTTCGTCGCCTTTATCACCGTGTTGGATATTGTTCCGCGGCTCGTTCAAATGACGCGGACGTTCCGTAAGATTATGCTGTACGAGTATGCGATTGTGTTCGGCGTCGTTTTTTTTACCTGGGTGGATTTTCGCGACTATTCTTTTTCCTTGCCACGCGTAATTGCAGGTGTGGTGGGGGTGTTTATGGGGATCTTCATCGGTATGCTGGCTGCCGCCTTGACCGAGGTGGTCAATGTGATTCCCATTATGGCCAAACGGCTGAAGATGCAGGTGCACCTCGTTTACCTGATTATGGCCATGACGATGGGGAAAGTGGCTGGTTCTTTGTTTGAATGGCTGTTTTTTGAGTTTTAAATGAAAGGATGTGAATTGCTAATGGGTTCATTTTGGGCGGCTTTTCTCGTCGGCGGATTGATCTGTGTCGTCGGGCAGCTGTTGATTGACGGAACAAATATGACGCCGGCTCATGCTCTGAGTTTGCTTGTGGTGGCAGGAGCGGTATTGGATGGCTTGGGTTTATATGAGCCTTTGATTCAATTTGCCGGGGCCGGGGCCACTGTCCCGATCACAAGTTTTGGCAACGCGCTGGTGCACGGGGCATTGATGGAAGCAAAAAAGCACGGACTTATCGGGGTATTGTCAGGCATTTTTGAGATCACCAGCGCCGGGATCTCCGCAGCGATTATCTTTGGTTTTTTAACGGCTGTGATCTTTAAACCCAAAGGTTGATATTATGGAAAGAAGGCAAGTAATCCTGGTGACGGACGGAGATCAGGCAGCCAAGACAAGCCTGGAGGTGGCGGCACGGCGGGTCGGAGGCCGCTGCATTTCATTGTCGGCGGGAAATCCGAGCCATTTGAGCGGCCCGGAACTGGTGGAATTGATTAAACAGGCTGCGAATGATCCTGTATTGGTCATGTTTGATGATTGCGGTTTGGCAAGAGAAGGGGTGGGCGAACAGGCGCTGAAATATGTGGCGACACATCCGGACATTGAAGTGCTGGGGGCGATCGCCGTAGCTTCAAACTGCAAAAACAGCAAAGGAACCCCTGTCCATGTCACGGTGAACCGCTGGGGACAACTCACAGCGAACAGCGTGGATAAATTCGGCCGGCCCCAATACCGCCACCCTCTCAGGATTTTCGGCGATACGGTTGAAGTGTTGAATGAAGTTGCCGTTCCCTTTGTTGTGGGAATCGGGGATATAGGGAAGATGGGACGCAAGGACGGCGTGGAACTGGGGGCTCCGGTTACCACCAAGGCGGTGCAACTGATTCTGGATCACTATCGGCGCGCTCCGAAGACCCCGTCCCGTCCATAAGCGAAGGAACCGGTCTGTATCGGCATTCTTACCGGCTCTTTAATTAATTAAAGCGGCAAAAAGTTTCTGTTTATTTCTGCTTCAATTTGTCGTATAGTAGTGGATAAACATAAATTAAGGAGTCGGTAGCATGTACCTGCACGGAACAAGCAGAATCAATGAAGCTGGGCATTTGGAAATCGGCGGCTGCGATGCGGTGGAACTGGCCAAACGGTTTGGCACGCCGCTTTACGTGATGGACGAGGCCTGGATTCGCAGCCGGATGCGTAATTTCGTCAAAGCGGCAAAAGAGACGATGATTCCCTTTCGGGTCGCATATGCGAGCAAAGCTTTCAACACACTTGCCATGTGCCGGCTGGTCGATGAAGAGGGATTGCTGCTCGACGTCGTCTCGGGAGGAGAATTGTTTACCGCACTGCGGGCCGGAATGCCGGCAGAGAGAATCTATTTCCATGGAAACAATAAATCCCCGGCAGAGATCGAACTGGCGCTGGACGCCGGGATTCGACTCTTTGTGGCAGACAATTTCACTGAATTGGAGATGCTGGAGGCCATTGCCGCGCACAAGGGCAAAGTGGCCCGCGTCATTCTCCGGGTGAGCCCGGGAGTGGAGGCGCATACACATGCGTATATCCAAACGGGTCAGGCCGATTCCAAGTTCGGATTCGATCTGGAAAGCGGCCAGGCCCTCCAAGGTGTTCGGATGGCGGAAGAGGCTGGACATCTCTGTCTGGAAGGGTTTCATTGCCATATCGGTTCACAAATCTTTGAGACGGAAGCATTTGAACTGGCAGCCGAAAAGATGGCCGGGTTGTGCAAGGACAGCTACGGACAGTTTGGCTTTGAAACGAAAGTGCTCAATATGGGCGGCGGGTTTGGCATCCGCTATGATGAGAATGACCATCCCCAACCGGTCGAACGGTATGTAAACATAATTGCGGACGCGATGAAAAAGCAATTTGCCGGTCTCCCCTTCCTGCCGGAGATCTGGATTGAACCGGGCAGGGCGATTGTAGGAACGGCGGGAACGACGCTGTATACGCTGGGCACGGTGAAAGAAGTTCCCGGGGTGCGCAAATACGTGGCTGTCGACGGGGGGATGACGGACAACCCTCGTCCGGCTTTATATCAGGCGAAGTATGAGGCGTTTTTGGCCAACCGGGCGCTAGAAGAGGCGGAAGAAGTGGTCTCGATTGCCGGAAAATGCTGTGAAAGCGGAGATATGTTGATTTGGGATCTGCCTCTTCCTGCGGTGAGACAAGGCGATTTGCTGGCGGTTCCCTGTACGGGTGCCTATAACTACTCCATGTCGAGCAACTATAACCGTTTCCCACGGCCGGCTGTCGTGTTTGTGCAAAACGGGCAGGCGGAATTGGTTGTGAAGAGGGAAACGTATGAAGATCTGATCTCCCATGATGTGATTCCGAAGCGTCTTTTAAAAAACGCTCCGGCAGCGGAGCTTGAAATGATCAGGAGTTGAAGGGAAGTTCGATGATGCTGCGGCAATGGAACGCGAAGCAGCTTTTTCCGTGGTATCCCTCCCAGGGCATTGAGGCATCATCCTCCCCTTTTGTGAGAAGTTTGTGCCTGTTTCCTGAAAATTAAACGACCAGGTTCAGACTGTGGTAAGATGGTAGAGGCGAATCGCCTCTTGATTAGGGGGGAGTTATCTTGAACGAACAACGTTTGCTGCGCATTTTGGCGGTTTTCACGTCAATTGGCGCATATTTGATGGTATTGATGGGAGCGATCGTGAGCGCGACTGAATCGGGCCGGGGGTGCGGCGGTTCCTGGCCTTTTTGCCATGGACAACTCATCCCGCAGTCGATGCCGGTCGATACTGTGATTGAATATAGTCACCGGATTATTTCGGGAATTGATGGGTTTTTTATCCTGCTGCTGACGGTGTGGATCTGGTTCCGGTTTAAAAAGGATCAGCGGGCGAAAATCTTAAGCGGGATGAGCCTGTTTTTTGTCGTTTTGCAAGGTGCCTTGGGAGCGTTGACAGTTGTGTTTGAGGAAACCTTTTCCAAAAACTTCGCGCTGGCGCTCCATTTCGGTTTTTCTCTCATTACTTTTGCCAGTGTGGTTCTGTTGACCGTCCACTTCTTCCAGAACAGGCAGGGAACAGTCGGGAAGAAAGTCTCCCCGGTTTCACAGCGGATGAAAACGGCCGTTTGGGCACTTTCCGCTTATACGTATGTCATTGTTTATACCGGGGCATTGGTTCGGCATACCGATGCGACCATGGCTTGTGGGTATTCATTCCCGTTTTGCGGTGGCCTTTATCTTCCCAATCTCAGTTCACTTGCGGGGATTCAGATGTTGCACCGATTTGGGGCGTTTTCCCTCTGGATTCTCGTTCTCCTGTTCATGATCTTGGTCCTGCGGAGTTATCGGGCGCGAACAGACCTGGTGCGTGCAAGCATCATGGCGCTGATTTTGATTACCTTGCAGGCGGTGAGTGGTGTCATCATCATTTTGACAGGAGGGAAGCTGGTGCCGGAAATGGTTCACAGCACGATTATTTCGGTCTTTTTCTGCGTTCTCTCCTATCTCTGCATGCAAGTTGGCACCCCTTGGGGAAAAAAGCGGCCGGTATTGATTCCTGAAGAGGGGATCACCCATTAAAGATGGAATGGAATAATAGACGGGAAGGATGATTCCTTCCCGGAGATTGATGACAAACCCCCCCCTTTTCTTCGGAAAAGGAATGGGGTTTTGTATATTTCTAGGATATATACAGATAAAGTAAACCTGATGTGACCTA
>NZ_JAECVZ010000039.1:0-20169 GCF_016055135.1 Thermoactinomyces sp. CICC 10521 | reverse complement strand
TCCGGACGCTGAAAGAGGAAACGGTTTGGCTTCAGGAATACTCCTCTTTCCTGGAAGCCAAAAAAGATATCGACCGCTACATCCGATTCTACAATGCAGAACGGCCACACTCTGCGTTAGGGTACCTGTCTCCAAAGGAGTTCCGTCAACGTTTTACCTCAAATGCGGCTTAAAATGTCTGGACTTTTGGGGTTCATTAAGCCTTTGATACTTCTCCGGTATGAAAATCTACTGTTTTAGAGTAGAACGCCTCCCCAATAGGTTTTAAAACCGATTGAAAAACTTCCCCTGTTTCAGGATCGATACGCCTTGAAGCTGCCAGGCTGTAAATAACCAGATCCACTTTCTGTTTGATCAATTCAATCACTTGATCTTTTACTTCATTTGAAAACGCATCTCCATGGACACTTTTGGCATAATAACCCGCTTTCGTTGCAGCCTGCTCAAAGGCTACTGTATTGTACCAACCAATAGAAGCAGTCCGTTTGCCTTTACTGGCTTTTCCGGAAAATACACCTATGGTATCTGCCCCTGCACCAAAAGTCGAAACGATACGAGATGCTAACCCAAATCCTTTAGATGTTCCAATCACTAACACCTTCTTTGGCCCATGAATGCGAGGTTTAGCTTGAATGTACTCGATTTGTTTCTTTACTTGTTGGACACATCATTCTGGATGAGCCTCGAAATCTTGGTTGTATCGTCATTTGTTTAACCTCTCTTATCATTGCATGGATGAATACTATCCAGATAAGATTTGAAAATGGATCAGTCCCCTATAGGAAAACAACACCCGGACGAATCGCCCGGGTTTTTGTTTCAATCACAAGCTATTTTCAAAAGAAAAAACGGCCCATTTTAGATCAAACGATCCTGATTAATTCATTTAAATTATAAATAATATGGTCCGGTTGCTGACCCATACGATCAAACACCACTTTTTTCCGGTTGACCCATGCTGTTTGGAACCCAAAGCTGGATGCGCCTGTAATGTCCCATGTATTCGATGAAAGGAATAAAATGTCTTCGCGTTCGCATTGTAACCGGTCAAGAGCATACGCATAAGCCGCTGGCGAAGGTTTATACTGTTTCACATCATCTACACTCATCAGTTCGCTAAAATAGGGATTGAGATGATGATATTCAACTAATGGTTGGATCATGTTCAGTGTTCCATTAGTCAAAATGGCCAGCTGATAGCGGTTTGCTAACTTTTTGAGTGCGTTCGGTACCTCTTCATAGGGAGACAGGGTTAAATAGGATCTTAGTAATTCCTTCTCCTGATTCTCCGCGAGCGCCACTCCTAATTGCTCGCACGCAAATCGAAGACTATTTTTTGTAATTTCATCGAATGGTCTGTAACGGCCGATAATATGTTGGATGAACGCATACTCCAGTTGCTTTGTTCGCCAAAGCTCGCTGATTTGTTGACCGCGAGTCGGAAACAGTTCCTCACATTTTTGTATGACAGAATGAACGTCGAACAATGTTCCATATGCATCAAAAACAATGACCTTCACGTTTTTTTTACCCATTGAAAGTACTCCTGTTCGTTAAGCTTTAACCCAATTTGGAACCATTTCCACGCCCGCTGCTTTAAGTGTGGTGTAAACCGGGCAACGCAAATCGGTTTTTTCCTGTAGTTCTTTGATTCGTTCTTCAGGTTCGCTTGTTTTTACTTTGGCATGAATCGTTACTCTTTCAAAGTATGGGCGAACATTCGGATCTCCCACTAGCCCAGCTGGGTCAAATTCACCACGGATATCAAATTCGATGCCTTGCAGATCAAAGTTCATTTCTTTGGCAACCATATTTGCAATCACATTCTCGCATCCGGCCAGTGCACTTAACAGGGTGCCAAGCGGATTCGGCCCGGTATCTTGGCCACCCATCACAGGAGGTTCGTCTATAATAATCTCATGATTTTTTGAACGTGCTTTTGTTTGCATGCCTTGAGAAACAGCAGTAATTCTTTCGATATTTTTAGGCATAGTAATTCCTCCTAGCTATCCCAACCTGTATAACAATCAATCTGTACCTACCGGTTGGTACAGAACATAGTGGCTCCAACCAATCCGTACCATCCAAGCCAAAGCCGGTAAGCCCGCCGTCGTCTTGGCGGCCTGTGATACTCTATCTACCTTTTAACCCTTTGCCCATTCCTTTAAGAAAATGAATGCTAAAACTGATGGCACGATTGATGTCCGGATCACTCAACACTTTAACAAGATCAAAGATCCCGACTTTTTTATTCTTTTGTAAATGTTCCCCTGCTTCTTCCATACCGGAAGCAACGCTTTTTAATAATTTTTGGGTAAGTTCAGGGTCTATTTCCGCTAAGGTTCCAGCTGCTCCCATAAGATTATTGATTATGTTAATTACCGGCTTTCGTGTCAATTGACTGACCGTGATTTTCGCAATTTCTTCTTTTGCTTTCAGTATGGCTTGTACTGCTTCGAGAATTCCGCTGTCATGTAATTCCCGAACAAGTTCTAAAGTCTTCTTGAGCGCAGTCTCATTTTCCGCTAGATCAGCTTTCAGCTGGTTTAGCGATTGCTGTTTTTTTTCTTCTTCCGAGAGAACGCGTTTTTTGATAACCGAAATGGGATTAGCCATGATTCCCACCTCCTTACGCTTTATCCACTAAGGATACATAATCAGGACGTTTCCATTTTCGTTCCACTTCAACCCCATTTTGTGGATGACGTTTTTTATATCTTGGGTTGGTAAGAGGGAGCGGAATAGATCCTTCGACATCTAACACTTGCATGCGTACACGGGTCTGTTTATACGCCGGTGTATGGGTACGATGATCCGTCGCAGAACCAGTGAGAAGGTTAATTGCACTTTCATAACTGACCGAGTGCATCGGAAGATATAATTCTTTTCCTTTGACCCGATCAGTTACTAGAACGCGTGCTTTAATCGCCCCAAATGGAGATTCCAAACGGACCAAGGATCCATCTTTCACTTTTCGTTCTTTTGCCAACTCAGGCGAAACCTCGACGAATACGCCCGGCATCTTTGATTGAATTCCCTTGGATTTGTTAGTCAGGTTTCCTTCATGGAAGTGTTCCAATAAACGCCCGTTGTTAATTAATAAATCGTATTCTTCAGGGACTTCATAAGGAGGAATCCAATCCGATAGAGCGAAACGGGCTTTTCCATCCGGAAAATTAAAACGTTCGGTATAGAGAAGCGGAGTATCCGCTCCGTCATCACTTCCCCAACATAAGCTATTCCATCCTTCCAAGCGGTCATATGTCGCTTGAGAATAGAGCGGAACAAGGCTAACAATTTCATCCATGATTTCTTTTGGGCTTGCATAGTTCCAATCCGCACCCAATCGTTTCGCAATCTCCTGGATAATCCACCAGTCCGGTTTCGAATCCCCAAGTGGCTCTAATGCTTGATACAAGCGTTGAATACGACGTTCGGTATTGGTGAAGGTTCCTTCTTTCTCCAGGCTTGGCGAAGCAGGTAAGACCACATCGGCAAACTGAGCCGTTTTAGTCAAGAAGATGTCTTGGACAATCAAAAAGTCTAATTGACTTAGAAGATCATGCACATGGTTGGCATTAGAATCAACCAATGCCATATCTTCTCCCACGATATACATGGCTTTTAATTTGCCTTCCTCAATCGCACGAAGCATTTCAATATTATCCCATCCCGGTTTTTCCGAAATAGGTACACCGTATGCTTTTTCGAATTTTGCACGAGCCACCTCGTCGGTCACATGCTGGTATCCTGGCAACCATCCAGGCAAGGTCCCCATATCACAAGCACCTTGCACATTATTATGGCCGCGAAGCGGGTAAGCTCCGGTACCTGGACGCCCATAGTTACCTGTTAGAAGAAGGAGGTTCGAAATGGCTGCAGATGTATCACTTCCACCCGTGTTTTGGGTCACGCCCATTCCCCAAAGAATGCAAGTTCCATCCGCTTCATGAATCATGGTGGCAATTTGAATTAATTTTTCTTTTGAAACACCTGTTACCTCTTCGGCATATTCCAATGTGTATTTTTCAAGGACTTTCTTGAACTCTTCGAAGTAGTGGACCCGTTGTTTAATAAATTGTTCATCATGCCAGCCTTGATCAATGATGTATTTGGCTACCGCATAGAGCCATACCTGATCTGTCCCTTGTTTCGGACTGATAAACAGATCGGAACGTTCTGCCAGTTCATGTTTGCGTAGGTCAGCAACGATCAATTTTTGACCATGCAACTTATGCGCACGTTTGATGCGTGTAGCCAAAACAGGATGACCTTCGGTAGGGTTTGCCCCAACGATAATCACAAGACCAGCTGAAGCGATATCCTTAATGGTTCCTGAATCCCCACCCATTCCAACTGTACGAAGTAAACCGTCAGTGGCAGGGGATTGACAGTAACGGGAACAGTTATCCACGTTATTGGTTTGGAACACCTGCCGAGCCAATTTTTGCATTAAATAGTTTTCCTCATTGGTAATCTTAGAGGAGGAAATGAATCCAATCGCATTTCCACTATAGGTTTCTTTAATAGAACCTAATTTACTTGCAATCAACTTTAATGCTTCTTCCCAAGTTGATTCCACAAATGCATCGCCTTTGCGAATTAAAGGTTTTGTTAAGCGTTCTTCGCTATTGGCGAAATCCCATCCGAATTTTCCTTTGACACAAGTCGAAATTCCATTTACCGGCCCATCGGAGGTGGGTTGAATTTTTAAGATTTTACGCCCTTTGGTCCATACTTCAAAAGAGCAACCTACGCCGCAGAACGTACAAACGGTTTTCGTTTTCTTGATTCGTGTCTCGCGCATCGCGGCTTCCATTTCCGAAATCGCAAAAATACTGCTATACCCGGGTTCGACTTTTTTAACCAAGTCAATCATGGGATTTAACAGATCTTTGTCGATTCCGGTCATAAATCCGGCTTCGCCCAGCATGGATTTTTCCATTAACGCATTACATGGACAAACCGTCACACATTGTCCGCAACTTACGCAGGAAGAATCGTTGATTGCCACTCCATCATCCCAAATAACACGTGGACGATCTGCCTCCCAATCAATGGACAGGGTCTCGTTGACCTGAAGGTTTTGACACACTTCCACACATTGACCACACGCAATACATTGATTGGGATCGTAACGGTAAAATGGGTGTGACATATCCACTTCATCTGGACCGGCCTTAGGTTTATACGGATATTTTTGGTGTTCGATTCCCATCAACATCGCTGTATTGTGCAACTTGCAATTTCCATTGTTATTATCGCACACGGTGCAGTAGAGAAGGTGATTTTCCAAAAGTCTGTCCATCGCTTCAGTTTGTGCTGCCTTGGCGCGTTCGGAAGATAATTGAATATTCATTCCGGGAGCTACTTTGGTTGAACAGGATCTTACCAACTTCCCATCCACTTCCACGATACAGGTATCGCACGTTTGAATGGGGTCTACTTCAGGTACATAACATACTTGCGGATGCGGGATACCGTTTTGATTGATCACCTCAAGAATGGTTGAACCCGCTTTGACTTCGTATTTTTTTCCGTCTATGGTAATCGGAATGAAGTTATTACTCATGGTTGATACTCCTTTTTTAAAATAAAAAACTCCACCACGAACAGACGCATGCCCTATTCGGCATCCATATGTTCATGGTGGAGTAGTAAATAAGCATATTTATACTTATTTACCAATCCGCCAGCCTCAATATTAGAGACATTAACGGCAAGCAGAACTCAATACTTGCGCGTTACTGCCTTGAAATATTTACAGAATGATTATAACTCTGTATCGAAAATCATTTCAATATTGCGGAATGGTGAACTACATCGCCATTGAAATGGCGAGCTTCTCGCTTCATCGAGGCGACTCACGCCGTTCTCTCCACAAAGGCACGTCCCATGCCTGTTTCTGTTTAGTTTTACGTGTTTTCGCACTTCATGATTGGATTATACAAAAAATTGTTGCTCTAAGAGCATCCCCGCAAGGGGTATACCGAGCAACGCTCGCTTTTATCTACCCCATTGAAATGGGGAGGAATCTCGCTCACTCGCTCACAATCCTAAATTCCCAGTTTTAATTCTTTAGTATAATGATTTTGTGCAATAAAATAAAGATCCAAATTCAGTTTAGGAGAATGATGGAGATGAAGAAAGAAGGAGCGTTCAATGAAATCATTCGAAAAGTACGGAAGGATTTATTTGGAAAAGGTCCCGAACGAATCCAAACCACGTTTGTTAATAATATGGCCATTACGATCCTACACGGGAATTTAACACCAACAGAAAAATTTATTGCACGTACGACCGAGGGCAAAGAAATGGTTCATACGGCTCGAACTAAAATGATTCAAGAAGTATATACCACCAATTTCCATAAAGAATTGGAGAAATTGATTGGTTCGAAGCTTATTTATCTCTTTTCAGATATTAAAGTGGAAGAAGACATAGCGGTTTCCGTTTTTATTTTTGAAAATAAAATTCATAGTTGAGAGTTTGGGAAATCCAGACGTGGGAACTACCATCGCGACTAAAATGGGATATGGCGGTTTTGCAGAAACGGAAATCACGAAAGGAATCTGCGGCTAAAAAAACAATGGAAAAGGCCAGATGAATAGCAAATGGAACTAAAAAAACGGCAATAGCGGGGAACCTCGGGGTAGGAATGGCCAGTTTTTCACCAAAAACAAGCCAAGCCCCTTTTCCGGAAATTTTCGGGAAAGGGGCTTGGTTCATTCGGTTCATCTCTCAGGCTCTTCGATTCTCCTCAATGCCCGTTCATATTCCTTCGGCGTATTCACGTTCATCGCAAACTGGAGTGAAAGTCCTTGCCTTGCAAAAAAAGTTTCGTCTACGTATCGGCAACGGATCGCTTCCAAGAAGCCATTTACCTGGCGCACTCCTTTTTTAAGCAGTTCGCGAATGATTTCCGCGCTGGTCTTGTCATATACGGCATGAAGTGGTTGCCGTTTCCCTTCCACAACGGGAACAACTGCCTCAACTGATTGGCTTGTCCGGCACTCCACCAAACGCTGTGCGACTCGCCCGCAAATGAAAGGCATATCACATCCGACCACCCAAACATCGGGATAAGAGGCCTTTGAAAAAGCCGATGCCATACCACCGAGCGGTCCCATACCCGGCCAGTCATCCGAGATAATCCGAATTCCCTCTTTTGCATAAGGAACAAATCGCCCAGGCTGATTTGTCACCACCCAAATCTCCTCACAAACCTGTTTCATTTCCCGCAATTGTCGCTTTAAGAGAGGCTCCCCGCCAAACGGCAACAACGCTTTCACCTGTCCATTCATCCGTCGGTTTTGCCCGCCTGCCAAAATGACCCCTGTCAACAAAACTGCTTCACCCCCTAACTGCTTTCCCCGTTTTCCCCCGGCCAATCCTGCAACAAAATATCAAGCATATGACAATCTTACAATGGACTATTTTTTCCACCCCTAGAAGCATTGTGAAAAAGTTTTAGAAACAAACAACCAAAGACGAATTTTACAAATATTGATAGAACCTATTTCAATTACAGGATGGTATAAAGGTTATTCATCGGGGCATAGTGTTCTCTTTGCTTCAGGCTCCTTTGTAGCAAAGGTCGCTACAGAGAAGCACCACGTCCCTTTAGCTGAGTTTTGAAATAACTTTAGCCAAATATTGTATAGGGATGGAAAGATTTTTGAAAGTAAGTGGCCTTTTGCCGCCAGCGATGTACATGGCCATCGAATCGGCCAAGATCCGCACTCCCTTTTGTGGGTCGTTTGTTCCGCGGCACAACGGTCTTTACAATGAGCTCTTAACCACTTCTTTGTCAACCATTAAAACAACATCGCCACTAATAAATTGATTTTATTTTCATTTATGGGTTAATGTATAAATGGTGTCTTTTAAAAGATTTATTCCAGTCCCATTTTATAAAAAGGCCCCGGGGCTGTCATGCCCCACAAAATAAAAAAACCGCTACGTCCAAGAGGTGATTAAACATAAAACGGCAAGGCCAAGGCCGTTTTATGGATCAGCTCTTTTTGTTTTTCGAGTATGAAAGAACCATTTTCTTTTTTGGAGGGAAATCATGCTAACACACTTCAATGAACAACAGCGCGCCAAAATGGTCGATGTCTCTGAAAAAGAACCGACCCGACGCATCGCGGTCGCCAAAAGCAGAGTCGTCATGAAACCGGATACTCTAAAAGCGATCGAACAAGGAAAAATGGCCAAAGGTGATGTTTTGGCCGTTGCACAAGTGGCGGGGATCATGGCTGCCAAAAAAACCGCCCAGTTGATCCCGATGTGCCATCCCATTTTCACCACAGGGGTAGACCTGCACTTTTCCACCGTCAGTAATGATACAATCGAAATTACAGCGACGGTCAAAACGGTCGGCGTCACCGGAGTCGAAATGGAAGCTTTGACAGCGGCGAGTTTCGCAGCATTGACCATCTACGACATGTGTAAAGCCATCGACCCTAACATGATCATCGGGCCAACATATTTGGCAGAAAAAAGCGGAGGCAAAAGCGGCCATTTTCGTTTTGACGGACAGAAGGAGGACAAAGGATGCATGTGAAAGTGGGAATTGTCACAGTCAGTGATCGTTCTGCCAAAGGTGAACAAGAAGATACCAGTGGGGAGTTGCTCAAAAGATTGTGCCCAAAATGGGATATCGTCGCATATCGAATCATCCCCGACGAACAGGACCAAATTGAAGAAACGCTCAAAACGCTGGCCGACAAAACAGGGTGCCACCTGATCCTCACCACGGGCGGAACCGGTTTTGCCCCGCGTGATGTCACCCCCGAAGCCACGAAATCCGTTATTGACAAAGAAGCTCCCGGGCTATGTGAAGCGATGCGCGCGGCCACGCTCAAGTTTACGAAATATGCTATCTTGTCCCGCGCGGTTGCCGGCATCCGCAATCAAACATTGATTATCAATCTTCCCGGGAGTCCCAAAGGAGTGGAACAATGTTTTGCGGTGATTGAAGATATTTTGCCCCACGCTTTGGCGCTAATTTCCGAAGATCCACAGCACTGAAACGAAACGGGAGGGAAATCCATGAGTTTTCAACGAGAAATCATCAAAGTGGCAGAGGCTCGAAAGCGGATCATGCCACACATTCGCGTCAAAAACACCGAAAGGGTCCCACTGTTTAAAAGTCACGGGCGCCATTTGGCCGAAGAAATTCGCGCGAATACCCATCTACCCCCTTTCCGTCGCTCTGGTATGGACGGTTATGCCGTTCAAACCTCCTCAACCAAAGGAGCCAGTAAAGAAAAACCTGTTTGGCTTGAAGTGCTGGAATCCATCCCTTGTGGTCATGTTCCCAAACATGAGACGCGTCCGGGTACGGCCTCCCGTATTATGACTGGCGCCGCCGTTCCAGACGGTGCAGATGCTGTTGTCATGTTGGAAATGACACAAACCATTGACAAAGAGGGAAAAACCTATGTCGGTGTGCAAAGAGAAGTCAGTCCCGGCAGCAACATTGCCTCTATCGGAGAAGAAGTAACCCAAGGCACTCTGCTGTTGGAAAAAGGAAGAAAAATCGGCGCAGGTGAAATGGCACTCCTCGCCACATTTGGTCACGCGGAGGTAGAGGTCTTCAAGCAGCCCACTGTAGCCATATTCGCCACAGGGTCTGAATTGCTCGATGTGTCGGCCCCGTTAGAGCCGGGTAAAATCCGTAACAGCAACGGTTTCATGCTGTACAGCCAAGTGATGGATGCCGGCGCGCTCCCCCATCTTAAGGGAATTTTGCCGGATGATGCGGAAAAGGCGCGTACTGCCATTTTACAGGCGATGGAAGTGTATGATCTGGTCATTACGACTGGTGGCGTATCCGTAGGCGATTATGACATTCTGGTCGATTTCTTTTCACGTTGGGACGGACAAATGCTTTTTAACAAATTGGCGATGCGTCCCGGGAGCCCCACCACCGTTGGTGTTTTCAAAAACAAATTCCTGTTTGCCCTGTCCGGAAACCCCGGGGCTTGCTTTGTCGGATTTGAATTGTTCGTCCGTCCGGTTTTGTTAGGAATGATGGGCAAAACCCCTCCCGATCTGTCTGTCTTTACCGCTATCATGGCAGAAAACTTTCACAAACCTTCACCCTTTGAACGATTTGTCCGCGGTATCTATTCAATCAAAGAAGGCAAAGTGTTCGTCCGGCCCGCCGGAATGGAGAAGTCCAGCATCACTTTAACGATCCGGGATGCCAACTGCCTCATCATCGTGCCTTCCGGAGGCCGTGGGGTACAAAAAGGGGATTTGGTTCGGGCGATCATGTTGAAAAAATGGGAGTGATGATGTGCGCCCAAAAGTTTTGCAAATCGTCGGCTACAAAAATTCAGGTAAAACCGCACTCGTTTGCCGTTTAATCTCAGAACTCTCCCGGTTCGACCTTCGCGTCGGAACCATCAAACATGACGGCGCGCATGATTTCACGCTCGATCACCCCGGAACGGACACATGGAAACACAGCCAAGCGGGCGCGCATACCATTGCCATTACCTCCCGGCAAAAAACCGCTTGGATTCGCCGACAACCCACTACGCTCGAGATGCTGATCGCCGCCATGTCAGACATGGATATCGTTTTGGTGGAAGGGTTTAAACGGGAGCCATACCCTAAAGTCGTTTTACTCAAAAACGAAGCAGAGCTCGAGTTGATTCACCAGGTTTCAAACATCGTGGCGATTCTTTCCCGGTTTTCACCCCCGTCACTTCCCTATCCAGTTTGGACGACGCAACAGGTCGAAGGTTTGCTGGAATTTTTGCTTAAAACGATGGGAGTTGATCACAATGAAAAACTTTGCGGTGACTCATGAAAAAATTGAGCTCACCCCTTTAATCGATTGGGTCAAAGACCGAAATTGCGGAGCCATCAGCACGTTCATGGGAACGGTGCGCGAACTGACCGGAGAAAGAAGGACGCTCTATCTGGAGTACGAAGCGTATCATGAGATGGCCGAAAAACTTTTGCGACAACTCGGCAATGAAGTAACCGAAAAATTTGCCTGCACCAAGGTCGCGATTGTTCACCGGGTGGGACGGTTGGAAATCGGTGATGTTGCGGTCGCCATCGCCGTTTCCGCCCCGCACCGTGACGCCGCCTTCAAAGGTTGCCGTTATGCCATTGAAAAAATTAAAGCGACGGTTCCCATCTGGAAAAAAGAAGTTGGTGAAGACGGTTCATATTGGGTGGACCATCCAACCGCGCAAAAAGGAGGATCGGCATGAGCGGAAAACTCTGTATCCTCTGTTTTGCCAACATTGGCGAAAAGTTGGGGAGATGGGTGGAAGTTCCCACAGACGAGAGTTTGTCTGTCTCTGAACTGCGCCAGCTGTTGGTGGAACGTTATCCGGAATATAGCTACTTGATTCGAACCTGCATGATTGCGGTCAACCGCGAGTATGCAGGCGAAAATACACAGGTGCAGGCGGAAGATGAGGTGGCGCTGATCCCGTTTGTCAGCGGTGGCTAAACAACCCAAGCGAAAGGGGATTTTTTCAATGAAACCCATTTTGGATTCCCTAGGACGTCCCTTGCGGGATTTACGTATCTCCGTGACGGACCGTTGCAACTTCCGTTGCCGGTACTGCATGCCGGAAGAACTGTTCGGTCCCTATCATGCCTTTTTACCGGCTTCCCAGTTGCTCCGCTATGAGGAAATCGAGCGGCTGGTTCGTATTTTTGCCAGGTTGGGCGTGAACAAAGTCCGTATCACCGGGGGCGAACCTCTGCTAAGACGGGAGCTCTCGAAACTTATTCGCATGATCTCCTCCATCGACGCCATTGAAGACATTGCGCTGACCACTAATGGCATTTATTTGAAACGATATGCCTATGACCTGAAACAAGCCGGACTCAAGCGGGTCAACGTTAGTCTTGATACCCTTGATGACCGAACCTTTTCCTTGCTCAATTCGCGCAAATATAAAGTCAGTCAGGTCCTGGAAGGAATCGAAGCGGCGGCAAAAGCGGGACTCCAAGTGAAAATCAATATGGTCGTGATCAAAGGGATCAACGATCACGAGATCGTAAAAGTTGCCCGCCATTTCCGCGAACAAGGACATATAGTTCGCTTTATCGAATATATGGATGTCGGAAACAGCAATGACTGGGACCCGAAACAAGTCGTTTCCAAACAAGAGATTCTAAACCGCATTCAGGCCGAAATGCCGGTGGCCGAAGAAAAACTCCACACCTTGGGTGAAGTGGCCACCCGTTTTCACTATCAAGGATCCCAGGCGGAGTTCGGTATCATTCCTTCCATCACGGAACCGTTTTGTTCCACCTGTACCCGCTTGCGCCTGTCGTCGGACGGCTTTCTTTACACGTGCCTGTTCGCCACTGCCGGGCATAATCTTCGCGACTACCTTCGTTCAGCTGCTTCGGATGAAAAAATCGAAGCCTTCATCCGGAAAATCTGGCAAGAGCGCCAAGACCGTTACTCAGAGAAACGCTCACACCAACCTGCCGACAAACGCGCCAAAAAAATTGAAATGTCCTATATCGGCGGTTAAAAAAAAGCCGGACACACGGAACTGGTATTAACCCTGCAAGTAGACTATGTAAATAAAGCCCGAGTATTTATGCGGCGATCGCTTCCCGGTATTCGACCGGGGAACGATCGCCAAGTCGCTTTTGGGAGCATTCATGGTTATAGAACGTAATGTACTGATCAATAGCTTGATACAACTCATCAAGGGTTTCCGGACATTGAAGGAGTAACATTTCCGACTTAAGATGGGAAAAGAACGATTCGATACAAGCATTATCTAGGCAGTTCCCTTTACGCGAATGGCTCCCAACCATTCCTAGTTGCTCGAGTTTCTTGCTATACTGCCGGGAAGTGTACTGGAAACCTTGATCTGAATGAATCAGGGTTTTCACCACTTCTCTGTTTTCACATGCTTTCTCCAATGTTTTCATGACCAATGACAGATCATTCCGTTTCGAGACGTGATAAGCGATGATTTCATTATTGTATAAATCCTGAATCGCAGATAGATATACGAAGCCACCGTTGATCGGCAGATAAGTAACATCCGTCACCCATTTCTTGTTCAGCGCTGCTGCGCTGAACTTTCGATTCAAACGGTTTGGAAATACAACAGACTGCTGCTTTCCAAAGAAACGCCTCTTTTTACGGATCACAGAACGGATTCCCAGCTCCTTCATTAGTCGATAAACGCGTTTGTGATTGACAAGGAAACCTTCCTTTCGAAGAGCAACTGTCATCCGTAAATAGCCGTAGTAGGGGTGAAGACGATGAATGGCCATGATATGATCTTTTAAGATGTGTTCCTGTTGAGCGTGGTGGCTGGCCCGCTCACGAGCCTTTCGCCACTTGTAGTAACCAGCTCGCGAGACCTCGGCGATCTCTAATAGACACGTCAATCTATATTTGCCGCGTAATGATTCAAGGATTTCGAAACGAGCCTTTTTTGTAACTACTCCTTTCCGTGAAGATTGGGATACTGCTTTTTTAGGTACTCCACCTCTGCTTTCAGATAGGCCAATTCTTCCTCAATGCTTGCAAATTTGGTTTTTGGTCGACCGTTTCTCCGTGCTTTCTTGCACAAACTAATCTGACGTTTATCCCCCAGAGATTCTCCGTTCTTATACTTTTTAACCCATTGCTTGATTTGTGTGCTTGAGGGAACTCCCATCTGATCTGCGACAGATTGGTAACTAAGTTCTTCCTCCAGATAAAGTCGAACTGCCTTCAATTTGAATTCAAGTGTATAATTACGAAATTTTTGACCCTTAATAGCCATAAAAAATCCCCTCCGGTCGTCTGTGTGTCCATTTTACCAGATGGGCTTTTTTCACACAGTCAACCTTTAGGGGATAATACCAAACTCTTCTCCGATTGCCTCCGGCTTTTTGAATTTAGAACTTGGTTCAAAATGTCTTAACATACATACCCATACTCGTTTTCCCTGCTCTCTGATCCCAGGCGCTTCCGCTGACCCTGCGGCGGCAAAGGCCACTTGTTTTCAAAAACCTTTCCATCCTTCAAAACTCAGCTGAGGGGCGTGGTAATACTTCTGTTTTTCCACATATCTTGAATCCTTACATAGCTAAGTCTCTTGTAACTCGACCTTTGTTTCCTTATTTTACATAATATGCTATAATAATTTTTTACAGAACGAAAATGAACTCATCTCAACCAATGTCATCGTTTTCACGAAAGCGAGGGATCAATCGTGCTCATCTCCACCCGCCAACGGGTCATCAAATGCCAAGATTCCGTCGTTCACCATACGGAAGATGAGGTTGCCGTCGAGTACCCGCTTACTATCATGCTCAATGGGGAAGAATTTGCCACCATCGTTTGTAGTCCCTCCGACTTGGAGGAGCTGGTTCTTGGCTTTCTCGCCGCGGAAGGCGCAATCCGTTCCGCCGCGGAAGTAAAGTCTCTCGAGGTTGATCAAAAAAGAGGCTTTGCTTATGTGGAAACGGCAAATCCCCAAACGCTATCAAAAGAATATTATTCCAAACGATGGCTCGGTTCCTGTTGCGGCAAAAGCAGGCAATCCTTCTATTTTTATAATGACGCCAAAACAGCCAAAACCGTGACAAGCCAGGCAAAGATATCCATTTCCGAATGCTATCGCCTGATGGAAATGTTGCAGGAAAAATCATCCTCTTTCCGCCAGACCGGCGGTGTCCATAATGCCGCCCTGTGCGAACAGGGGAAAATTATCGCTCTTCGCACGGATATCGGCCGTCATAATACATTGGACAAGCTATATGGATTTTGGTTGCGCCATCCTTTTCCATTATCTGATAAACTGATTGCCTTCAGCGGACGCATCTCTTCTGAAGTCTTGCTCAAAGTCGCCAAAATGGGGGTCGGCATCCTCCTTTCCAAATCAGCTCCCACCGATCTGGCTCTTAACCTGGCGGACGAATTGGGAATCACGACGGTCGGCTTCATACGCCGTCAGCAAGGCAACATTTATACCCACCCAGAACGAATTTTGCCGACTTGATATGAGGCATGAATAGACCATACGATAATGATCAAAAAGCGGAAAAAAACCCTTTGGATGCACGTAAGCTGCGCATTCGAGAGTTCGGAGGTACAATGAAGCCCCAACTCTTCCCGTCGAAGGCGCACCTGCGGAAGCTCCATTATGAGTTCACCTCCATCAAGCGCTCATATACGTCGAGAGAGCGTACCTCCACCTCCGGAATCTACCATGCGCGGAGGCGAGGGACTGAAAGTCCTTGTGCATAAGTAAGACCAGCGTATTGGTTTGGGCAATGAACGACAGTTTGGATCGGGAAACCTTCTCGTGGCAAGCCGTTCGCTCTTTCCCAATCCAAATCTCGACTTTTCCATCCCGCCTCCCAAATGGTCGTCTCCCGACTGCTGTAGTCGATGCAAGGTGCTCCTTTTACCGCATTTTCCACGTCAGAACTTTCTTTTGTTAAACCTGAACCGACCAAGGTCGTATTACCCGTCGTTTTTTCATTGATGCCGCAAGGGAGTCGTGAACAAAATGGGCCCATCTACTTGCTTCACAATGTATTTTAAGAAGGCTAGGATTGCACTTTTTTCTTAGCTTGACGGGCATGTGGTATTACCCCTATAGGGGTTTTTACGCAAATCTCAGGTTGAACGAACATAGAAACATTTTCTTTAATTTTTATATTTCTTCACCCAAAAAAAGTCTGTTGACCCTTCCTAGTTTGTCAACAGACTCAGACATGTGGCGACATTTTAATCCGTTTCCAACCCTTGCTTAAAATCATTCATGCATTGATCACAAAGACCGAGGAGAATTTCATCATTTTCTTCTTCACCCGGGAACTGTTCTTCTGCACCACACACTTCACAAATTTTCATGCTCACCCTCCACTTGAAACCCAGTATTAATTACAGCTTGTTTGAAATCATGCAATGAGGCCGATTTCTCGTTAAAAGAGAGAACGGCTTCCCCTCTTGAAAGGTCAATATCGACTTGGCGAACCCCCCACACATCCTGAAGACCTGCCAACACTTTTTCAAGATCTTCTTTGTTTTTCATTCCCTTGATCTTTATTGTTTCTTTTTTCATCGACAACCTCCTTTTGGTGAGTTTGGCCTGAATCATTTCTCAATGATTCGCCCACCCCCTGCAACAAAGCCATCATCGAAGCGATTGAAATCCGAACGTCTGGATCACGAATGTACTTGGCCAAATCCCATAAACTCGGTATTTTCCCATTCAAGTTTTTCTGTTTAGCTGATTCCAGGCCGCGGAAAAGTCCATTCAATAACCTTTGCAACTGTTCCGGTTGGATTTTACCAAGCAACTCCATCAGTGTGATGGCGTTTTTCAGGATATGGTGCATCTTGGGTTGATTAAGCTGTTCAACTACAATCAAACCCACTTCATGCCGTTGCTCAAGCAAGGCTTTAACCGCCGCTAAAATCCCCATCTCCTGCAGGTAACGGGCAATTTCCAACATGTCAATGATGGCTTCCCTGCTGTCAGCTAATGACTCAATGATCTTCATCAAAGCCTGAGACTGTAATTCCTCTGGTGTCGGTTCCACTGGTTTAATTTCACGAATTGGTTTTGCCATGGGACTGCCCCCCTTTGAACAGTTCGGCGATCGGCACAAAATCAGGTCGGTTCCACTTCTCCTCTACCCTTACGCCAATTTGGGGTTGTCTGTTCCCAAATCGATGGTTCACCTTGGGAAGGGGAGATTGTCCTTCTGCCTCAATAACCTCCAATTTTACTCCCATTTCCTTATAATTGGGTGTATGTGTATATTTGTCGAAATAACTACTCGTTAAACGGTTGACTGCTTTGTTTTCATCTCTCGTGTTCATGGTTAAATAGATCTCGTTCTTCGCTACATTATTTGTCACCAGCGCCCGGACTTCCACTTCCCCATAAGGCGACGTTAATCGGACGAGTGATCCATCCTTTATCCCTCGTTCTTTGGCTAACTCCGGGGAAATTTCAACCCATGGGTTTGGTACTTTGTGCGTGATTCCTTTTGAACGGTAGGTCATGTTTCCTTCATGAAAATGTTCAAGCAACCGTCCATTGTTTAAATGAACATTATATTCGGTTCCAGGTTCAAATGGTGAAGTCCAATCAACGGGATACAGCCGGGCCTTTCCGTCCGGAAATCCAAAGCGCTCCGTAAACAAAAGCGGCGTATCCGTTCCGTCTGGCCGTACGGGCCAAAGTTGACTGTTCCAACCTTCTAAGCGTTCGTAAGAAACACCCGCAAATATGGGAGCCAGACTTGCGGCTTCCTCCATAATTTCACTTGGGTGTTGATAGTTCCAACCGGCACCGAGTTTATTGGCGACCATCTGGATAATTTCCCAATCCGGTCTGGACTCGCCCAAAGGATCCAAAACACGGTACAGCCGTTGTATTCTCCGTTCAGTATTGGTGAAGGTCCCCTCTTTCTCTAAACTGGGGGATGCAGGTAAAACGACATCCGCATATTGGGCGGTTCGAGAAAAAAAGATATCCTGCACCACAAAAAATTCAAGCTTCTCAAAAGATGCCTCCACATGATTGGAGTTGGAATCAACAAGCGCCATATCTTCTCCAAACAAGTACATCGCCTTAATTTTTCCTTTATTTATCCCCTCTACCATCTGATGGTTATTGAAACCCGGTTTTTTGGGCAAAGTCACTCCCCATGCCTTTTCATAACGGGCTCTGACCTCATCATGTTCTACAGGTTCGTAACCGGGGAACCAAGCCGGCATTGTACCAAAGTCACAAGCTCCTTGCACATTATTATGGCCGCGCAGGGGATAAGCGCCCGTTCCCGGTCTACCGTAATTCCCCGTTACAAGGAGAAGGTTCGAAATCGCGGTACTCGTATCCGTTCCGCCCAGATGCTGAGTTACTCCCATCGCCCAACATATGCACATAGATTTGGCCTCATGGATCATTGTAGCCAGTTGGACAATTTCTTTTTGTGTGATTCCGGTTTTTTCTTCGGCGTAAGATAATGTGAATTTCTCGAGTGATTTTACGTATTTTTCAAATCCATTGACTCGTTGTTGGATGAAGGACTTATCATACCAATCCTGATCGATCATATATTTGGTAATCGCCGATAACAGGATCAAATCCGTACCGGGGTTGGGATGCAGATACAAATCGGCTCGTTCGGCTAATTCATGTTTTCTCAAATCAATAACAGCCAACTTTTTCCCATGAAGCTTATGGGCCCGTTTAATGCGCGTCGCCAAAACAGGATGGGATTCTGCAGCATTAGCCCCCACAATCAAGACCAAATCAGCTTTTTGTAGATCTTCAATCGTTCCGGTATCGCCCCCAATACCTACCGTCCTCATTAACCCCATCGTAGCCGGTGATTGACAATAACGGGAACAATTGTCCACATTATTTGTTCCAAAGACAGCCCGAGCCAGTTTTTGGAACAGGTAATTTTCTTCATTTGTGCACTTGGATGAGGCAATAAAACCGATCGAGTCTGCACCATATTTATCTTTAATTCCTTGCAATCTCGTCGCGACTAAGTTCAACGCCTCTTCCCACGTAGCTTCGACAAACGCATCTCCTTTACGAATCAAGGGCTTTGTCAGTCTATCTTCGCTATTGACGAAATCCCATCCGAATTTTCCTTTGACGCAGGTGGAAATGTTGTTTACGGGTGCATCCGCTTGAGGTTCAACTTTCAGAATTTGGCGGCCTTTTGTCCAAATCTCAAAGCTGCATCCCACCCCACAATAGGTACAAACCGTTTTAGTTTTCTTGATGCGCGATTTGCGCATGGACGCTTCGATCTCCGAAATAGCAAAGATTTCTTTATATCCCGGCTCCACTTCTTTTGTAATATCAATCATCGGTTCGAGTATATCCTTAGGAATTCCAGTAAGATAACCAGCTTCGCCCAGCATCGACTTTTCCATCAAAGCGTTGCAGGGACAAACAGTTACGCAATGGCCACACGACACGCACGAGGATTGGTCAATAGGTACATCATTATCCCAGATAACGCGAGGCACATCCCGATTCCAGTCAATGGTAAGTGTTTCATTTACTTGAAGATCCTGACAAGCTTCCACACAACGACCACATAAAATACATTGATCCGGTTCATAACGGTAAAAAGGATGGGAATTGTCAGGGGGGTAGGGCTTTGTTTCAAACTTATATTTCTGGTGCTCGATCTCCAATAATTCCGCTGTGTTATGTACGACACAATTACCGTTATTGTTGTCGCAAACGGTGCAATAAAGTTCGTGATTTTTCAAGATGCGACTCATTGCTTCATACTGTGCTTCCTTTACCCACTTAGAACAGGTATCCACTCTCATCCCTTCGGTCACGGGCGTCGTACAAGCCCGTACCAATTGCCCATTTACCTCTACATGACATGTATCGCACGTTTGAATAGAACCTAACGCCGGATGGTAACAAATACTTGGGATCGTATACTGTTGAGCGGTAGCCGCATCTAAAATAGTTTGGCCAGGCTCCGCTTGAAATTCCCGATCATTTATATAAAAGGTTACTGATTTTTTACCGTTTTGTTCGTTCATTAATTATAACCTCTTCTTTCCTTAAAAATTACTTATGTAAAACGTATAAATAATGATTTTTGGTATTAATTTCCCCTAGATCATTAAGAAGTATACTCTCAGTCCTTTACCCACGTTTCCCGAGAGACAATTGGCACATGATGATTTGTAAATACCAGCCATTTCTCTCTAGGGTTGCGGATTTGTTTCTTACACCCGCCGATCTTGATTTGATATATTGATTTAAGATAAAGTCCCCACAATAAATGGAGTTTTGAATCAAGCGTAGCTCATTTGCTACTTCTTTCTTACCCTTGGTTTAATGCTGGTGATCCGCTCCCACCCGTCCTTTGTGTACCAGTTGAAGATCTGCCGACGACCTAGGCTTCATCTTCATTGATTTGCAACCCGTCTACCTGGTCAAACGTTGCACTGAGGGCATTAATCCAGGCAGCCCTTTTCTCCACACAAAAAACCCCTGCCTTCTTTGTAAATGCGGCAGGGTCACATGCAGACTATATCTTTAATTCGCCCAATCTTACCAACTCCACTACGGCTTGGGACCGTCCTTTCACATTCAACTTTTGCATGACGTTACTGATGCGTACCTTTTGCAAACTTTGGGACAGCTTTTTGTCGAC
>NZ_JAECVZ010000038.1:0-23156 GCF_016055135.1 Thermoactinomyces sp. CICC 10521 | reverse complement strand
GGTCACATCAGGTTTACTTTATCTGTATATATCCTAGAAATATACAAAACCCCATTCCTTTTCCGAAGAAAAGGGGGGGGTTTGTCATCAATCTCAGCGAATGGAGACCAATCCATTCGCTTTTTTTACAGGCCGATATATTTGGCCACCAGTGATTTGGCCAACGGAATTTCGGTCGTTCCCTGAACCAAAATTCGCCCGTCCGGAAATACGGCAAAGCGGTATTCTCCCAAATCGGCCCGCAGCATAAAGGGATTGCGGGTGACTGTTCCCGCCTGTTTCAGACGTTCCGCGATGAGATCAAGGGAAAAGGAAGAAGACGGCAGGGTGATCTGCACGGTTTCCCGGCCGCACATGGACACTTCGGTTCCCCGTTTTTCCTGCGGGTCGAGATAAGAAAAGATCTTCTTTTGGCAGGCGGGGCAGTCGGCAGCGATTTTCTCCCCAACATCCATTGCGTGATGATGGTTATGCCACAGTTCAAAGTGGCGCAGGCGGGGATCAAGCCGGTCTTTGGCGCCGACCAGCCATTTTAGCGCTTCCGCCGCCTGATAAGCGGCCACAACATGGATAATCGGGCCGATCACGCCGGCGGTGTCGCAAGTCTCGGCCGATCCCGGGGCAGGCGCATCTGGAAAAAGGCAGCGCAAGCAGGGGGTTTCTCCGGGGATGATCGTATAGGTCATGCCGCGGGAACTGACAGCCCCGCCATAAATCCACGGGATGCCATGCTTGATGCTGACATCGTTGATCAGGTACCGAACCTGAAAGTTGTCCGAGCCGTCGAGAATCAAATCGACCCCGGTAAGGAGTTGTTCCGCATTTTGCCAGTTGAGATCCGCGATGTGCGGCTCGATTTCAACCGCGCCGTTTACCGCTTTCAGCTTGCGGCTGGCTGCGATCGCCTTTGGCATGTGTTCTTTTGCATCCTGTTCATCATAAAGCATTTGCCGCTGCAAATTGCTCGCTTCCACAAAGTCGCGGTCGATCAGGCGCACGTACCCTATGCCGGAGCGGACCATATGGTTGGCCAAAGCCGTTCCCAATGCTCCCATGCCAACGATGGCCACACGGGAGCGAAGCAATTTTGCCTGTCCTTCCTCTCCGATGGGGGCAAAGAGAATTTGCCTCGAATAACGGGTTTGCCCGATGTCGGTTGTCATTGCTCTGCCTCCTCTGTCTTTTGACCCGTTGGTTCCTCCTCATTTCCGGAAGATGGTCTTCTTCATTTTCGCATTGAAAGAGGCATTGGTCAAAACGAAATGGGGGTATGTTTTTGCGAAGAATAGGAAAAAGTGAGATTGGAGGTGTCCCTGATGGATGACAAAAAAACTTACTATGTGACCGTGGAGATCGGCCAGCGCTCGGGAGAGATTCGGGATCATCTTGAAGTAAATGACGCCAATTATGATTTTGAAATCAAGGCGACGGAGGAGGAGATCGAGCGGTTGGAGCGATTGTTCCGGGAAGCGGAAGAAGAAGATTTTACGACCTTTGTCAAAGCGCATATCCCGTTTCTGGACAATGAGAGCCAAGAGAATGTCAAAGAAGATGGAACACTGCGAAAAATCTACCGCATGATTTACCAGCTCGGTACGGAAGAGACCAAACGGAGAATGGATGAGTCCGGGATGATTCATTAGAAGCAGGAAAAAAACGGGGGTTATGGAGCAGAATATGAAAGATGAATGAAAGGTGCCAGCATTGCTTGATTAAGAGGTGCAATAAGGAATATACTGTTTTTAAAAATAAATGAATATTTTTGGAGGGATTCTTTCGTGAATCAATCGCAATATCCGGGGACGAATCACACTTCGCTCGCTTACTCCGCGCAGCGCCTGATGCCCCGTGTGTTTGGATGGATGTTTGCGGGCTTGATGATGACAGCGATTATTGCCCTCGTACTTTCCGGTAATCCCAATGTTCCTTATTATTTGGCCACGCATTCAGGGGTGTTTTGGGGAATTGTCATCGCCGAGTTTATTATTGTGATGGCCCTTTCCTCTTTGTTGGGAAGAATGTCGCCGTTTGCTGCCACTTTTTCATTTTTTCTGTATGCCGCGCTCAACGGCGTGACACTTTCGCTCATTTTAGCCTATTTCAACGTCCAAACAGTCGCCGCCGCTTTCTTTATCTCCGCCGGGATGTTTGGTCTGTTTGCGGCATTCGGCTATGTGACGAAAATCGATATGACCCGGTTTGGATCAATTGCCCTGATGCTTATCCTGGGATTGGTTCTGGCTTCGGTCGTTAATATATTCTTTGTCAAGAGTTCGATGCTCGACCTGATCATCTCTTACGCCTTGGTTGTGCTCTTCTGCGGGGTCACCGCTTATGATATTCAAAAAATCAAGGCGATGAGCCAGCAGGTATATGATGAAGAGACAGGAACCAAGCTGGCGATCTTCGGAGCGTTGATGTTATATCTCGACTTTATCATTATCTTTAAAAACCTGTTGCGTATTTTCAGCAGAGACTAACGAAAATCGGGAAGCAAGTCGGTTTTGGCTTGCTTCCTTCAGGGATTTGTACGGATGAAAAATTAAATTTATTTTCCTGTGAAAAAAGGGTTGACTATTTTCCTTCGGCATGGTAATGTATTAATTGTCGCCGGAACGAAAGCGACAATGAAAAGAAAGTCATAAAAAAGACTTGCAAACAATGCGGCACTGAGTTATAATAACATTCGTCTCTTAAATTATATTCCTCAGTAGCTCAATGGTAGAGCACCCGGCTGTTAACCGGTAGGTTGCAGGTTCGAGTCCTGCCTGAGGAGCCAGACGCGGAGAGATACTCAAGAGGCCGAAGAGGACGGTTTGCTAAACCGTTAGGGGGCTATCTGGCCCCGCGAGGGTTCGAATCCCTCTCTCTCCGCCACTTTTTGTGCCTTGTGGCCCGTTGGTGAAGCGGTTTAACACACCAGCCTTTCACGCTGGCATGCAGGGGTTCGAATCCCCTACGGGTCACCATTTGCGGACGCTTAGCTCAGCTGGGAGAGCATCTGCCTTACAAGCAGAGGGTCGGCGGTTCGATCCCGTCAGCGTCCACCATGAGGAAAATTTCATATGCGGAGCTGTGGTGTAGAGGCCTAACATGCCTGCCTGTCACGCAGGAGATCGCGGGTTCGAATCCCGTCAGCTCCGCCATTTTGCGGCGGTCGTGGCGAAGTGGTTAACGCACCGGATTGTGGCTCCGGCATTCGTGGGTTCGATTCCCACCGATCGCCCCATTCGCTGGGGAATAGCCAAGCGGTAAGGCAACGGACTTTGACTCCGTGATGCGTAGGTTCGAATCCTACTTCCCCAGCCATTTTTATTTGAGCCATTAGCTCAGTTGGTAGAGCACCTGACTTTTAATCAGGGTGTCGAAGGTTCGAGTCCTTCATGGCTCACCATATGAAATCGCGTCACCTTTGCCGGGTGGCGCTTTTTTTATATCTTTGCGAGCGGGAAGACCCCGCCTGGCTTCAACTATGGGGATGAGAGCGGGCGTCAGGTGAGGGAGGAGAAGTTTTTTCTCTTTCTCTCAACCCTGACCGTCGTTTGCTCTCTTTTTTTGTACATGGAAATATTGGTTTTAAAATTGGCAATGGGTGATGAAGTTTTGAACTGTTCATAGTGATCGCAATGTCATGTCCGACTCTCCCTGTTTTATAAAGTTGGAACGTTACATTCCAAGAGCTGAATTCATCACAAGGCATTCAAATATCATCCGGGTCCACCGAAGAGCAAGCGGCTCTCATCAACAAATCCAGCAGAGTGGAATGAACGGAAAACCGACAATCAAAGCAGTGCGCAACCAAATCAAACTTCCCGAATCGGGATCGGTGAAGTTTGCGAAATCGCGTGAAATCGGGGGACGGTTCGCGACGATCCGGTGGAGCCGAAGACTTGCAAGTCCGGAACATGGCAAAATCCATCACGGATGAATCGTGGTCCCGCCCAGCTCTGATCCGGTTGCGAAACAAGAATGGATCGCCGTGTGGCCCGCCGTTTGAGCTTGGCCCGTGCCCGGGAATCCCTGTTTTTATGCATGGGAAGTGGTGGAATGTAATATGCTCTCATGCGATTGGACGGGTATGATTTTTGAAAGTTAAAACATTAAAATTGGTGGTTGACTTTCTTTTTACTGCATGATAAATTATTACTTGTCGATGCGAGATACCCTGAAACGAAAGGGAAAGACACCAACCCTTACTGATCGTAAGCGGGTGTGGCGGAATTGGCAGACGCACTAGATTTAGGTTCTAGCGCCTCTGGCGTGGGGGTTCAAGTCCCTCCACCCGCACCAGGAGCATCGTTTGAGCGGTCGTGGTGGAATTGGCAGACACGCTATCTTGAGGGGGTAGTGGCCGTATGGCCGTGCGAGTTCGAGTCTCGCCGACCGCACCATGAGACCGGGGTGTGGCTCAGCTTGGCAGAGCGCCTCGTTCGGGACGAGGAGGTCGCAGGTTCAAATCCTGTCACCCCGACCATTTTTAAAAATTAATCCCCATATTTGCGGGTGTAGTTCAGTGGTAGAACATCGGCCTTCCAAGCCGAATGCGAGGGTTCGATTCCCTTCACCCGCTCCAAATAAAACGGATGGACTGTGGCGGTAGCTGCGGTCCTTTATTTTTTTGTGCACGCATGAAATCGGTTAGCCAAAGTCAATGATGGTAGTAAGTTTGGAAGAATTCGCTTTGATTATCAAGAAAGAACGGGTGATCACATGGAGCGCTGTATCATCGTGACCCGCGGAGAGAAGGAGACAAAAGAGCTTGCGGCCAAGCTCGCTTCCTTCTTGAAGCCGGGGGATGTGTTGGCCTTGGAAGGAGACCTGGGTGCCGGCAAAACGACCTTTGCCAAAGGGCTGGCCGGAGGGCTTGGGATTCAAGAACCGGTTGACAGCCCTACCTTTACCATTATCAAGGAATATGAAGGCAAGCTTCCATTTTATCACATGGATGTATATCGAATTGAAGAGCCGGAAGAAGAATTGGGGTTGGAGGAATATTTTTATGGAGATGGAATTTGCTTAGTGGAGTGGGCTTCGCAGGTGAAGCCGCTTCTTCCCGAGGAAACGCTGTGGCTGTCGATCACGGTTCAGGCCGACGGTGATCGCCGGATTGAAATGGCCTCCGGTCATCCTCGTTGGAACTCATTATGTAAGGAGTTGTGTCAGGCATGAAACTGCTTGCGATGGATACCTCTACTCTCGTGATGGGGGTGGCCGTCTTTGATTTGGAAACGAAGCGGGTATTGGGGGAAGTTATTACCAACCTGCATAAAAACCATTCGGTGCGATTGATGCCCACCATTGAGCAGCTCTTGACTGAATTGGATCTGAGCCTTGACGATCTCCATGCGTTGGCGGTTACTTCCGGTCCCGGTTCTTATACGGGCATCCGCATCGGCGTGACAACGGCCAAAACAATGGCTTGGGCGCGCGAACTGCCTTTGTACAGCGAATCCAGCCTGACGGTTCTTGCCATGAACGGCATTCGCTTCGACGGATTGGTTGTTCCGCTGTTTGATGCCCGGCGGCGTCGCGTCTATTCTGGTGTGTTTGCCGCGAAGGACGGGGAAATGACTGAAGTGCTTCCTCAGCAAGTCGTACCGGTCGAAAGTTGGCTGGAGCAAATAAAGGCACTGGAAAAGCCGGTTTTGTTTTTGGGTGATGATGTGGAGCGTTTTCGCCAGACGATTGAGGAATACTTGGGGGAACGGGCCAGCTTCGGGATCGGGCCGGAAAACCTCCCGCGACCAAGTCATTTGGCATGGGCGGCCTATCAGAAATGGAGCAATCATGAGCCTCCGGAACATGCCGACTTCGCTCCCAACTATTTGCAGCTGACTGAAGCCGAAGCCAACTGGCTCAAAAAGCACGGGAAGGAAGAGGGGGAGAATGGTTAAAAGCGCACCTGGTGAAGTCGGTTTTCGCCCGATGGAGTTAAGCGATCTTTCGCGTATCGAGGTTATTGAGAATCATTCCTTTTCCGCTCCCTGGCCGCGGCAGGCTTTTTACAATGAATTGGTTTTTAACCAGTTTGCCCATTACACGGTGGTTACCGTTGACGGAATTGTCGCGGGGTACTGCGGGTTTTGGCTTATTTTGGATGAAGCGCACATCACGAATATCGCCATCCATCCTGACTATCGGGGAACGGGTTTGGGGGAAGCGACGCTTTTGTATGTGATGGATCTCGCCCGGAAGTTGGGGGCCGATAAAATGACGTTGGAGGTACGCGTTTCCAACACGGTCGCACAATCGCTTTACGACAAATTGGGGTTTACCCGGGCGGGATTGAGAAAAGAATACTATACGGATAATAAAGAAGACGCCATTATTATGTGGGTGACATTAAATGAACATGCAGAGAGAAACGCTCATACTGGGAATTGAAACAAGCTGTGATGAAACCTCGGCCGCGGTCGTGCGCGGGGGGACGGAACTCCTGTCCAATGTGATTTCTTCGCAGATGGACGTGCACCGCAAATTTGGCGGCGTGGTTCCTGAAGTGGCTTCGCGGCGCCATGTGGAGCGCATTACGATTATCGTGCAAAAGGCGCTGGAAGAAGCGGGAGTGGGGAGAAATGAGCTGGATGCCGTTGCCGTCACACAAGGACCGGGTTTGGTCGGGGCCTTGCTGATCGGTGTTTCTGCCGCCAAAGCGCTCGCTTTTTCCCTCGGCAAACCGCTGGTTCCGGTGCACCATATCGCCGGGCACATTTACGCGAATCATCTGATCAAGCCCCTTTCCTTTCCGCTCGTTGCCCTTGTCGTATCCGGAGGGCATACGGAATTGATCTACATGAAAGGGCATAACCAATTTGAGCGTCTGGGGAAAACCAGGGATGATGCCGCCGGGGAAGCATTTGACAAAGTGGCGCGACTGATGAAACTCCCTTATCCCGGAGGGCCGCAGATTGACCGGCTGGCCCTGGAGGGAAAACCCAGTTATCCGCTGCCGCGCGCCTGGCTGGAATCGGATTCGCTCGATTTCAGTTTTAGCGGGTTAAAATCGGCGGTGCTGAATCTCGTCCATAATGCGAATCAGCGCAAAGAAGAGATTCATTACGCAGACCTGGCGGCCAGTTTTCAGGATGCGGTGCTGGATGTGCTGGTGGAGAAAGCGATGCTCGCCGTCAAAAAAACGGGGGTGAACCAGTTGTTGCTGGCCGGGGGTGTGTCAGCCAACAGCGGGTTGAGAGTGCGGCTTTCCAAGCGGTGCAAAGAGGAAAAGATTGATTTGCGCATTCCGCCGCTGGAGCTGTGTACCGATAACGCAGCGATGATTGCCGCCGCGGGCACGTATCAGTTTCTCGACGGCCATTATGCGGATTTGACCTTGAATGCCGATGCGAATCTTCCGCTCATCGGCTAGGCACAAATAAAGCCGATGTTCCAATTCGGGGCATCGGCTTTATTTGTGCATAAATGGCGGGCCAACCTGTGGATAAGCCGGTGTTCATTCCGCCAGCTCAAGCCATTCTTCTGTTTTTTGCGTTAACCGCTCTTCTTTTGCCGCCAGTTCTTTTTGCAGTGAAGCGCTTTTGAGCGGGTCATTGAAAAGTTCGGGCTGACACAGCTGTTCGTGAATATGGGCGATTTCCGCTTCGATCTGCGCAATCTCTTCTTCCAGATCCTTCACTTTCAGTTCCCGTTTTTTGCGCTCGCGTTGTTCCTCTTTTTCCTTGCGGCGATAGGCTTCGGCCTGTTTGTGCGGGGAGGTCTCATCTTTTTTCTCTTCCTGTTCTTTTTCCAGCTTCTCCATTGCTTTTTTCTCCAGATACCATTCGTAATCGCCATGGTAATCTTTGATCCCTTCCGGGGTGATTTCCCAGATCCTCGTAGCCAGCCGCTTGATAAAATAGCGGTCGTGCGAGACGAACAACAGTGTGCCCAAATAGCCTTCAAGTGCTTGTTCCAGGCGTTCTTTGCTCACCAGATCCAGATGGTTGGTCGGCTCATCCATCAACAGGAAATTGGCTTGGTTCAGCATGCGCTTGCACAGGGAGAGCCGGGCCTTTTCTCCGCCGCTTAAATCCTGAACCTGTTTAAACACATCTTCGCCGCTGAACAAAAACTGACCGAGATAAGAGCGGATGCTCGTCTGATCCAGATGCGGATGTTCATCCCATATTTCATCGATCACTTGTTTCTGCGGATCAAGGTCTTTTTGCTCCTGATCGTAATAGTCGATCTCCACCTGAACGCCCCATTTTAGCTCGCCGGACAGGGCGGGAAGCTTGTTGGCAATCGTTTTGAGGAGAGTCGATTTTCCCACTCCGTTGGGGCCGAGCAAGGCGATGTGCTCGCCGCGTTCAATGGTAAACTGTAAGCCGGTGAGAAGCGGTTCTTGGTAACCGATTGAGAGGTTTGTGGCCTTCAGTACCTCACGTCCGCTGGTGACCGCTGCTTCAAAGCGGATGGCCGCCTCCCGTTTTCCGGTATGGGGCTTGTCGATCCGTTCGATTTTTTCCAGTTGCCTGCGCCGGCTTTGCGCTCTTTTCGTCGTTGATTTACGGGCGATATTGCGCTGGATGAATTCCTCCATTCGTTTGATCTCTGCCTGCTGTTTCTCATACATTTTCAATTCTCGTGCGAGATTTTCTTCTTTTTGTTTGACATACGCGGTGTAATTGCCGGGATAGCGCGTCACCCGCGCATGATCCAGTTCATAGATGACCGTGACCAAGCGATCGAGAAAATAACGGTCGTGGGAGACGACCAAAACGGAGCCGCTGTAATTAAGGAGTGTTTGCTCCAGCCAGGCGACGGCGTTCATGTCGAGATAGTTGGTCGGTTCGTCCAGGATCAGCAGATCAGGCTCTGTCAGGAGCATTTTGGCCAAGGCCACTCGCGTTTTCTGCCCGCCGCTCAGAGAGGAGACAAGCGTATTTTTCCAGTCTAACTCTCCGAGTCCCAATCCGTGCAAAGTGCCGCGGATGCGCGCTTCAAATGCATAACCGCCGCTTTCTTCAAATTTCTCCTGCAGGGAAGCATATTTTTCAAGTATTTTTTGGTATTGCTTTTCATTTGTATAAACTTCTTCTTTGCCCATTTCCCGTTCCAGTTGGCGCAATTGGTTTTCCAGTTCGCGCAGACCGGAAAAAACAGCGAGAAGCTCTTCCCAGATGGTCAAAGAGGAATCCAACCCGCTGTCCTGAGCCAAAAAACCGATTTGCGCTTTTCTGGCAATCTGGATTTCCCCTTGGTCCGCAGGGATTTCTCCGATGATGATTTTTAGCAGCGTCGATTTGCCCGCGCCGTTGGGGCCGATTAACCCGACCCGTTCCTGATTGTTCACCTGTATATCAACACCATCCAGGATGACCGTTCCCCCATAGGTTTTATGAATATTCGTTGCTTGCAATATCATGGTTCCACCTCGTTTTTGAAGAAAAATATGTGTATCCGTGAAAATTTGATTGCATTCAGGGTCGTTTGGGGACTCTTGCACTCCGGGTGATCCAAATGGTCAGTCAGGAGGATGCCGTTCCACTCATGGTTTTGCTAAAATTTTATTACTGGTTGTGTTTGACAAGATATGAATGTTTTCTGCAAAAAACGGCAAGATCCGGGGAACTCCGGACCTGCCTCCAGGGATCCTGTACCGGCAGCCTGTTCTCTACCGTAAGTTTAAATGAGTTTTCATGCCAAGGGCAAATGTGGAGGGAGAGCAATTTCGCGTGATCTTCTACTGCACCATGTTTTTTTGGTAAAATGATAAATAATCACTCTGCTCGATCTAAAAGGATGAAACACATGCAGAATAAAGAAGAGTTGCGACGTCATTTGCTGAAGGTCCGTCAAGAGTTATCCGATGAGAGGCGGCGGAGCGGTTCGGCTTCCATCTGTCGGAAAATAGTGGAATGGGATACTTTTCTAACATCGGATACTGTTTTATTCTATATGCCGATTCGCCGGGAAGTGGATGTGCGTCCCGCCATTGAGAAGGCTTGGTCTTTCGGAAAAACGGTCGTCTTACCCCGGGCGCTTCCCGAAACGAGGGAGATGAAACTGTTCCGCGTCGACAGCTTTGAGGAATTGCAACCAGGAGCGTACGGCATTTTGGAACCGCTTGAAGATGAAGCGAAGGCGGTTGAGCCTGAACGCATCCGGTTGGCGGTGGTGCCCGGTGTCGGATTCGATCGCAGGGGTTACCGGTTGGGGTACGGCGGGGGATATTATGACCGCTTTTTTGCCCGGGCCGGCCATGCGGTTCGCCTGGGAGTTGCTTATTCGGAACAGGTGGTTGCAACCGTTTACCCGCTGCCGCATGACCAGCCTGTCCATTATTTGTTTACTCCGGGGGAAACGTTGGCTTTTTGAGAGAAAGCCGCTTCAATTGATTATCGAAAGTGTATCAAATTGTGGTATATTGATTTTGATCTTCACCTTTGCAACAGGGGATTTGATTTGGCAATCACGTTTCAGCCGACGCGAAAGCAATGGGCTTTTATACTCAAATAATTGTCGACTTGCGAGCGGGTGGCAAAGCCCGACTGAATGATAAATTTTATGTGCGCAAATTCACGAAAATGGAGGTGCAAGCGCGCAGATGCCTGAAAATAAAATACCACAAGTGACAGCCAAGCGTTTGCCCCTTTATTACCGCTACCTGGAAAAATTGCATGCCATCGGGAAGCAACGCGTTTCATCGGCAGATTTAAGCGATGCGTTGCAGATCGATCCGGCCACCATTCGCCGTGATTTTTCCTATTTGGGTGAGCTGGGAAAGAAGGGTTATGGTTACAACGTGACCTACTTGTTACAGTTCTTGCGTGATTTTTTGAAGCAAGACGAAGTGACCAACGTGGTTCTCGTCGGCGTTGGCAACCTGGGAACCGCTTTGCTCCGGTACAATTTTTATCGCAGCCACAATACAAAGATCGTGGCCGGATTTGACCAGGATTTGTCCAAAATCGGCAGCGATGTGGACGGAATTCCCGTTTATTCGATGGACCGCCTCCAAGAGGTGATCGAACTGCACCATGTGGAAGTTGCGATCTTAACCGTGCCCGTCAATGTGGCACAAGCGACAACGGACTTCCTGGTGCAGGCGGGCATTCGCGGTATCCTGAACTTTACTCCGGCCCGTCTGATCGCACCGCCCCATATTCGCATTCACAATATTGATCTGACGATTGAGTTGCAAACACTCATCTATTTTCTGAAGCATTTTCCCGGAGAGCAGACACAGAATCAGGTGGAAATGGCGAAAGTAAAACAAATCGAGCCGGGAGAATTAGGGGAGTAAGCACATGAATGAGGAACAAGTGCAGCCGTTGACGGAACATCTGGAGGAACTGAGGCGGAGGATTATCTGGATATTGCTGTTCTTCCTGGTGATGTTGGTCATCAGTTTTTATTATTCCATCGATATTTTCCGCTATATCAAGGATCACGCTTTTCATGGATATCATTTGACCGTTTTTAAACCGGCCGATCCGATTCTGATTTATATGGAGATCTCGATGATCCTGGCGTTGGTCTTCACTTCACCGGTGATCATGTACCATCTGTGGCAGTTTGTTCGCCCCGGATTGAAGAAAGAGGAGCAGCGGGCGGCGTTGCTTTACATTCCCGTTGTCGTCGGCTTGTTTGTTGCCGGCGCGTTATTCGGTTATTTTGTTGTTTTTCCAAATGTGATGGATTTTTTATTTTCCTTGAGTGAAAAAATGGGGGTTCCCATGCTGTATGGGGTGGACGATGCGTTTAACTTTTTGTTCAGCATCGTTTTGCCTTTGGCCCTCTTTTTTGAGTTGCCCGTGATTGTCCTGTTCTTGACGCGCATCCGCCTGATCACTCCGGCGTTTCTGAACAAGATGAGACGAGTGGCTTACTTTATCCTGGTCGTGTTCTCCGCGTTGATTGCTCCGCCCAATCTGGTGTCGAACATTCTCATCTTCATCCCGCTCATCCTGTTGTACGAGATCAGCGTCGGCCTGTCCGCCTGGCTGTACCGCAGGATGGAGAAGGAAGAGGAAGAAGAGGTGGAGATGGACGGAGTCTATTAACATTAAGGCAGCCATCATTCCCGGTCGATGGCTGCTGTTTTTCTACATAATTAGATCCGGATGGGGCACACTTTTCTTGACTACACCCATTTGGAGGAGATTATATGATGTGGAGGAATTCGCATTCCAATCGTTCATCGTACGGCTGGTTGCTGCTTGTCGGCTTTGCCGCCCTATTGCTGTCTCCGTCTGTCCGTTCCGCTGTTTGCAAGGTATTGGTGAATGGAGCCGTCAGTCTCTTGAAATGGACGGAAGGTGTAAGGCAAAACATGTCCACCGGCAAAGGGATATTCCATACCGGTTGGTCGATTGAACTCGGCGGGTCCGGCCCTGTTGACCGAGGACAGCACGGGGAGCAGGAATCAGTGGATCTTGGCGGGATCTCTGCTGAAAAAGTGATTCAGTTTTTGCGGAAGAAATCGGAGAACCATTCATTTTCCATGGACGGGACGAATGAAAGAGATGAGAAAAGGACAGCCCGAACCGGAAATGAAGGTGATTTTGACCGGACCAGGTGAACAGTGAGTTTGGCACTTTCCTCGATTCATCTCCTTTCTTTTTTTGATTAATTTTTTTCCGCATACTTGAAAAATGCCGGATAGATGAATATCATAATAATTGTGTTAGCACTCATCCGTCGCGAGTGCTAACAATCGACAAAATTATCCACCTCATGAAGGAGGGTTATTACCATGATCAAACCATTAGGTGACCGTGTTGTATTGGAGCCCGTTGAGAAAGAGGAAAAAACGGCCAGCGGTATCGTCCTTCCGGAAACCGCAAAAGAAAAACCGCAAGAAGGACGGATCGTGGCTGTCGGCACCGGACGTATTGACGAAAAAGGCAGCCGCATTCCTCTTGAAGTAAAAGAAGGAGATCTGGTGATCTTCTCCAAGTATGCCGGTACCGAAGTGAAGTACGGCGAAAAAGAATATCTCATCCTTCGTGAAAGCGATATCCTCGCGATCGTGGAGTAAACAATCCCATCCCGCCTGAGATGATTTCATAGAAAGGCCTTCGTTGGGCCAAGAATGCGGCGGATTGAGCAATACGCCTGCATTAAAACACGAGAGTGTAAATTATTACCCTACATAAGAAAGGGGACGGAAGAAAATGGCTAAAGATATCAAATTCAGCGAAGATGCACGCCGTGCGATGCTGCGTGGGGTTGACGCGCTTGCAAATGCTGTGAAAGTAACCCTTGGTCCGAAAGGACGCAACGTCGTTTTAGAAAGAAAGTTCGGTTCTCCGCTCATCACCAATGACGGTGTAACCATTGCAAAAGAAATTGAATTGGAAGATGCTTTTGAAAACATGGGTGCACAACTCGTAAAAGAAGTTGCCACCAAAACCAACGATGTAGCCGGGGATGGTACCACCACCGCTACGGTTCTCGCTCAAGCGATTATCCGTGAAGGTCTCAAAAACGTGGCTGCCGGCGCTAATCCCATGGTATTGCGCAAAGGGATCGAAAAAGCAGTAAATGCTGCGGTAAATGAGATCAAGGAAATTGCAAAACCGATCGAAGGCAAAGATTCGATCGCCCAAGTAGCCGCTATTTCCGCCAACGACGAAGAAACCGGCCAATTGATTGCCGAAGCAATGGAAAAAGTGGGTAAAGACGGGGTTATCACCGTTGAAGAATCCAAAGGCTTCAACACTGAACTCGAAGTGGTTGAAGGGATGCAATTCGACCGCGGTTACATCTCCCCGTACATGATTACCGATACGGACAAAATGGAAGCTGTTCTCGATGAACCGTACATCTTGATCACCGACAAAAAAATCAGCAACATCCAAGAAATCCTCCCGATCCTTGAAAAAGTGGTGCAACAAGGCAAACAGCTCTTGATCATCGCTGAAGACGTGGAAGGGGAAGCGCTTGCCACCCTGGTTGTGAACAAATTGCGCGGTACCTTCACCGCTGTTGCCGTAAAAGCTCCTGGATTCGGTGATCGCCGCAAAGCGATGCTCGATGATATCGCCATTCTTACCGGTGGTCAAAGAATCACCGAAGAATTGGGTCTCGACCTCAAAACGACCGGACTTGAACAGCTCGGCCGTGCCCGTCAAGTGCGCGTGAACAAAGAAGATACGATCATCGTCGACGGTTATGGTGACCAAAGCGAAATCAAAGCGCGCGTGGCTCAAATCCGTCAACAATTGGAAGAAACCACTTCCGAATTCGACAAAGAAAAATTGCAAGAGCGCTTGGCTAAGTTGGCTGGCGGCGTAGCTGTGATCAAAGTGGGCGCTGCTACCGAAACCGAGCTGAAAGAGAAAAAATTGCGGATCGAGGACGCACTCAACGCAACCCGTGCTGCAGTTGAAGAAGGAATTGTAGCCGGAGGCGGTACCGCGCTTGTGAACGTGATCCGCTCTGTAGCTGAACTCGAGGCTTCCTTGCCTGTGGGTGATGAAAAAACCGGCGTAAGCATTATCAAACGTGCACTTGAAGAACCGGTACGTCAAATTGCCCACAACGCAGGTCTCGAAGGTTCGATCATCGTTGAACGCTTGAAAAAAGAAGACGTAGGCATCGGATTCAACGCCCTCACTGGCGAATGGGTAAACATGATCCAAGCTGGTGTTGTGGATCCGGCAAAAGTAACCCGTTCCGCTTTGCAAAACGCTGCTTCTGTTGCCGCTATGTTCCTGACCACGGAAGCGGTTGTTGCCGACAAACCGGAAGAAAACAAAAACGCATCCGGTGCTCCGGACATGGGTATGGGCGGCATGGGCGGCATGATGTAATCGCCCGATCTGTTCAACTCCTGCGGGAATTTTCCTGCGGGAGTTTTTATTTTTACGCAGAGGTTGATTTTCGCTTTTATCTTCCGATATGGTGATGGATGGGGTCTTTGGAAATATAAAATGTAGACAAAAAGGTAATTTTTCGGGCAAAAACTGAGACAATTCTTCTATTGTTGATAAAATGATGAGGGAATAAAGAGATCAGGGTTACCGTTACATACAATGGGAAAGAGGAGAAGGCTGATGAAGAGCAAACTGGTCATGTCCGTTCTCGCTGTTTGTTTGGCGTTTGGGCTGTCTTTCGGGCCTGTGGACAAGACGATTCCGACTGCAAACGCGTCCTCCAACGCTGACGAGGGCAAACAAAAGTTGAAAGATATCAAATCAAAACAAACTGCGTCTAAAGCGGAAATTGACAAAGTCGAAAAGATGATCGAAGACAAGAAGAAGGCCATTAATGAGATTGAGGCCAAAGCAGGCGCTTTGAACGATCAGATTGCCAAGTTGAACAAAAGCATCGAATCCAACAAGAAAGTGTTGGAGCAATCGAGGCAGGCTTTGGGAGACAAATTGAATCGGATTTATCTGCAAGGGGACAATGGATACATGGCCCAGTTGCTCGCTGCCGGTTCTTTCAGTGATTTTCTCAAACGATACGAAGTGCTGCGCCTGATCGTGGAGAGCGATTATCAGGTATTTAATGAATATCTGACCGCACAGCAAAATTTGCAAAAGCAACAGGCGGAGCTGCAAGAGAAGCAAAAGAGCCTGAATGCGGAAATGAAGAAGGCAAATGAAGCGGTTAAGCAATATGAAGCTGAACTGGATAAGCATAAAGCCGAATTGCAGCAATATGAACAGCAAGAAAATGAGGTACTGAAAAAATATGCCGGTTACTCTGATTCCGGTAACGGAGTGTTGGGCTGGCCGACTACCCGCGGTTTTGTTTATTGGAATTATATGCAGAATCGCGGAAATCACTTCCACAAGGGAGACGACTTCCCGCGTCCGGCGGGAACCCCGATTTATGCCGCCGATGATGGCGTGGTATTGCGGGTGAGCACCTCTGACCCTGAAGGTTACGGAGTGTTTATCGATATTCAACATCCAAACGGGCTGATGACCCGATACGCTCACATGTTCTTGAGCACGGTTACCGTTCATGCCGGTGAACATGTAACCCGCGGGGAACGGATTGCCGCTGTGGGCAACAACGGGGACTCTGTCGGCGCGACCGGTAACCATCTGCATTTTGAGGTTTGGAAAAACGGACATACGGTAAACCCAAAATCTTATTTGGAATGATGCTGCTGATGAATTCAGCAGCTTTTTGTTAGAAAGCAAAGGCTGCTAATGTTATGATGGGGAAAAAGATCAAATTAAAAATCTTGAACATTCTTCATTTTGCAAGGAATGGAATCAGATAGGTGGGTTAATGTTATGTGGAAAAAAGAGATTGTGGAAGAAGCGTGCAGAAGGTTTAAAGGAACGGAAAGCACCTTGAAGTATGCCGGCGGCGACGATCAAGGCATCTATGAATATGAACGGGATGGCGAGTCCTGTTTTTTGCAGCTCGTTCCAATTGCTGCCAAGGATAAAGCCCAATTGCATTCTGAACTGCAATGGATTTCTTTCTTGCGCAGGGGAGGGGTTCCCGTTCCCAAACAAATATTATCCGCTCGTGGGCAGACGGTGGAGACAATTGTACGCCTTCCCTTTCCCTGTTGCATCTATTCCTTTGAAAAACCTGCGGGCAGAAAGGTGAGTCCGGCTGATTCGGCAGAATGGAATCCGGCTTTGTTTCGGAGATGGGGAGAAACGATGGGAAAGATTCATTCTCTCTCCAGGCGTTTTTTGGAACGGTTTGAAGTTCCTTCATTTGATGATTGGAATGAAGGGGAAATTTACCATCGTGATTTTTCCTTTATCGAAGGTCGGCTGGTCGACCGCTTTATTTCCTCAATGCAAAGAATCGCTTCCTTTTCCAGAACGAATCGTTCCTATGGAATCATTCACAATGATTTTCACCATGGAAATTTTTTGATCGGTTCGGCTAAAGAGATTATTCCCGTTCATTTCCATCGGATGAAATTCCACTTTTATACATACGATATTGCCATTGCCGTATACCATGTTTTATCCGCAGTTCCGGAAAGCTGGCAGGATGAATGGAAAGCCCGGTTCCTCGGCCCGTTTATGGAAGGTTACTTTTTGGAAAATGAACTGGATGAGGGATGGGAGGAGCAAGTCGAATTTTTTGTTGGGTACAGGAGGCTGTTTTATTATTTGTATTTGATGACCACCCTGAACGGCGATCCGCTGGATGAACGGGTGAAGAAAAAATTCGCCTATCTCGAAGAACAACTTTCCAGGCAAAAGGTTCGCTTTTAAACAGACTCTCATGCGCCAATCCGTTGGCGGCAAATGGATTGATGGATGATCGGTCGGTCAATAATGAAACGCCCCCGTGGGAATGTTGCTCCATGGGGGCGTGTTTATTATAGATTAAAAGGCTCTGCTGTATTGGTTCGGTGCGAGATCATTAATTCCGAGTTTCTGTGCGGCATGGAGAACCCAGTAAGGATCGCGCAGGAGCTCTCTGGCCAGGAAAACGAGGTCGGCCCGCTCGTTGCCGAGGATTTCTTCCGCCTGTTCCGTCGTCGTAATCAGACCAACGGCACCAGTGGCAATGCCAACCTGTTTTTTGATCGCTTCAGCAAAGGCAACCTGATAACCCGGGAAAATGCGGGAAGGCGGGTTGGGAATAAGGCCTCCGGATGAAACGTCAATCAGGTCGACTCCCCATTCCTTGAGCAAACGGGCCAAAGCGATGCTGTCCTCAATTTGCAATCCGTCGGGATGATAATCGACGGCAGAGATGCGAACGTAAAGCGGACGTTCCTGTCCCCATTCAGCCTGAACGGCTTTGATCACTTCTTTCAACAGGCGGGAGCGCCCTTCCAAATCGCCGCCGTATTCATCCGTCCGCTTGTTGCTGAGGGGAGAGAGGAATTCATGAAGCAAGTATCCGTGTGCAGCGTGGATCTCGACGACATCGAAGCCGATTTCTTTTGCCCGTCTGGCGCTGTCGGCAAAAGCCTGAATCACTTCGGAGATCTCTTTGGGTCCCATTTCCGCAGGTACGGGACCTCCTTCACTGAACGGAATGGCACTCGGAGCGATAATTCTTTCGTCCACTTCCGCTTTTCGCCCGGCGTGAGCCAATTGGATTCCTGCTTTTACTCCTTGCGAATGGGCGAAGGAAACGATCTGCTTTAACCCTGCCATTTGCTCATCATTCCACAAGCCCAGGTCTTTGGCGCTGATTCGTCCCCGGCTTTCCACTGCGGTGGCTTCCAGTATGAGCAGTCCGACTTTTCCCGCGGCTCTCGTACCGTAATGGACAATATGCCAATCAGTTACTTTGCCATCGTCATCGGCTGAATACATGCACATTGGAGAAAGAACGATCCGGTTATTCAACGTAACATTTTTTTGCGTAAACGGGTTAAAAATTAACGACATCTGTTGCTCCTCCATTTCTTTGGATTAATAAAATTAGAGTGTGCGATGAGCCTGTAAATTATTTTATAACTAATTTTAAGTAAGTGGCTAAGGATAATTATAACATAGCAGAAAAAAATGTCATCCCCGGGCGGGAAAGGCAATCAATCACGTATGAACTCGCTGCTTCGGGAGAATCGTATAGACAGAACCGTTGTCAAAGGCAAATCTCGAAAAAATGGAAATAGTTGATTGGCGCTATCCTTTGCTTGACCGCGTTTATGACGGCTTGTTATCATAAGGTTGATTTTTTTCTGCCTGAAAACCGTATATGTTTGGGGATACGGCCTGAACGTTTCTACCCGGCTGCCGTAAATAGCCGGACTACGGGTGATAAGTCTTCGGAACTCATGCTTCTTCATCTCGTTTGCAAATGAAGAATCGTTTTTTATGGCCGGAGTCTTGTATCGCCGTTTTGCGGTATGGGACCCCGGTTTTTTAGTATTGGTGAAAAGAGGGATGGTTGATGGAAAAAACATTGGAACGCGTTGTCGTTTTGGATTTCGGCGGCCAGTATAACCAGTTGATCGCGCGCCGAATCCGTGATCTCGGCGTTTTCAGCGAACTGCTCCCCTATACGGTTTCAGCGGCAAAACTGAAAGAAATGAATCTGAAAGGGATTGTTTTTTCAGGTGGTCCCAACAGCGTATACGCTGAAAATGCGCCAAAGTGCGATCCGGAAATCTTTGAACTCGGCGTCCCGATTTTGGGGATTTGTTACGGAATGCAGATGATCGCTTACCACTTTGGAGCAAAGGTAGAGCGCGCGCACAGGCGGGAGTACGGAAAAGCGGAAATCGAAGTGGTGTCCGACAGCCCGCTTTTCAAAGGCCTTGACAAAAAGGAAACGGTTTGGATGAGCCATAGCGACGTGGTTACTGCGCCGCCGGAAGGATTCCGGGTGGATGCCAAAACCGACTCTGCCTCCGTTGCCTCAATGAGCAACCCGGAAGCAAACATCTATGCCGTGCAATTTCATCCCGAAGTGAGCCATTCTTTGCACGGATTGGACATGATTCGCCATTTTCTTTATGACGTTTGCCACTGTTCCGGTGATTGGAGCATGAAAACGTTTATTGAAGACAAAGTGCGCGAAATCCGCGAACAGGTGGGTGACCAAAAAGTATTGTGCGCTTTGAGCGGCGGTGTCGATTCTTCCGTGGTGGCCGCATTAATTCATAAGGCGATCGGGGATCAGCTCACCTGCATGTTCGTCGATCACGGCTTGCTCCGCAAAGGAGAAGCAGAAAGCGTCGTTGAGACATTCGGGAAAAATTTCAAGATGAATCTGGTGAAAGTGGATGCAAAAGACCGCTTCTTGAGCAAGCTCAAAGGCGTTACCGATCCTGAACAGAAACGGAAAATCATCGGGAATGAGTTTATCCGGGTCTTTGAGGAAGAGTCGGCCAAATTCGGAGACCACCGCTTCCTGGGGCAAGGAACATTATATACGGATATTATCGAATCGGGCACAGAGACGGCCCATACGATCAAATCGCACCATAACGTGGGCGGATTGCCGGAAGATATGAAAATGGAATTGATCGAGCCGCTCAATACGCTGTTTAAGGACGAAGTGCGCCAAGTGGGGCTTGATCTTGGCCTGCCGGAAGAAATTGTCTGGCGCCAGCCTTTCCCGGGACCGGGGCTCGGCATTCGCGTGATTGGTGAAGTGACAGAAGAAAAATTGCGTATCGTTCGCGATTCGGATGCGATTCTGCGCGAAGAGATTAAAAAAGCGGGATTGGATCGGGAGATTTGGCAGTATTTCACCGCACTTCCCGATTTTCGCAGCGTGGGTGTGATGGGAGATGTACGGACCTATGCCTATACGGTGGGGATTCGCGCGGTAACTTCCATTGACGGGATGACAGCGGATTGGGCCCGGCTTCCCTTTGACCTGTTGGAGCGGATTTCCAACCGCATCATTAACGAGGTGGATGATGTGAACCGCGTGGTTTACGATATCACTTCCAAACCGCCATCAACCATCGAATGGGAATGATCGAAAAGGGGAGACAATATGACAACCATTGCCAAATATTTCCGTTTTGACGAGCACAAAACCAACTTGAAAACGGAGATTTTAGCGGGCGTCACCACATTTTTCACGATGGCGTACATCTTGTTGCTGGCTCCGTCACTTTTGGGCAAAGCGGGCATGAACCTGGGAGCGGTCTTTATGGGGACTGCTCTCTCGGCCATCGTCGGCACGTTTTTGATGGGGGTTGTCGCCAACTATCCAATTGCGTTGGCACCGGGGGTAGGGTTATTATCTTACTTTGCGTTTACGGTTGTTCTGGGAATGAAGATTCCGTGGCAACAGGCTCTCGGTGCAGTTTTTATTTCCGGGGTCGTTTTCTTTTTGCTGACCGTTACCAAGATTCGCGAAATGATTATCAATTCGATGCCGGTAACATTGAAATATGCCGTTTCGTCAGGAATCGGGCTTTTTATCGCCTTTATCGGGTTTAAAAATGCTGCCATCATTATTCCTTCTTCGGCTACTTTTGTTTCCCTGAATCCGGCGATTCAAAAACCGGAAATTTTGCTGACACTGTTCGGGCTGCTGATTACGGTCATCCTGATGGTTCGCCGGGTGAAAGGGGCGATTTTTATCGGCATGATCGTGACGGCGGTCGTTGGCATGTTCACCGGGCAAGTGAAGATCCCGTCCCATGTTTTCTCCATGCCGCCGAGCGTGGCACCGACCTTTATGCATCTGGATTTAAAAGGTGCCTTCGATCTGGGAATTTTTACGATCGTCTTCTCATTTCTGTTTGTGGATTTGTTTGATAATGCCGGAACATTGGTCGGTGTGGCTAGTCAGGCCGGTCTGCTGAAAGAGAATAAACTTCCGCGGGCGGGGCGTGCTTTGCTGACCGATTCGATTGCCACGATGGTGGGAGCCGTCTTTGGCACCTCCACAGTCACTTCGTATATCGAATCGACCGCCGGAGTCGCTTCTGGAGGACGAACCGGCATGACATCGGTTACGACAGCGCTGTGCTTTGCAGTCTCCATTTTTTTCTTTCCGATCGTGGAGACACTTGCTTCCGTGCCGGCGATCACCTCTCCGGCTTTGATCATCGTCGGGGTGCTGATGGCGGGGAATTTGCGAAAAATTGAATGGGATTCCTTCTCTGATGCAGTCCCCGCTTTTATCACCATGATTCTGATGCCTCTGTCCTTCAGCATTGCCACCGGAATTGCCGCCGGGTTCATCATTTATCCGCTTCTGAAATTGGCTGCGGGGGAAGGCAAACGGGTTCATCCTTTGGTGTATATACTCGGGGTGATTTTTGTGTTCCGTTTTATCTATCTGGGCGCGATATGAAATCGGATGATTTGGGGTTTGTTCGGAATATGCCGGACAGCCCCATTTTTTGTTTATCACCGACGGCGCCGAATTGGTGTATAACCTTTGGCAATCGATTCAAACTAAGGGAGTATTCCGGTGTAAAGGAGGAAATTCAATGCCTGTGCCGGTCATCCGGGTTCTTCTATCATGCCTGATCTCCTGTCTGTTGTTGCTTGTCCCGAACAGCGGCAGGGCGGAGCAGAGTGCCGGTTGCCATCTGGCCGATCAGAATAAGGAGAAGGAAATCCTTCGTTTGCTTAAGCAGAAGGAAAAAGCGGTTAACGAGCATAAATGGAAATTGTATGTTCCCCTGCTGAACAGCGGAAAGCCGATGTACATCCAGGAGCAGAAACGTTGGTTTCAGGATGCGGTAAAAGTGATGAAACCGGGTTCGTTCCATATTCATCCCGTCTGTTTTACCGAATTGAGTGAAAATCGGGTTAAAGTGCATTTGGAGCAAACTTACCGGTTAAGAGAAGAGTTTCACCGCGTCTCTTTTCCTGTTTTGTTCGAGCGGACGCGCAATGGATGGAAGGATTCCGACTTGGTTTTTGCCCGCTTGGGAAACGGGATGATTTCCGTTTATTATACGGATGCCTCCTTGCAAAAGCTCGCGCGATTGGCCTTTTCCTCATTGAGCAAGGGTGTGGCCGCTTTTAATCGTAAATACGGATGGACTCCGGGCCGGGTTGAGGTAAAGCTGTACCAGGATCCCGAGCTATTCCGCGAATCAGTGAAACCCTCATTGCCCGGGTGGGCGGCGGGATGGCATGAAGCGAATCAGTCAATTAAGTTTATCGCCGAAAATGTGGACCCGGCATGGTTTGCTTCCGGCATGATCCATGAACTGACGCACCAGTTGATCAGCGAATTGACCAATGATAATGCTGCGTATTGGCTTCAGGAAGGGGCGGCGATGTTTTATGAGGCGCATCTGTTGCCGGACTTCCATTGGATTCATTCGGTACCACGGCAGTTTCAGCCCTTGTCCATCGCCGAATTGGAGCAGAAAAGGCTGGAGCGTTTGCCGTCGGATGAGGCGGGACGCTATTATTTGAGCGCATATCTTCAATTTAAAAATCTGGTGGAGACGTATGGTGAGGAGAAGTTGAAAAAAGTGTTTGAGATTTTGAAAGCATCTCCTTATCTTGATGTCGACAGTGATCAAAAAGTAGAGAGATTAAACCGGTTGACCCATGATGCACTCAATCAAGTTCTGGGGCAGAGGTGAAAAAAAACAGTTGACATAACCGTATAGTGCTTGTTATATTATTTTCTGTCGCTTTTGCGATATCGATGTTCTCGAAAAAAAGTTCTTGACACTTGCTTTTCGGTTTGATAATATATAAATTGTCGCCGCGAAACGCGGTTGAGAAAAAGAATTTCGATGTGTTCCTTGAAAACTAAAGAGTGAAGCATGACCTGTTGATTCTTTTTGAGCTAGATCTTTATCGGAGAGTTTGATCCTGGCT
>NZ_JAECVZ010000037.1:0-24870 GCF_016055135.1 Thermoactinomyces sp. CICC 10521 | reverse complement strand
CCGGCACCGTCTTCCTTATTACTTGCTCGCTCTGTCCGCCAAGACCCGGGAGGCGCTGGAAGCGAAGATCAGCGACATGATCGCTTTTCTGGAGAAGGAAGAGTGGAGGGAAGAAGATTTATTGCCTCTCAGTTACACTCTTTTGAACGGACGCCAGCATTTCCGCCATCGCTGTGCCGTGGTCGTACAGGGCAGAGAGGATGCCATTTATGCATTGAAACAAGCGGCCGGTCAAGAGAAAATGCCGCATATCGTTCACGGTCAGGTACCGAACCGGTTTACCGGCCAAAAAGCGATTCAAACGTATGTGCGTGATCTGCTCAAACAAAGCGTCGGTTTGCGTGAAGATCCTGTGCAGTACCAGGAAACCCTTTTGGCCTTGGCCGAGTTTTACTGTCAGGGCTATGAGCCGGAATGGGAGCTGTTGTTTGCCGGAACAGATCCGCACCGCCTGCATCTGCCGACTTACCCTTTTGCCAGAAACACTTACTGGGTACCCGGAAAAGAGCATGGGACGAGCAGCACCGAGCAGGGGACACCGCCGGTTTTGACTCCGATGGTTTTGCGCGATCCCGTTGTTCACCCGGAGGCGCCTCAACCACCAAAGGTTTCCGTTCCCGGGAAGCGCACGTTGCCGGACATGCCTGCCGTGATCGGAAACCATCAGCCCAAACCGAAACCGGGGCGGATTGTCCTGTCGCCTTTAACTGCAGAAAAAACAGATTCTTTGGCCGCAGGAGCGGAGGCAGCCGGAGAGAGCATTGAGGAAGAACTGGCAGCAATGCTGGCGGATGTCCTGGTCATGGACCGGGCCGAGCTGGATGCGGAAACGCCGTTTATTGAGCTGGGGATGGACTCGATTGTCGGAGTGGAATGGATTCAGTCCGTGAACAGACGGTATGGGGTGGAGCTTACTGCCAACATCATCTATGAATATCCTGATCTCCGCCGCTTTGCCGTCTTTTTGGCACAGGAGATGAACGGACAGGAGCCGGCCGGGCTTTCCGCAGCTTCCCTGGTTCCGCTTCCGCCCGAATTGCAGCCTGCCGCAAAAACGGAGGAAACCCATCCGGCTGTTTCCCTCTCATCTGTCTCCGGGGAAGACGTACTGGAATTTTTGGTCTCCAGTTTGGCGGAATCACTTTCCATGGACAGAGAAGAGGTGGATATAGATGCGGAGCTGATTGATCTGGGACTGGACTCCATCATTGGTGTGGAGTGGATCCAGGCGGTGAACAAGCGCTACGGGATCTCGCTTACCGCCAACAACATCTATGAATATTCGAACCTGCGCCGGTTTGCCGCATATCTGAAAGAGAAACTGTCTGATGCGGGAAAAGAAGCGAAGCAGGAGCCGGCCGGGTTAAACCTGGAGGAATTCATACGCCGGGTTCAGGCAGGCGATATCGACATTGAAGAGGCCGAGCAACTATTGCACCGGGGAGGCATCACAAAATGAGCTACAGCCCGTCTGATTTGCAAATCACCGGGGCAGGCATCACTTCCGCCAGCGGTCAGGGTAAAGCCGCCTTTACATCTGCCCTGATGCGGGGGGAGCATGCCTTCGGAATCATGAAACGGCCGGGCCGGCAGAAGGGGACTTCCTTTATCGGCGCGGAGATCGCGGAACTTTCCTATCCGGATCGCCTTTCCAAAAAACTGCTGCGAACGGCATCCTATTCCGCCCATGTGGCCTTGATCACCCTTGAGGAAGCATGGCGGGAGGCGAAGTTGGATGAGGCCGATTCCGCCCGGATCGGACTGATTGCGGGCGGGTCCAACTTTCAGCAGCGGGAATTGCTTCAAACCTTTGAAGCTTACCGTGACAAGCCGCATTTTATCTCTCCGGCTTACGCGCTTTCCTTTATGGACAGCGATATTTGTGCGCTTTGCACGGAACAGTTTGGCATCCGGGGATTCGCTTGTACCGTCGGCGGTGCATCGGCGAGCGGGCAATTGGCGGTAATCCAGGCCTGCCAGGCGGTACTCTCGGGTCAGGTCGATATTTGCATCGCCCTCGGGGTCTTGACCGATCTTTCCCATATGGAGTGTCAGGCCTTTCGCTCTTTGGGGGCGATGGGTTCTGACCGCTATGCGAACCGGCCTGATTTGGCCTGCCGCCCTTTTGACAAGAACCGGGACGGCTTTATTTACGGGGAAAACTGCGGAGCCGTGGTGATCGAACGGGCGGAAACGGCTCGAAGACGCGGAGTCAAACCGTATGCCCGCATTTCGGGATGGGCGTGGGGGATGGATGGAAATCGCAATCCCAATCCTTCCTTTGAAGGCGAGGTCCGCGTCATTCGCAAAGCATTGGGGCAGGCCGGACTCGCTCCGGAAGAGATCGATTACATCAATCCGCATGGAACCGGTTCACGCATCGGGGATGAGACGGAGCTGCGGGCATTGGCTGAATGCGGTCTTGCGCATGCCCGCATCAATGCGACCAAATCGGTCACCGGCCACGGCCTCAGCGCAGCGGGGATCGTGGAAATCATCGCCACCCTCTTGCAGATGAAGGAATCACGGCTTCATCCCACCCGCAATCTGCAAGAACCGATTGACGAATCATTCCCCTGGGTGCGGGGCGAGGCGCTTCCGGCCGATATCACCCATGCCTTGAGTTTGAGCATCGGCTTCGGTGGCATCAATACCGCGATTTGTTTGAAAAAAGAAATGTAATCTTCGGGAGGGGATCAGCACATGGTTGCTGTCGGAATTGAGGCAATGAATGTTTTTGGCGGAACCGCTTACCTGGACGTCATGGAACTGGCTCAGCATCGGGCATTGGATGAAACCCGCTTTGAAAATTTATTGATGAAAGAAAAAGCCGTAGCACTTCCCTTTGAAGACCCGGTGACCTGTGGAGTAAATGCGGCCAAGCCGATTGTCGACGCTTTATCCGAAGAGGAAAAAGAGCGGATCGAACTTCTGATCACCTGCTCCGAGTCGGGGATCGACTTTGGCAAATCGATCAGTACTTACATTCACCACTATTTGGGGCTGAGCCGAAACTGCCGCCTGTTTGAATTGAAACAAGCCTGTTACTCCGGGACTGCCGGTTTGCAAATGGCCGTCAATTTCATCTTGTCCCAAACCTCTCCCGGTGCTAAAGCGCTGGTAATCGCCAGTGACATCTCGCGTTTTTTGGTTGCGGAAGGGGGCGAGGCGCTGACCCAGGACTGGTCTTATGCGGAGCCCAGCGGCGGAGCGGGAGCAGTTGCCCTGTTGATTAGCGAAACCCCTTACCTGTTTCAGGTGGATGTCGGGGCGAACGGCTATTACGGCTATGAGGTGATGGATACCTGCCGACCGATCCCGGACAGTGAAGCCGGAAATGCCGACCTGTCTTTGCTGTCTTACCTCGATTGCTGCGAACAAACCTTTTTGGAATACCAAAAACGCGTCGCCGATGTCGACTACCGGCAAACGTTCCAATATCTCTGCTTTCACACGCCGTTCGGCGGGATGGTCAAAGGAGCGCACCGCACCATGATGCGGAAACTGGTGAAGGCCAAGCCGCAGGAGATTGAGGCTGATTTTGAGCGGAGGGTGTTGCCGGGGCTGAGGTACTGCCAGCGCGTCGGGAATATCATGGGGGGCAGCGTTCTTTTATCTTTGCTGAGCACGATCGACCAAGGGAACTTTGATACGCCGAAACGCATCGGCTGTTTCTCCTACGGCTCGGGCTGCTGCTCGGAATTTTACAGCGGGGTCGTGACACCTCAGGGGCAGGAAAGGCTGCGCCGCTTTCAAGTGGAAGAGCAGCTGAATAATCGCTACCGTTTGTCGATGGAGGAATATGAACAATTATTGCTCGGCAGCCATGCAGTGAAATTCGGAACGCGCAACGTGAAGCTCGATCTTGACTTCATCCCGGGGGCATTGGACGCGACCCGTGGAAAAAACCGTTTGGTTTTGGAGGAGATTCGTGAATTTCATCGGGAGTATCGGTGGTTATGATGGAGTATCAAACGGTGAAGGTGAGGGAGCAGCAGCAGATTTGTTTTTTGCAGTTTTATCGTCCGGAGGCGAACAACACGATCAATGACCGCATGGTGGAGGAATGCCATCACGTGCTTGACCGGTATGAGGAATCAGCCAAAATCCTGGTCATGGAAGGGCTGCCGGACGTTTTTTGTTTTGGGGCCGACTTTCAGGAGATGCATGACCGGATGGCAAACGGCAGACAGAGTGAACGCAATCCCGGGCGCTTATATGATCTGTGGATGCGCCTGGCAACCGGCCCTCTCCTGACCATTTCACACGTGAGGGGAAAAGTGAATGCGGGAGGGATCGGATTTGTCGCCGCCAGCGATATTGTCCTGGCTGAACGGACGGCGCAATTCAGCCTGTCGGAGCTGTTGTTCGGCGTGTTTCCCGCGGCGGTGCTTCCGTTTCTCATTCGCCGCACCGGCACGGCCAAAGCCAATTACATGACGGTCATGACCAAGGCGATCTCGGCCGAACAAGCCGCATCCTGGGGACTGGTCGACGCTTGTGACGATGACAGCCGCTCTTTGCTCCGCAAGCATTTGCTGCGGCTGAAACCTTTATCAAAAAGTGCGGTAGTGAAGTACAAGCGCTACATGCAGAGGATTAGCGAGCCCCTGGCGCAGGCAAAGCCGATCGCCGTCAAGGCCAATTTGGAAATGTTCTCAGACCCGCAAAATCTGACCGGAATCTATCGGTACATCGAAACGGGAAAGTTTCCCTGGGAGGAATGAACCCATTTTGCTAAAGAAAGGAGCGAGCGGGCGATGGCATCGGTTGTTCACTTTCAGGAAATCGAGCCGGAGATCGTGCTTTTGACCATGGAGGACCGGGTTCATAAAAATACGTTCTCAAAGGAGTTAATTGACGGTTTGCTTGAAGCCTTCGCCGTCATTGAGGCGAGCAATGTCTACAAAGTTGTGGTTTTAACCGGATATGACAGTTACTTCGCTTCGGGCGGAACCCGGGAGGGGCTGCTGGCGATCCATGAAGGCAGGGAGAAATTTACCGACAAGAATGTTTACAGCCTGGCGCTGGACTGCAAAATCCCTGTCATTGCAGCGATGCAAGGGCACGGCATCGGCGGTGGCTTTATCATGGGCTTGTTTGCCGACTTTGTGATTTTGAGCAGGGAAAGCGTCTATACGACCAATTTTATGAAATACGGGTTTACCCCCGGGATGGGCGCAACTTGCATTTTGCCGAGGAAACTGGGAATCAGCCTGACTGAAGAGCTGTTGATCAACTCCGGAACGTACCGGGGGGCGGAATTGGAAAAACGGGGGATTCCTTTCCCCGTTCTGCCCAGAGCGGAGGTTCTTGGCCATGCCCTGGAATTGGCGCGTCAGATTGCCGAAAAGCCGAGGTATTCCCTCATCCTGCTCAAAGACCATCTGGTTGCCCCGATTCGCGAAGAACTGCCGTCGATTGTGGAGCGGGAAGTGATGATGCATGAAAAGACGTTTCACCAGCCAGAGGTGAGAGAGCGAATCAATGCGCTGTTCGGGAAATGACGGGGGTGAATGGCCGGTATGAATACAAAGGAACTGTTTCGCGCGCTGCAAGCCGGTGAAATCAGCCCGGAAACCGCCTATGTCAAACTGGCGGAATTTTTGGATAAAAGGCAGCGGAGCAGAGAGGATTCCGCTGCGGAAAGTGATGGTCCTGGCGGCAAGGGAAATGAGCTGCAAACCCGGCTGCCGGCAGTGGACTGGGGTGAGATTGCACCGGGGATTGTGCAAGTGACGATGCAGGACCGAATCCATAAAAATACCTTTTCCACGGAGTTGATCACGGGGCTGATGGAAGCCTTTGCCGCGATTCGCTCCCGGCCCGACTTCAAGGTGGTCATCCTGACCGGCTATGACCGCTATTTTGCCTGCGGGGGCAGCCGGGAAGGCCTGTTGGCTCTGTATGAGGGAAAGGCCAAAATGACCGATCTCCATCTTTACAGCCTGGCTCTGGAGTGTGAAATCCCTGTCATCGCGGCGATGCAGGGACACGGGCTTGGCGGGGGATGGTGTCTGGGGCTGTTTTGCGACTTTGTCATCATGAGCCGGGAAAGCACATATGCCTGCAATCACATGAAGTACGGATTTACCCCCGGGGACGGGGCGACTTTGATCTTGCCTGAAAAATTGGGAAACCCGTTGGCGCAGGAGATTTTGTTTACCGGCAAAAACTTCAGGGGGTCGGAATTGGCGGCGAGAGGAGTGGGCATTCCGATTTTGCCGCAGCGAGAGGTTCTCCCTTATGCCTTGGAGCTGGCCAGGGAGTTGGCGGAGAAACCGAGGGAAACCCTGATCCTGTTGAAAAAACATATGGCTGCTCCGCTGAAAGCGCGTTTGTCCGAGGTGGTGGAAAGGGAGTGGGAGCTTCAGGAGAAAACCCTGGTTGGGAAACCGGAGGTTTTGGAAAAAATGTTGCCGGCTTTTGAGCCTCTCTCCGGCCCGCCTTCCTTTCCGGAAATCAGGCATCTGAATGCGCGTTTTTCCGGGCGCCCCGTTTTTTGGCTGCACGGAGAGGGGGGAGGCCTGGAGGGGTATCAGACGATTGCGCAGAAGAGCGGGCGGCCCTTTTACGGGATTCAGGCGCGTGGGCATATGACGGAGGATGCGCCGATCAGAGGAATTGAGGCGATGGCTTCCTACTACCTTTCCATCATTCGCTCCCGGCAGCCCGAAGGTCCCTATGATTTGGGCGGCTATTCGCTGGGGGGCGTGCTCGCCTATGAAGTGGCGCGTCAACTGCAGGAAGCCGGGCAGGAGGTTCACAGCATTGTCATGCTGGATACCCTGGACCGTTCCGCTTGGGAAAAAGTCCGTTTAAGCAACCGGACGAGAGCGTTGCAGGCAGTCAATATGACTCTGCTCAACCGGACGCGCCGGGATTGGCCATCCGTCAGGGAAAAGCTCATTCATCAGGAAGAAGCCGGATTTCCAGGAGACGAAGAGGAATTTTTGCGGCAACTGATCCGGTTGGGAAGAGAGCGCGGATTGTCTCTGGCCAAGACAGAAGAGGAATTGTTGAGGTTGTTTCAGCAGAATCTCCGCGTACAGGAGGCGTTTCAGCTGGATCAATACCCGCTGTTGCCCCTGCCGGACCCTTCCGGGGTGAGCTGCTTCTATTTTCGCAATCAGAGCGGCCTGTTTTTCGGTGAACTCCAGCCCTATCTGACAACCGCCTCTGATCAAATTGCCATCGACCATGAATGTTACTGGAGCGGTTGGGAGCAGCTGTTTCCCCGGTTCAAGCTGTTGGACGCCTCTTCCTCCAGCCATATGACCATGCTGTTTGAACCCGCGGCCCAGGCGGATATCGGCAAAGTTTGCGAAGCGTTGTATGCGGGGACGGACGCTGTTCGGACAGACCGCTAAAAGCGATGAAAGGATGGAAGAAGATGAAATTCAGCCTGATGACCTATTCGCTGGTGCCCCTCATGAGAACAGGGGAAATGAAGCTGGAGGATGTGGTCAGGTTTGCCGCCGATGAGGGGTTTGAGGCGATTGAGTTGCTGATGTTTGATTTCAGCCGGCCGGCGGGGGAGATTACCGGTCTGCTGGACAAATACGGGATGAAAATTTCCTGTATCGATGCCTTCGTTGATCTGGCTGCCGGCAAAGAGGATGTCTATGCGGAAAACATCGCATTGGGCAAGCGGATTGTCGATCAGGCGGAGGAGCTCTCCGCACCCATGGTCATGCTCGTTCCCGCGTTTGCCGATCAGATTCAAAGTGAGGCGGAAAAGCTGAGCGTGCTCCCGAAAATAATCCAGGCGTTGCAGGAGATTACCGCTTATGCCCAATCGAAGCAAATCACCATCACCATCGAGAACTACCCCGACCTCAGAGTGCCTTTTTGCAGTCTGGCTGAGATCGAAACGATTCTCCGGCAAGTGCCCGGACTCAAACTGACACTGGACTGTGGAAACATGCTGGTGGCCGGGGATGACCCGCTTGAAGCCTGTGAGAGGTTGGGAAAAGTGATGGTCAATGCTCATCTCAAGGACTGGCAGGTTACTGCGGACGAAAGCGGGACCCGATGTGCGGACGGCCGATATTTGAAGCCGGCCGTACATGGCCAGGGGATCATCGATTACCGGTCGCTGTTTCGGAAAATGCTGGGGCAAGGCTATGACGGCTATCTGGCTTTTGAATATGAAGGGGAACACAACTGCAAAGAGGCGGCCAGACAGGGGATCCAGTATCTTCGGACGGAATTGAACCGGCTGCTCAATTCCCGGGGATAAAGAGATTGCCCGTTCAAGCCGGACAGAATTGGGAAAGAGAGGGAGAAGAAACCATGTCAACCGTTCTTTTTTTAAACGGCCCTTCACATGGCCATGTCAATCCGACATTGGGCCTGGTCGCGGAGTTAAGCAACCGTGGAGAAAAGGTGATTTACTTTTGCACCGATGATTTTCGGGAAAAAATCGCCAGGACCGGCGCGATATTCAAAAGCTTGGGGGATGGGGCCAAACTTCCGAAAGGCAATCCCCGGATCGACAAGAACAAACAGTTGTTTGACATCGCTCTGCGCATGTTATTATCCACGGAAAAAGTGGTTCAGCATATTCTGGAGGAAATCAAAGAGGAAACCATCGATTACATGATCTACGATTCGATGTATCCGGTCGGCAATATCATTTCACAAATTTTGAAGGTACCGGTGATCTGCTCCCATGCCGTTTTTGCCAGACCGGAGGAATTGGCTCCGCAAAACGAAAACACGGTCGGCATGGAAGTGATGCAGGATCACCCGGCTCTCGGCGAGTACAGGAAAATGGTCAACCGGCTGAAAGAAAACTATGGAGTGGAGATGCCGCAGCTGACCGGGATGATCACCCATTATGGCGATCTGAACATTGCTTATACGGCGAAAGAATTTGTGACAAGGCATGAGGATTATGATCCAAGTTTTCGTTTTATCGGCGGACCCGAAAGTGTTTTGGAGGAAAAGATCGATTTTCCTTTTGACAGACTTGAGGGCAAAAAGGTGGTATTCATTTCGTTGGGAACGGCTTTTAACAATGCAAATCCGAATCTTTACGATGTATTTTTCAACGCTTTCAAGGAAGACTTGGAAACGGTGGTCGTGATTGCAGCCTACAATACCGATGTTTCCCGGTTCGCGATCCCGGACAACTTCATTGTAAGACACTATGTGCCGCAACGGGAAATTCTGAAATATACGGATGTGGCTGTCACGCACGGGGGATTGAACACAACGAGCGATCTGGTCTATCAGCAAATCCCCTTTGTCGTGATCCCGATCGGCGGCGACCAGCCGTATATGGCCGGCAGATTTGCCAGTCTGGGAGCTTCAATCACTCTGGACAAGGATACGCTGACGCCGGAAATCCTCCGTCAGGCGCTGGATCTGGTGTCAACCGCGCCGGAGTATCGGGTGAATCTCGGGAAAATCAAGCGTTGGTTTGAGGAAGCGGGGGGCTGCAAGAAAGCGGTCGAGGAGATAATGGCCTTTAAAAAAGAGCGAAACATAGGCTGACGGAGATCGGCTTTTCCATACGAAACCCCTGACAACCGGTCTGGCGCCAAGGATGTCAGGGGACGGGCAAAACAAAAATATATGTTGAAATAATCAGATAATTGAACGACCGAAAAACATTTGACATGAAAGAGGGGAATAAGGTAAAATGGGATATCAAAATAAATAATAAATTATCCCAACCCTAATATAACATAAACAAAAAGAAAAGTCAACCGTTTTTGTGAAATTGTGCTGAGGGTTGGGCCGCGGTGTCCCCCCTTGATTCCCGGGGTTTCGAATGGTCGGTCAGCAGTTTCCGTTTCCCTCCCGATTTTGCCTGAGTTTGATCCCGGGTTGTATCTGCAAGACATGATGCTTTTTGAGCAAATTTGTTTCCGATGAAAGGGGGCAAAAGGCGGGAAGTCGTGCTTTCAGAGAGGAAGGGAAGCTCATGTATTTATCCCGTATATTCAACGCAATCAATATCTCGGTTCAGGAAAAGTATATGACCGAAATTCTGGAACTCAATGAGAAGACAAAAGAATTTGGTTTGATCTTGACTCCCGATGAAGTAAAAAACATGATGGTCGCCAGAAACAAGGTGTTGCGCGATTACGGCCGGGTGGAACTGGGCATTGAAGTGACGAAGGAATTGATCGAGGTATTTTCCGAATCACCGTATATCCATGAAGACAATTACGCGGCAACACTTACGGAACTGCACGAGATCTTCTATTATTTGCGAAATGAAACGGAAGACAAAATCGGCGATTTCAAACTGATCAGCATGATGAAGGAGATGTTTGACGGTGAGTGTGCGGGTTCGGTGGAACTTTTAAAAAGCAGACTGGAGGAGTTTGCCGAGAATTTCCGAAGCGAATCGCTGCGTGAGTCTTTATTTGAGGGGGAGGATTAGGTTTGGAGTTTGAAAACGACAAAGAGAGATCCGGTCTTGTTTCGCGCAGCAAGATAAAAAAAGCGAACCTCCGGCGGAATCAATATACGATATCCCTTTTGAATGAAGGACTTCGTGCCGGATTGCTCACCGGTCAGGAGGTATATCGCATCCAGGCCGGATTGATGGGCATTCTGCAGGATTTGATCCGGCGCTATACGCAGGGTGAAAGTTCTTCCGTGACCTCTGAAACGGCAGAAAGTATCATGGCCTCCCTCCTCTACGCTGTTGATGCCTATACCCTTCAATTCATCAACCCGGATCAGGCAGTCACCGAGCTGAAAACAGGCAATATCCGCAACATCTACGAACAAGGATTGGAATTGTTGCGCCGGTTATTTGAAGAAACGAAGCAGCTCTATCAGGAAGTAAAGAAAAACAAATTGGATGTGCCCGTCGATGCCTACAATATGACGATCGATGAATCGTTGCCGATCTTTATGAAAAAGTACGGCATTGTTTTTGATGCCCACAATACCATGGCCAGCATCGATTATCCTTTGGCGGTCGATGACATGCGCCTTCAGGGCGTCTTTTATATCCGGCAGTATCTGGAACGCCTGCAAATGGAGACGCGATTTTGCCGCAGATTCGACCGGAGGGACTTGCTGGATCTGCTGACCGACTATGGAAAAGTGTGCAGGTTTGATTACCGGATTGAATTGTTCAACATCTTTGAGTTGGTATTGAATAATGCCATCTTTTCGATTTTATCAGGGGGGGATGCCGGTCAAATCAGAATTTCCGCCAATCAGTACAACCGGTTGCAACGGATGTTCAGCCGGCTGAATGCCTCACAGATCGCCGCCGCCATTCATCAGGCGATGGAGCGGCTGCAGCACGAGATGAAAACCGATCCTCCGCTCACAGACTATATGAACCAGTGCCGGAACAATTTGATTCAGCGAGTGATCAACGCTGCAAACCATGACAGCTTGGAAACCGTCATCATCAGGGAAAAAGAAGTAAAGACGAAATCGATTGTGCTCTTGCTGAACGAAGCGGATCGAATGAGCGACGTCCGCTTGCGCCGATTGCTGGACGAAATGATGCGGCTCGAAACAAAAGAAGAAAAAGTGCAACTGATCAGGGATTATTTTTCTTCCCTGCATGACTATTTGGATCTGCTTGATTCCGGTTGTTTGTATGGAGATGAATATGAAGCGCTCTTTGCCACTTTTGGCGACATGGAACTGGCGATTTTCGCAAAAATCGTATTTTATGAGGAGCTGCGCGCCGATTTTCTCGATTTTCAATCGATCGTGGCTGCCGGAAAAGACGACGAGAGCGAATGGAAAATGCATTACGTTGAGTTTATGCAAAAATTGAGTGATGACCGAATCAATGCCATTGGCAACCTGATCAGTGATATCGATTATGAGGAAATCCGGTTTTATTGAGATGCCGGCCCTTTTAGACCGGTTTTAAGCAGAAATCATTGAGTTTTGGAGGAAATGCGCATGAACAAAACCAACGCGTTGAGTGAAGAAAATACCATAAAATTACTGATCAGCTACTCCTTGCCCATGATTGTCGGCTTGTTTGTCGGCGCCTTCTACAACATTATTGACCGGGTGTTTATCGGAAACGGGATCGGTGACCTGGGGATTGCCGGGATTGCCGTTTCCTTTCCCATCATGATGACCATCATGGCTTTTTCCACCCTGATCGGAACCGGAGCGACCGCACTCACTTCCATTCGCCTGGGAGAGAAGAACACCGCTGAAGCTGAGAAAGTGATGGGGAACGCTTTAACCTTGCTTATCATTGTCTCGATTCTTTTTACCGTTCCCTGTCTGATCTTTCTGAATCCGATTTTGAAAGCATTTGGCGCGAGCCCGGAAGTGCTGAAGCCGGCGGCCGATTATATTTGGATCATTTTGTTGGCCAGCATCTTCATGATTGTCGGCTCGGGCATGAACAACTTTATCAGAGCGGAAGGAAACCCCAAGAAAGCGATGTTTACGCTGTTGATCGGGTCGGTGCTGAACGTGATATTGGCTCCTCTTTTCATTTTCGGCTTTGGCTGGGGGATGCAAGGTGCAGCGCTGGCCACGGCCATCTCTCAGCTGGTTTCGGCGCTGTGGGTTTTATCGCATTTTTTTCTGAGCAAGAGCCTCTTGAAAATCCGCGCCAAAAATATGCGGCTTGATGGCAGGCTGGTCGGGAAAATTCTGGCCGTGGGTGTCGGCTCCTTCATCACCCAATTGGCGAGCAGCGTGTTGTTTGTCATCATTAACAATGTGTTGCTCCGTTACGGCGGAAATACGGCGATCGCAGGCATGAACGTCGTCAATGCCGTGCAAACATTCATTATGCTGCCCGTATGGGGGATCAGCCTCGGGATCCAGCCGATTATCGGCTATAACTATGGTGCCAAAAATTTTGAGCGCGTGAAGAGCACATTGAAAACGGCGTTGATTATTTCCACGGTAATTGCCAGTGTCGCCTCGCTCTTCGTTTATTTCCTGCCGGAGTACATCGTTGCCATTTTCAACAGCGAAAGCCGGCAATTGATTTCTTTCGGCAGCCATGCGCTGGTCACGTACCTCCTCTTTACCCCGCTGATCGGCCTGTCCATCGTCGGTTCGGGATATTTTCAGTCTCTCGGCAAGGCCAAACAGGCGATCCTGTTAAGCTTAACCCGGCAAGTTTTCATTCTGGTTCCGGCCCTGCTCATTCTGCCGAGGTTTTTGGGGGTTGAAGGAGTGCTGATTTCCGGGCCGATTTCCGACTTCTGTGCGGCAGCAATTACCTTCGGATGCGTGGTTGCGAATCTGAAACAAATTCAAAATCAAATGAAAATAGGGACGACTGCCGTTCAGTCCGAACCGACCGGTATAGCGGGCAGCAGCGAATCTTAACTTCTCAGATGAAAGCGGAGTGATATTGTGAGCAAGAGGCTGATCATGCAAATTGCCCTGCCGGTTTTTATTGAGAGCGCGCTGATGATGGCTGACAGCATCATCCACGTCATCTGGGTGGGCCATCTACTGGGAGGGTTGGCAGTAGCGGCCATCGGAGCCTGTTTTCCGATCATCCTGGCTTTCGCAGCCATCGCCGGCGGAGCGGCCAGAGTCGCCACAACCCCGATTTTGCAGCATTTTCAAGCCAAAAATAAGGAAAAGATGCAGACCTATGTGAACCTGTCCTGGTCTTTCGGTGTTTGTCTGGTCGTCATCATGACCGCAGGGGGATATTTTTCTTCCCGATCGCTGCTTGCCTTGTTTGGAACCCCTGAATCTGTCATCGGGCTGGCGGGCGGCTATCTGCGGATCATGATGCTCGGTTTTGCCGTTATGTACCTGTCCTTCCTCACCGTTTCCATGCTCAGGGCTGTCGGAAATGTCGTTGCCCGGATGCTGTTCGTGGCGGTTTCCATCGTGGGCAATCTGGTTCTGGTTCCCCTGTTTATCGAAGGAACCGGTCCGTTTCCGAAATGGGGATTAAACGGGGTTGCCATTGCTGCGCTGATCGTTTCCGTCATCGCCATCATCGTCAGCTTGTGGTACATCCGGCGCCGGGTAAAAGGTCTCCTTACCAGGCCGACCGGTTGGCAATTCAACGGTAAATTAATGGCCGCCTTCTTGCCTGCGGGGATGCCGGTCTTTATGCAGCAGTTGATGCTGGCTTTGGGCTATGCCTGTATCCTGTTTTTTGTCAATCCCTTTGGCAGCGATGCAATTGCGGTTTTTTATGTGACCAGCAGGATCGACTCCATCGCCGCCATGCCTTCGATCGCAGTGATGATTGCGATTTCGGTGCTCACCGGAAAAACATTGCAAGCGGGCAGGTTTTCGGAGATCCCAAATCTCTTCCGCCGGGGACTGATCGTCAACCTTCCCGTCGTTCTGCTCATTTCTCTGCTCTGTTTTTTCGCTCCTCATTTCATCATGGAGCTGTTTATCAATGATCCGAACATTGTGAGCATCGGAATCGGGTATTTCCGAATCGTCAGTCTCGGTTATATGCTCTTCAGCGTTTTATACGTGTGCAACGGCATTATCACCGGGGTGGGGAAAAGCGGGATCATTACTCTTTTTTCTCTCGCTTCCCTCGTTGTGGTCAGGGTGCCGGCCGCAGCATTCCTTACACAAGCTGGTTTTAAGGTGAACGGTGTATGGTTGGCCATCCTGGCCAGTTTTGTCGCGCTGGCTGCCTGCAGTCTGTTCTACTATCTTTTTGGTTCATGGAAAAAAGGGTGGAAGATGACGGTCATGGAATCTTCAGGGATGAAATCATGAGGGATAAAATGGTTTTTATGTTTTCCGGTCAAGGTTCGCAATATTTTCATATGGGAAAAGCGTTTTATGACCACGAACCTGAATTCCGGGAACAGATGAACCGGTTGGATGCCGTTTTTCAAGAGCTTTCGGGCAACTCCCTGATCCGGTATCTCTATGATGAACGTCGCTCCAAAAGCGATGAATTTGTTGATTTGATCTATACCCATCCGGCCATTTTCATGGTTGAGGTGGCGACGGCCCACATGCTGATGTCGAAAGGGATCCGGCCTCAGGCGGTGATCGGTTCCAGCATGGGGGAATATGCTGCCGCCGTGGTCGCCGGCGCGCTGGATGCGGAAGACGGTTTGCGCTGTCTGTTTGATCAAGCCCGTCTGCTCAAGGCGCTCTCTCCGCCCGGGGGGATGATCGCAGTTCTGGCTTCGCCGGCACTCTATGATGAGGTACCTGTCATTCACCATCATGCGCAGTTGGCTGCGGTGAATCATCAGTCCCATTTTGTGCTGGCGGGAAATGAAGAGGGGCTGGATTTGGTTGAGAGATATCTGCGAATGAAGGATATCACGCACCTGCGTCTTCCCGTGACCGTCCCGTTTCATTCTGCGCATATTGATGCCGCGGGAGAAGCGGTGCGGGAGCGTTTGTGGCAAGTTACGTTCCGGCCTCCGCGCATTCCGTTCTATTCTTCAGTGACCGGAAGGCGGATGCCTCATTTGACAGCGAATTATTTTTGGGATGTTTTAAGACAACCGATCCGGTTTGGCGAGGCTTTAAATGAAGCGGTCGCCCATGGAGTGACTTTTATTGATTTGGGACCTTCAGGTACCTTGGCCAACCTGGCAAATGCTCACTTCCGGACAAAACGGGATCTTCATGTTTTCAGCCTGCTCTCCCCGTTCACCGGTCATCAAAAGGCTTTGGAAATGTTGTATGCCCGGTTGCTTCAGCCGTGAATCCCCAGAGTGAGGAAGTGAAATCATTGAATCCATCCGGTTCCTATCATATCAAAACGATTGCCAATAATGTGGAGGCTGAGATCAATCGCTTAAAGGCGCAGGTCGACTTGTTTTGGCAAAGTGAATGGAAACATTACCAGGAGTTCGGTCTGGATCAAGCCGGTTCAATTGTGGAGTTGGGATCGGGCCCCGGTTTTCTTGTGGAAAAACTGTTGGTACATATTCCGGGAGCCGAGGTGACGGCCGTGGAGATCGATCCGCTCCTGGTCGAGTATGCCGGTAATTATTTGGCAAAACAAAAGTTGGACAGGTGGCAGGTGATTGAAGGCTCGATCACGGATACCGGGCTGGAGGATGATTCGTTTGATTTTGCCATTGCCAGATTGGTGCTGGAGCATTTGCCTGACCCTCTCGAGGCCGTTCGGGAAATTTACCGAATCGTAAAGCCGGGAGGGAAAGTGATCGTCATCGACAATGATTTTGAAATGCACATCATGACCTATCCGCCGGTTTCCGGTTTGCGCGAGCTTTACGATGCTTATTGCAAGGCGCGTGCGGCTGAGGGAGGCAATCCGAAAATCGGGAGAGAACTCCCGCGCATCCTGAAAGAAGGCGGTTTTACCGATGTGGAATTTGAAATCATCAGTGCCCACAGCGCGCTTCTGGGGGATGAGATGTTTTTCAGATCGGAGGGGATCGGGATCCCGTATAAGCTGGTTCAGGACGGCTTTTTATCCAGTAAAGTGCTGGGGCAAATTTCCCTCGGTTGGAGAAAAATGATCCGGGATGAACATCATTCGGTTATTCGCCAGCTGTATATGGCGGTGGGGAAGAAAGATTGATCAAGCGGGAAGCACAGCCGGTCTTGGCATCATGCAGCCTCTTATCCGCCGAAGCAGACTCCCTGGTTTCTTCAGGAAACTTGGGAGTCTATTTTTGAATGCGGGGCCTGCCCCGGAGCCTTGAGAGAGGAGGATGTGCATGAAAGGGATTGTTCTGGCGGGCGGCACTGGAACCCGTCTCTATCCGTTGACCAAGGTGATTTGCAAGCAACTGTTGCCCGTCTACGATAAACCGATGATCTACTATCCATTGTCCGTCCTGATGTTGGCCGGGATCAGGGATATCCTGATCATCTCCACCCCTCAGGATACTCCGCTGATTCAACAATTATTGGGGGATGGAGCCGATCTCGGCATCCGCTTGTCGTATGCGATTCAACCTTCACCTGATGGGATCGCCCAGGCTTTTCTCATCGGGGAAGAATTTATCGGCCGTGACCGGGTGGCGCTTATCCTGGGGGATAACATTTTCTACGGTCATGGTCTGACGCCCATTCTGCGAAGAGTGGCGGCGAGGAAGAAGGGGGCCACCATTTTTGGCTACAACGTCAGAGACCCGCAGCGCTTCGGTGTGGTAGAATTTGATGAAGCGAACAGGGTGATTTCAATTGAAGAAAAGCCTGCTAATCCGAAATCTAATTATGCTATCACCGGTTTTTATTTTTACGATAATGATGTGGTGGAGATTGCCAAACAGATAAAACCATCCGCCCGGGGAGAGTTGGAGATAACCGATGTGAACAAAGTCTACCTGGATATGGGAGCCCTGCACGTGGAATTGATGGGGCGAGGGTTTGCCTGGCTGGATACGGGAACGCATGAAACCCTTTTGCAAGCTTCCCAATTTATCGAGACGATCGAGAAACGTCAGGGTCTGAAGGTGGCATGTCTGGAGGAGATCGCTTACCACATGGGCTATATTCGCGACAAAGATTTACGGAGATTGGCAGAACCGATGCAGAAAAACGAATATGGGCAGTATCTGCTCTCGGTGATCGGGCGCAAGAAAATCCACAACGGACAGGAGGAAGCAACATGAAATTGCTGGTGACCGGGGGAGCCGGCTTTATTGGGAGCAACTTTATCCGCTATATGGCGAACCGGTATCCGGAATATGAGATCATCAATCTCGATCTGTTGACTTACGCCGGGAATCGGGAGAATTTGCAAGACGTGGAGACACATGCCAACTATCGCTTTGTCAAAGGGGACATTGGCGACAGAAATCTGGTGGAGTCGCTTGTGGGGAACGGGGTGGAGGTGATTGTCAACTGCGCGGCGGAGTCGCATGTGGATCGCAGTATCAAAAATCCGGATATTTTTGTTAAAACCAATATCGTCGGGACGCACGTCCTTTTGGAGGCGGCAAGAAAACATAAAGTAAAAAAATTCCTGCAAGTATCTACCGATGAAGTGTATGGCTCACTCGGCGAAACCGGCGTTTTTACCGAAGAGACAGGGCTGGCTCCCAACAGTCCGTACTCGGCCAGCAAAGCAAGTGCGGATCTGTTGGTTCGCGCTTATCATGAAACGTTTGATTTGCCGGTAAACATCACCCGTTGTTCCAATAACTACGGCCCCTACCAGTTTCCGGAGAAATTGATTCCGCTGATGATTACCCATGCCCTCGAGGATCAGGAATTGCCCGTTTACGGGGACGGCCTCCATGTGCGCGACTGGCTGCATGTGGAAGACCATTGTGCGGCCCTTGACAGGGTGATCCATCGGGGCAAGGACGGAGAAGTTTATAACATCGGCGGAAATAATGAGAGAACCAATCTTGAAATTGTAAAACTGATTTTGAAGGTTCTCGGGAAATCAGAGGAATTGATCCGATTTGTCGAAGACCGGTTGGGCCATGACCGGCGCTATGCGATCCATTCGGCCAAGATCCAAAGAGAATTGGGCTGGAAGCCAAAGTATACTCTCGAAGATGGCCTCAGGCAAACCATTCAATGGTATCTGGACAACCGGGACTGGTGGGAACGGATCAAAAAGCGCGCGAACGGGTAATGGCCCTGCCCGGAATGTTGGATTGTTCTGTGTTCACTTCTTTTTCTCATTTGGTAAAATGAGCTTGTTCTCATAAGTAGAGAATTCAAAAAAATAAGGAGTGCACAGACAAAGAATGGATGGGAATCGTGAAAAAGTTGAAGCCAAAATGACAAACCAGGAAGAACCGCACATTGCCGGAGATTTGTCGGGAAGCAAACCCAAGCCTTTCCTCAGCGTACGTTCAAAACGAAAGATGTATAAAATGATGTCCTTTATTTTCAGCGTCATCCTCATCCCGCTCATCATGACCATTCTGCTCAGTGCTTACGAGGATGAAACCAATGCCTGGGTGCGTCATTTGTTTGCCGGGAAGAAGAAAGAGACCTATACCGAAACGATCAAAAGGCTGGCCGCCAGCGGCAATCTGCCGGACTACCGATGCGGCCCGATCGGGACTGCGATTCAGGAAGTGATAAACCGTTGCGGAAAACCGGTTAAGCGGACGGATGTTTATGAGATTGACGGTTCCAATTCGAGCCTGTTCTATCTCGATGGAAACAGCAAGTTGATTGGGCTTGATTTTCAAAATGAAAAGTTGAAAAGCATCATGATCCAGGCGCGGAAAAACGAGTCGTTGCTGATCAGCGAGGTCAAACGCGTTTTCGGGCCCCCCTCCGAAACCAATGAAGGAAAATCGGATATGTCGGATCTTGAGACGTATTATCAATATAATTTGAACTCTTATCACGTAACCTTCTCGTACAGCTCGAAAACCAATAAATTGGACAGGTTCACATTAGAAACCACCAGCAACTTCCCTTATGACGGCAGACCGCGCACCCAGTTTGTAACAGCCGCCCATCCGGTGGGCAGCGACAAACGGATCAGCCCCGAGGGTGGATTGTCGGCGGCGAAACAGCTGAAGCAGTGGATCAGCCGGGGGGACCTGGGCAACTACGATTGCGGGCCGTTGGGCACTTCCCTGCAACAAGTGGCAGCGGGCACCTGTGGTGATTATGAAAACAATGTGTCTTCCCGTATAGTGAGTGACCAGGAGAAAGGGCTGGGCTTTCGGTTTAAAGACAGGGAAATACAGCTCAAATTTTTCAAGGACCGGTTGACATCGATCAGCGTCAGAGAAACGGAACAACCTCTTCCGATCACCAAAGAGAACATTGAGCGGGTGTTTGGAAAACCGGATCGTGACAAAAGCTCCTTTGACATTCTTGACGGGAAGTTTGTCTCCTACAAACTGAATGACAAAAAAGCGGACTTTTTCTTCAACGACAAAGGTGAACTGGATTATATCTGGCTTCGCAAGAGCGGACTCTACGATGATGAATTCGGCACTTTGTTGCCGCAGAACGAATAGGAAGGAAAGCCGGTTATCAAGGTCGCATTTTATGATTGACAAGTATGATTTTGGGGAATAATATTATATAAAATATTCTATATTTGTTGATTGAATTAAATGGGATCCTGTCGCCATAATCTCGACTAACATACTTGAGATTATAAAGATCGAAGGATGCAGCCCAATCTGACTGTTTCTATTTTCCAAGGCGGATGGGTTTCCTTTATGGATGGAGGGGATCTTCTTGTCTGATCATCCATACGGGATTGACGAACAGTGGATTGAGCGCATAATTCGGGCATTGGAAGGGCTGAAATACGGATCTGTATTGATAACCGTTCATGATTCCAGGATTGTTCAGATTGACCGCACAGAAAAAATAAGAGGCTGACACTCAAGAATCATTTCCATAATCAAATATTGCGCCGATCGGACAACCGAAGGCTCCAGTAATCTTGCCATGCACAGGCAGGTTTATTGGAGCTTTTTTATTTTTTGAATGGAGAGGAGAAAAACGGATGAAAAGGTTATTGATGTTACTGGTTTCGCTCAGTTTGGTGGCAGGGATTTCGGGATGCGGCCCATCCTCCGGATCCGGGAAGAACGAAGTGGAGCTTTTGAATGTTTCATATGATCCGACCCGTGAATTTTATCAGGACTTCAACCGGCAATTTGCCGCGTATTGGAAGAAAAAGACGGGGGAAACGGTGACGATCAAACAGTCGCATGGCGGTTCGGGGCAACAATCGCGGTCAGTTCAGGACGGATTGGATGCAGATGTGGTCACTTTGGCCCTCTCTTATGATATCGATGCGATCGCCAAGAAGGGCCTGATCAGCCAAGACTGGCAAAAGAGGCTGCCGGAGAACAGCTCGCCCTACACTTCGGCGATTGTCTTTCTGGTGAGAAAGGGAAATCCGAAAGGAATCAAGGATTGGGATGACTTGGTCAAACCGGGGATATCCGTCATTACCCCCAATCCCAAAACTTCGGGCGGAGCAAGGTGGAACTATTTGGCCGCATGGGGTTATGCACTGAAAAAGAATAAGGGAGATCAGGCGAAAGCAAGAGATTTTGTGACCAGATTATATCGGAATGTCCCTGTCCTGGATTCGGGTGCGCGTGGGGCGACGACGACGTTTGTGGAGCGGGGAATCGGTGATGTGCTGTTGGCTTGGGAAAACGAAGCACTGCTGTCGCAGAAAGAGTTTGGCAAAGACAAATTTGAAATTGTGTATCCCTCGCAAAGCATTTTGGCGGAACCGCCGGTAGCGGTTGTCGACAAAGTCGTGGACCGGCACGGAACGCGCAAGGTGGCACAAGCTTATCTGGACTATTTGTATTCGGATGAGGGGCAGGAGATCGCCGCCAAACATTTTTATCGTCCGCGTTCGCCGAAAGTTGCGGCAAAATACGCAAGCCAGTTTCCGAAAATCGATTTGTTCACCATCGATGAGGTATTCGGCGGTTGGGAAAAAGCGCAGAAAACCCACTTTGCCGACGGAGGCATCTTTGATCAGATCTATCAGAAAAAATGACCGGTTTGCTGAGAAAGTGAAGGGGGAGGTTTCATGGCGAAAAGGTTGGCAAAAAAGAGCATCATTCCCGGATTTGGCCTGACTATGGGCTATACCCTGGTTTACCTGAGTCTGATCGTACTGATTCCGCTCTCGCTGATCTTTTACAAGACGGCCAGTTTATCTTGGAAAGAGTATTGGGATGTGGTGACCGATCCGCGAGTCATCGCTTCTTACCGGCTCACCTTTGGCGCATCCTTTGTCGCTTCCGTCATCAATGCCGTATTCGGGACGCTGATCGCCTGGGTTTTGGTTCGTTATGATTTTATCGGAAAACGGCTGGTGGACGGGATTGTCGATCTGCCGTTTGCGCTGCCTACAGCTGTTGCCGGGATCGCTCTGACTTCGGTCTATTCCGACAACGGATGGATCGGCAAGTTTTTGGCTCCCTTGGGGATCAAAGTGGCTTTTACTCCGCTTGGTGTCATAGTTGCTTTAACTTTTATCGGCTTTCCGTTTGTGGTGCGAACGATCCAGCCCGTTTTACAGGACTTGGATCATCAGTTGGAGGAGGCTGCTTTTTCGCTCGGGGCCAGCCGGCTGCAAACCTTTGTCAGGGTGTTGTTTCCTCCGTTGTTGCCCGCACTCCTGACCGGCTTTGCCCTCGCTTTTGCCCGGGCTTTGGGAGAATACGGTTCCGTAATTTTTATTTCCGGCAATATGCCAATGGTGACAGAGGTGACCCCTCTGCTCATCGTGACCAAGCTGGAGCAGTATGACTATGCAGGAGCTACTGCGATTGCTTCAGTGGTCTTGATTGCTTCCTTTATCTTGCTTTTTATAATCAATTGTTTGCAATGGGTTAGTGGCCGGCGTTATTTCATCGGATAAGGAGGGAGGAATATGCCGAAACCGGTTCAGCCTGCGGCGTTGGTTCGCTTTTTGCTTATTTTTGCCGCCCTTATTTTTCTTTTCCTTTTTCTCATCGTACCACTGTTTGCCGTTTTTTCAGAAGCCCTGAAAAAAGGAATTTTGGTCTACATTGAATCCGTTGAGGATGCGGATGCGCTCTCGGCGATCCGTTTAACCTTGCTCGTCGCGGCGATTTCCGTTTCTCTCAATACGATTTTTGGAATAGCCGCTGCCTGGGCGATTACCAAATTTGAGTTCAGGGGAAAAAACCTGCTCATCACGCTCATTGATCTGCCCTTTGCCGTATCCCCCGTCATATCGGGATTAATCTTTGTGTTGCTGTTTGGTGCGCAGGGGATATTGGGACCGTGGCTGGAAGCGCATGATATCAAAATTATTTTTGCAGTTCCCGGCATGGTGTTGGCGACTGTATTTGTAACGTTTCCTTTTGTGGTCAGAGAATTGATCCCGGTCATGCTGGCGCAGGGAAAACAGGAGGAAGAGACGGCTTTATCCCTCGGGGCAGGCGGTTTGCAAACCTTTTTGCGCGTTACTTTGCCCAATATAAAATGGGGGCTGTTATATGGGGTGATTTTGTGCAATGCCCGGGCGATGGGCGAGTTTGGTGCGGTTTCTGTCGTCTCCGGGCATATCCGGGGAATGACCAACACCATCCCTCTTCATGTAGAAATTCTTTATAACGAATACAATTTTGTTGCAGCTTTTGCAGTAGCCTCCATATTGGCGGTATTGGCGATCATTACCCTCATCATCAAGAGTTTAAGCGAATGGAAGACGAAACGCCTGTTAGAAGCAGCAGAGGAGGAACAGTGAAATGGGAATTGAGGTGCGCAATGTTTCTAAAGCATTCGGTTCCTTTCAGGCGGTTCAAAATGTCAGCCTGAAAATCCCGACAGGTCAACTGATGGCACTGCTCGGGCCATCCGGATCAGGCAAAACCACACTGCTCCGGTTGATTGCCGGCATGGAGAGGGCGGATCAGGGTCAGATTTTCTTTCACGGTGAAGATTATACCAACCGCAGGGTGCAGGAGCGGAAAGTGGGCTTTGTCTTTCAGCACTATGCGCTCTTTCAGCATATGAATATTTTTGAAAACATCGCTTTCGGATTGAAAGTGCGCCCTCGGAAAAAGAGACCATCCAAACAAGAGATATACGAACGGGTGACGGAATTGCTGCGCCTGGTGCAGTTGGAGGGATTGGCCAAACGTTATCCGGCCCAACTTTCCGGCGGACAGAGGCAACGGGTGGCCCTTGCCCGGGCATTGGCTGTTGAACCCAAAGTGCTGCTGTTGGATGAACCGTTCGGAGCGTTGGACGCCAAAGTGAGACAAGATCTTCGTCGTTGGCTGAGACAATTGCATGAGAAGTTGCAGATCACCACTGTCTTCGTCACCCACGACCAGGAGGAAGCGCTGGAGATGGCCGACCAGGTGGTTATCATGAATCGGGGACGGATCGAACAGGTCGGAACACCGGAAGAAGTTTACCGTTCGCCGGCCAATGCCTTTGTCTACACATTCCTCGGCAGAGTCAATCTGTTTCATGGCCGGATTCATCAAGGGAAAATCAAATTGGGTGAGCATGAGTTGGACGTGCCGGGAATTTCACATGCGGATGAAGTTCCCGCTGTGGGTTATGTCAGACCCCATGAAATCGGCATCAGCCGCGAGCAATCGGAAAAGACCAGCATTTCGGCCATTGTCCGTCATATCAACCCGGTCGGGCCGATTGTGCGCTTAAATTTGAAAAGAACCGATACCGGTGAATTGTTTGAGGTGGAAGTAAGTGACGAACGGTACCGGGAATTGGACATTCAAGTGGATGATACCCTTTACGTCAATTTGAAGAGCATGAAGATTTTCCTGGAAAACTCCAAAACCGAAGCTGTTGCGGAAGAATCGGACTTGGGCGAAGCGGCCGATTCCGGGCCGGTCTGGGATGAGCAGGTCGCGGAGTGAATGAAAGGGATGAGTGTTTTTCTGCGGTGACCTTTGCGGAAGGAAACAATGGACTGGAAAAAGAAATTATTTTTAAAGCATACATCGCAGTTGGAGGGGTGAAAATGGAGGACTGGTGGAAACAGAGCAATCAGGATCTGAAGCCGGAAAACCCAAAATCCAACTGGGTGACCGGAAAGGACGGAAAAGAAGATGCCATTCCCCGGCAATATCTCGGAGCGAAGCCAGATGCACAATTGGATCACAAACGAAAACATCCTTGGGAGAATTGAAGAAGATTGCAGGCCGTCTTCCTCAGACCTGTATGTGATCAGCTGAATCCGTCGGCATAAAAAATGCCCGCTGATCAGATGGGAAAGCTGCCGGCAAATCGGGGAGCGCTTTGAAAAAGCCGGCAGGAACCGAAACAGAAGGGGATGGGTGCTTTCTGCGGTAACTTTTGGCCGGGGGTTCCTGGAGCGGAAGAGAAGTATCAGCACCCGACATATTCCTGTTTTAGGAGTTAGCAAAGAAGCAGACCCGTTTGATGACGGGTCTTGAGGTTGTTGACAAAGAAGGTCAACAGCCTTTTTTTGTTGAAAAGGTATAAAAAAAATTCCGAAGGAAGGTTTCTATGTTCAGGACGAATTCA
>NZ_JAECVZ010000036.1:0-25573 GCF_016055135.1 Thermoactinomyces sp. CICC 10521 | reverse complement strand
ATAGGTCACATCAGGTTTACTTTATCTGTATATATCCTAGAAATATACAAAACCCCATTCCTTTTCCGAAGAAAAGGGGGGGGTTTGTCATCAATCTCACCAAGGGTACATCCCTTGGTCTTTTTATCATGTTTCACAAGGTGATCAAATGTATAACCTAGAAGTTATACCTATCTGATATTTGGGGTATATTGGAGGAGGAGCACTTTTGCTGCGATTTAATGAGTACGGGTATTTACCTCCAGGAATACATGAAATGACAATAGATGAGCTGAAGGAATCCATTTTGGTTAAAGGCGACGAATCAGTTTCCGTTTGGAATGAACCTTGGAGGAGATATCTTGTTCTTAATTTAGAGGTCTTATTACAACCACTTTGGCAACTCGGATTTGATGAAGTGTTTTTAGACGGGTCCTTTTGTTCTATCAAGGAAAAGCCAGGTGATATTGACGCCTATTTTGAGCTGGACTTAAAAGTAGAAAACAGATATCAAGCCTTAGAACAGGTTTATATCTTGGCACACGAACTTAATTCCTTGTCAACTGTACCAGTATGGAATTGGTGGGAGAAACGTCCAAATGCGGATGGAGAGATGAAGTCGGAGATGTGGCATCAATTTAGATGCGAGGTGTACCCGAACTGCTACGGGGTTTATGCTTTTCAAAATCAGGACGGTGGACGAATCAAGTTCGATCAATTGTTTCGCTATGATGAAAACGGTATTGAGAAAGGAATTGTCAAACTCCTTTTGAAAGGGTGATCGTCTTGAAAATCAAGTCAGAGCAAGAATATTTGAAGATAAAAAAGCAAGTGGAGGAAATAGAAAAAGAGCGAGCAAAAGTTAGGAAAGAACTTCAGGAACAGGGGGCAGATGAGAATTTCATTCGCTTAGCAGAATACGCTTGCGGGGCTTTTTATGATGAGTTTAAGGCTCAGCTAAGGGAATATGAAAAGGTCGTTGCCGGTCAGTTTGAAAAAGATACAGTTCCGCTACATCAGCTCGGATCTCACTTGGTCAAGTTGCGAATCTGGAAAGGCATTTCTCAGAGCGAATTGGCAAAGCGATTGGGGGTTTCTCAACCTCAAATTAGCAAAGATGAACGATTTGATTATCAAGGTATCAGCATAGAAAAAGCCAATCGAATCCTGCAAGCGCTTGGGATTGAAAAACTGACGGTGATCCCCGGGAAATCTGTGCAAACAATTGGGGCAAAAGATGAAATGGCCGCTACAAATGAGAAAAAAGCTATATAAAAGACCAGGGTATTGCACCCTGGTCTTTAGTGCAAAAAGATAAGCCCTTTCCAGAGTGAAGGAAATGAAATTTAAAAAGACAGGATCAATAACTTGTGGATCAGCCTGCATTTTATTGTTTAAATAGGATATAATAAGGGTAAGGAATTCTTACAAGTAAGGAAAACGGAAGGTGATCAGAATGGCAATTATGGAGTTTGCCCGATTGACTTCAAAGGGGCAAGTTACTATCCCAAAAAATATTAGAGAAGAGTTGGGGCTTGAAACAGGTGATCGGCTTGCCTTTGGAAAAAATGAACGTGGTGAGATTGTATTAAGAAAAGCAAATCTTGATACATTTGACCGTTTACAAAACTTAATACAGCTGGCAGCAGAGCAAGAAGGGATCACTGAGGAACAATTGCTCGAAGACCTAAGAAAACTTCGAGAGGAGAGACGGAATGCCAACAGATGAAACGCTACGTATTATGATTGATTCGAACGTTATTATTTCCGCTGTTATGGGAACGAAAGGCGCTCCTGGCAAGCTAATTAAAGAAGTGATTCAGAGGGGAGATCATTTGTTAATATGCCCCTTCATTTTGGACGAGGTAAGAAAAGTATTGACAAATCGATTTCAAAAAAGTCCTCATTTGCAATTGATTTGGGAGCGCCTGTCTTTTTTTCTACCTTTTGATGTCCTTTCTCACCCAAACGAGGAGGAGATAAGCTTATTAGATATCCCGCCAATAAGAGATGAAAACGACTTAATGATTTTGTCTACAGCTATTTATCATAATGTTCATGTCTTTGTGACAGGGGATAAAGATTATCATACCCCTGAGATTAAAAAGAAACTTAACGTAATGAACCCTTCAGAATTTTATAGTTTGTACATACTTGACCGTAGTTTAATACGTAAAGCCACATAAAAAAGACCAGGGAAACCTTTTCACCCTAGTCTTTTCACGGAAAGGAAATGTCACCGATTGCGTTGAATTCATCGTCAATCCTTGGCCCTTCATGTTGTGCCCTTTTTGGGCTTTATTTTTTTGCCTAGGAGTAAATTAGTTAGCCGTTTTGAGTTGCCTGATCGGTGGTTGTTGCTTTCGATTATATAGGAACATATATTCGTATTTTGTGGTATAATTAAAATCCCAGAGGTGATCAGCTGTGCAACTAACAAACATAAGCCCCCAGACACGGGGGCCATGTCTCCTATCAAGCAGGGATCATGGGGATTGATAAAACGAATAATTTAAGATTATTTCTTGATGAGTGCAAAAACGCAGTTTGGGTTTGACAATTTAATTTTGGAAGGAACTCTACTTGCACATACTTTGCTTGTTTATTGGGCTATTTCTTCCAATGGTGATGGTCACTGCTGGAAAGAGCAAATTTTAATCTAGCGCAACGAGTTACTTCTGTAATTCTTTAATGTCTTCCGGATTAGGTTTTAATCCGGCCTCTATTAGGAGGATTCCTATGTCACCCCCTACAATCAATATACGTTAATCTGGTTGGATATTTGCCTGCCTTACCCACCCAACACCCCTTTATACCACCAAATAGTATGCTTTTAACGGGCCATGTACCCCGACAACAAGATTCATCTCAATGTCGGCAGAGTTGCTTGGACCTGAAATAAAGTGGATGCAGGAAGGAGGGGATTCTCCACTTTCTACTAAAATATTCATATCATGAACGGCTTGCGTAATACGAGGCATTAGCGTATGGCGCGGTATAATTGCTACATAATTAGCAGGCAAGAAATGAAGGGCACGTCCTTGTCCCTTTCTAGTTTTTACGACAATGGTACCTGATTCAGCTAATGCATAGTCACTAAATACAATACTGAAATTCGCTTTTTCTGCCAATTTAAGATTTTCTTCTTTCTTCTTTGCATCCCATTGATAGATAATGACATGTTCACTCGGCCATTCTTGCTTCAATAAGTGGGTTAAGCCGTACTCATCAAAGCGCGGATCTTGGGACGTCATAACGGGTCCGCCACCGTTCTCTGAAACAAGTTTCTTTAATACTTCAGACAATCGCTCTTTGGACGTTTCGATCACTGTTGTATTTATGTTATGACACTGTTCCTTGAATACTTCGAGCAACTGCTCTTCTGAGTAATCCTTCATAACCTCCCAATGAACGTTCTGTTTCCACTTGGGACGAGTTACACCGGTTATTCTACGTTCTCGGCCAAGCTGGTTGGCAATATGATTTAAAAATGAGTCACGATTATGAATGGTTCCTTTCATACGTTTACCCCTTTTTCTTATGTTTTTTAAACCAATCACGAAAACGCTCTTTACTCGGAGCTGGAAATTCACGAATCTCCATCCAATTTTTTAAAGGTCCAATCCCTTTGGAGAATCGTTCCCCGGAAGTAAATGGACTCGTCGCAGTCGGAGCAAGTTTTGAACCAAGCCTATACAACGCAGCTGAAGAAGCTCCCATTTCGAACATCTTCATTGCCAATTTCTCTACAAGCGGCGCACGCCCTTCCTTCTCTACAATCACTTGACGATGTTTTATTAATAACTCATGCAGTGGGATTTTCACCGGACAAGCATCTGTACACGCCGCACACAGACTAGATGCATAGGGCAGATCTTTAAAGTCGTCATAGCCGTCTAATAGAGGTGTTAAGACGGCACCAATCGGACCTGGATAGATTGAACCATAAGAATGACCACCTATGTGGCGATAAACTGGACAAACATTAATACAGGCGGCACATCGGATACATTGCAACACTTGACGGAACTGCGACCCTAGGATTTCAGAACGTCCATTGTCTACAACTACAAGATGAAACTCCTCAGGTCCGTCTCCTTCCCCTTCCACAATTGGACCTGCAACGGTAATATAGCTTGTCAGCTTTTGGCCAACTGCGCTTCGGCACAGCAAACTAACAAGCACATCTAATTCCTCCATTGTAGGGACAATGCGTTCCATTCCCATGACCGCAATTTGTGTTTTCGGGATTGACATCACAAGATCGGCATTTCCCTCATTGGTTACTAGACAAATCGAGCCGGTATTTGCAACGGCAAAATTACATCCTGTTACCCCTATCTCGGCTTCCATGAATTTTTCACGCAAAATACCACGAACAAATTTTGTCATTTCATATGGATCATCGGATTGTTCATAACCGAGTTTCTCTTTGAATATATCGCGAATTTGCGATTTATTTTTATGGAGTGCAGGCGCTACGATGTGGGACGGTGGCTCATGATCATCGATTTGCAGAATATATTCCCCAAGATCGCTCTCTATCACTTCGCAGCCGAGGCTTTCCAACGTTTGGTTCATGTTAATTTCTTCGGTCACCATGGATTTGGATTTGACAATTTTCTTGGCTTGCTTCCGTTCTACCACTTCCTTAATATATTGAACGGCCTCTTCTTTTGTTTTGGCAAAAAACACGTGACCGCCGCGCCGGGAAACATTTTCACTAAGTTGCATCAAATAATAATCGAGATTTTCTAATGTATGCTGGCGAATTTGCTCTCCGAGATCCCGCCACTGTTCCCAATTTCCAAGTTCTTCGGCAGCCGATAAACGCCGGGTATACAATCGTTCTTGAGCGGAGGATACAGCTCTACGCATCACGGAATCATGAATCCCTTGATTCACCCGGTCATTAAACTTCTTGTCATTTATTTTCATCGCCATTGTTTATCTCCCCTTAGCGGCTGTTTAGAACTTCAGCAATATGCATGACTTTGACCTTTTTCCCCAAACGCTCCATACGTCCCCCAATGTTCATAAGACATCCGCAATCTGCTCCAATTAAGTAATCGGCTCCCGTTTCCATCACACTGTTTACTTTTTCATCCACCATTTGTTTGGAAATCGGGCTCATTTTCACCGAGAAGGTTCCCCCGAAACCGCAGCAATTTTGAGCATTTGGCAACGGTTCGACTTGTAATCCTTCCACATGAGAAAGGAGAGTGAACGGTGCGTCCTTCACTCCTAATAAACGCTTCATATGACAAGAGGTATGATACGTTGCTTTTCCTTCTAATTTTGCACCTACATCCGTTATCTTCAGAACTTCCACTATGAATTGCGTGAGTTCATATGTTTTTTCTGCTAACTCTTTTGCACGATCCTTCCATTCCGGATCATCTTTAAAAATATGTGCGTATTCTAAAAACATCGTTGCACAAGACCCGGAAGGAGTCACAACATACTCTGTTTTTTCAAATGCACGAATCATGTTTTTGGCCGCTTTTTTTGCTTCTTCTACATAACCACTGTTATAGGCTGGCTGTCCGCAACACACCTGCGATTCCGGAAATTCCACTTCACAGCCCAAGTGTTCTAGCAATTCTACAGTTGCCTTTCCCACGTTCGTTCGGAACATATCTACCAAACAAGTAACAAACAATGCTACTTTCATTATGAAATCCACCTCTTAGGGCCTGGTTTTCGACACCCTTGTTTTTATGTTATTTGTGAATGAAATAGCCTCAGAAAGTATTAATATGATAATGTCATCTGATGACTAGTGTAAAAAAACAATGTTTGTTCATGCTCTTAATCAAGCAGTTCTTTTTCTACGCCAAGCAAATGGTATAGCATGGCTTCTTCCGCTTTTTTTGAATTTTTGTTAGCGATCGCCTTGAAAATATCCTTGTGTTCAGCCAGGAGTTGTTCCGGATATCCTTTGGTTTGAAACATTTTTTCGCGGCTTGCCTTTAATGTCTTTCCCATCGTTTCTGAAATGGATTGCATCATGAATTCCAGAACCGGATTATGGCAAGCTCTGGCGATTTCATAATGAAATTTTAAGTCGGCTTTGTCTCCCAAATCTCCTTTTGCTACGGTATCTTCCATTTCGTTAAGTGCCTCTTCTATGCGTTTTAAATCTTCATCAGACCGTCTTTCGGAAGCTAATTGAACGATTCCTGTCTCAATGATTTTGCGAGCCTCTAAGAGTGACATAACGTCTTGTTCCGTAACCGGATGAATCATCTCAAATCCTGATAGTACATCTTCCGGATTAAATCGGGTGACAAATGTGCCTTCGCCATGACGAATAGTAACAAGCCCCATCGTTTTAAGAGAACTGATTGCCTCCCGTATGGTTGATTGACCGACTCCCAAAAGTTCGCTAAATTCGCGAAAAGAAGGCAATCGATCCCCAGGTTTGTAAACTCCATTCATGATTTGTTCTTTTATATAGTCAGCAACTTCTTCATACGTTTTACGTATCTTAAATTGAGGAATCGTTTTCATTTTTGCATTCACCCATTTACCTCTTATGGTCATCTGATGAGTATCATTAATTTAAAAATTATACTACCTAAATTATCCGGTATTTGTCAATACCGCATTCAATCCAGTTTATTCAACTAGAACGAGATCCGTAATAAATGCCAGAGCGATGTGACCTTTTTGGTATAATAAAAACATACGTTCCCTTTTTAAAATAAAAAATCCCCGAGGTGATCAGCTCATGCAACCAATGACAATCCGAGAAACAATGCCAATGCCAAAAGCGGCAGGCGATTATGTTTCTTATCGGATGTTGCTGTTACGTGAGATGTACGAAGTTGCGCGGATCCTGGGGATTTCTAAGACAACGGATATAAAAAAGCTAATGAGTGCGATTGCAACCAAGAAATATACTATTTGATTCGCTCAAGTTTAGCCTCATGCTCAATCGATCGAAGCGCCAGTTTCTCCATTGCTACTTGTTGACGGTTCTGCTTTTCCTTGATTTCGGTTGCATCTTCGGCTATTGATGCAACCATTTCCTGTATAGTGTTTGTATTAGATTCAAGGGTTTTAACTCGTTGATCCAGTGAGTCTATTTTTTTATCTATGGAGTCCACTTTTTTATCTAGCGAGTCCATTCTTTGATCCAGTGAGTTCAACTTCTCTAAGATGAGATCCAGCTTCTCAGACATTGCACCACCTCCTAAGCGCTAATCTCTCTTTTTTTTTCTTTCATTTCCTCCAGGAGCTTCTCTTTGAATGCTTTCAGCTGGTAATAAAGGATCTTGGCTGTTTCTTCGTCAATTGGAACGCCGTCGATATGAGGGAGTTCGTCATTTTCGCGATCACGAAGAATTTTCATAAGATCTATTGGTTCTTTTTTGATTTGGTCATCAGACTCGCCTAATAGATATTCTACGGACACTCCGAAAAAATCGGCCATTTCTACGATCTTGTCATACGGTGGCTTGATTATTCCAGCTTCCCACCGTGAAACAGTTGATTTTGTTACATTCATGTAGTGCCCGAATTCATCTTGAGATAATTTTCTTTCTTTACGTAGCTTCTTTAGTCTGGCCGGAAACATAAGTAAACACCTCCAACCTTATTATACTAACAAAGTTTCGTGATAAGAAATCGATTGTTCGCTTCAGTCAACTAATTTTATCATATGAAGCGATTTTTTTGAAAAAAGGGGTTGAAAGTTGCAATATAAGCAACTATAATGATTATAGAGGTTGCAAATCACGAAACTAAAAGGAGGTGAGATGAATGAACCTGAAAGCATTGGCCGCAGTTCGTAAGAAGAAAAATGTTACGCAAGTGCAAATTGCCAGAGCGCTTGGTGTCAATAAAAGCACTTATAACCGAATCGAAAGAGGCGAAATTGAAATGAAGGCTGCATATCTTCCGATCATAGCAAGGGAGCTCGGCCTAGCGATTGATGAGTTATCTAAAGTTCTTTTTTTAAACCTCGAAGTTGCTTAATGAGAAACTGAACGTGCTATATATGCAACTTGGAAGGAGGTGAAACCGATGCGGGTCTACGCAAAGGTGGATAGGGGAGTGTTGAAGTTCCAGATCCGCCGCAAGGGGAAAATTTACGGCTGGTTGACCCTGGATGGCCTGGTCCGTTGGATGGAAAATCAAAAGCCCACCGCAGCGGCAACTGTGGTGAGCTTTACGAAAAAGTCGCTTTGAAAATCACTTTGACAGGATTATACCACATCAAGGGAGCGATTGCGAATGAGCGCTAACCACTTAAGCTTGGTTGACCAAAAACAAAAACCTGCAACAACTGGAATGATTACACCAGCAGGAACGATTGAGCAAGCTTTAGAGCAATTCCGTTTGTATCAAGAGTTAAAAACCCGTCTTGGTACAGAAGAAGATTTCCAGCCATTTAAAAACAAAAAAACTGGTGAAGTACGGAACCACCCAAAGAAATCATTCGTTCGCAAAGTGCAACGCTTTTTCAATCTAAGCTGTGAGATTATCCAGGATGAACCCCTGTACGACAAAAACGGCAAGATGATCGCTTGGTTAGCGAAAGCGAGAGCCATTCATCTAGGGACGGGAGCATATCAAGAAGCGGATGGGAGCTGTTCTATGGATGAAAAAATTCAACAGCACCAAACGATCCATAACATTCGCGCTCACGCAATCACCCGAGCAAAAAACCGCGCTATTCTCGATCTGGTAGGCTTCGGTGAAGTTAGCGCAGAGGAGATCAATGAACGGGAGTATTATCAAGCAAATCAGCCTCAACAAAAACAAGAAACTCCAGAACAACGTAGACAACGTGGAATCAAGGCTATGTATGCGGCAGCTAATGAGAAAAAGCTGACCAAAGAAGAAACCAAAACGATCATGAAGGCTGAAACCGGAAAAGAAAGTGCCAATGACATGACCTTGGATGAGTTAAGGAAGATGTATAAGTACTTCAAAAACCATTCATCAGAAGAGCTGAAAGAGGTTGCTAAGGCTCATTTGGTTCAAAACAAAACAGTGATTGATGTCGATCCCGAAACTGGTGAAATTATCGATCCAGATGTATCAATTGATGACAAGGAGCTAGAGAAGATCTTGAGCCATAGCAATGGTGGTGAATTCTAATGGCCCTCAACCTGAACGCACTCCGCCCGGTGGAAGCGATCCGGGCGGCGGCTCTGGCCTTCAATAAGGCCCTGAGAATCCCGGTTCGGTGGCGAGTAGCTGAACGTATCCCATCGGCTAGTCGGTACCTCAGCCAGAAGAACCGCGCTCAACATGTTCTCCTGCTGGAAGATATCAACGAAGGACGGTTCAAACGTAAGCGGGGCGAGTTCCTCTGTAAAGCACGGATCACCAACCCGGCGGCGCATGAACGTTTGAATGTGAGCGACATCGATGCTGACAAGAGTAAGCGGGTCAAAGTTAGCTGCCAAAAATGCCTAGAGATCGCGCGGAAACGCTGGCAGTGAAACAAACCGGGGCTGAAACGGCCCCGGCTCAAAAAAAACAAAGGAGCGGATCATGATGGACGCAAAAACGCAAAATGGTGCGTTACAGTATATGAGTTGACCGAAAGGGGGGCCGATACGGGGTCTCCAGACTGGAGGAATAGATGTGGGAGGATTTTTCAAAATGAGTAAGGACCTATTCGATGATCTTTTTGACAATGTTTTAGAATATCGGCTCATGTCTCTAATTCTTCGAAATGTGGTTTACCAAGAAGAAGGGACGACGATCGAAGGGGTTCATGTTAAGCGCGGGCAATGGATTCGCTCGTATCGTAAATTGGCGGAAGACTTGAAATATAAGGAAGGGCGCGGCTATAAGCAATATAGCCATCAGGCTATCCAGAAAGCGCTGAAGCGATTGGAACAGCGTGGTTACATCAAAATAAGAGCGATTCAGTTGACGGATAAATTGACGGGTAAGTTGACGGAACGGTTGACACTAATTGAAGTGGTAAAAGACCAAGAAAATCAAGGGTTTAACCAAGATGGAGAAAGCGAACGGTTGACGCATCAGTTGACGGAACAGTTGACGGATCAGGGGACAAAAATAAAGAAAGATAAAGAAATAAAAGAAAAAGAACCGCTCTCGCCGGAAACAAATGGAAGAAAAAATCTTTCTAACGATGCCGATGTTGAATCTTTTGTTGAAATCCTATCGGATTCCAACCCGTTCGATAGAGTCCCTAAAAAGCTGATCATCAAATACATCAACGCCATCAGGTTTAGAAGAAAAACAAAGCGGATCGCCGCGAGCATTGTTGCTGGCTTGTGGGAAGAGTGGAAGAAGTTTGATCAAGATGTTGTCACCTTTGCTTTGTGGACCCACATCGAAAAATACAGCAAAGACAAGGATGAAAATTACACTTTAGGCATTATGAGAAACACGAATGTCCATGAAGCGCGGCGACAGCTGATGGTTTTGAAAAATAGAAACCAGTCTGGTCAGCAAACTAAACCCCGGCCTTATTGGGAAGAGCAAAAAAGACGTGAGGAAGAAATCGAGCGAAAACGCTTAGAACAACGAGATCGACAAATCAAGGTTCAACAGTTCATTGATGCTGGATTCCATCCTATGAATGACGCTGATTTATTAGCCGATTGGTTAGAGGGACGGGTGAGCCTGGCAGATCTGAAAGAAAGAAAATGGGGGAGTTAACTGTGATGGGGAACTTGGAAGCAGAGAAAAGCGTGATTGGTTCAGTTTTGCGGGACGCCATGAAAATAGATAAAGTCGCTTGGCTAGAACCTCGCGATTTCCAACATTCGGCGCACTCGTTGATCTGGACAGCGATCAAATACCTTTATAAATCCGATAAGAAGATCGATATCGTCAGTATTACCGAAGAATTGCACAAATATAAACGGCTGAACGAAATTGGTGGCGTTATCTACTTGCATGAATTAGCAAACAACATACTTACAACTGCTGATATCGAATACCATGCAAAAATTGTTAGGGAGAACGCGATAAAGCGCCGGGTTTATGATGTCGGTTATCAAATTTCCGCATTATCCAATAAGCCATATGACGATTTGGAAGAGATGTTTGCTGAGATTGAGAAACTGGCCACATCCATCAGGCCGGCAGCTCAAGGCGATTTGATTCACGTCAAGGACGCGGAAGATGAATATTTCGATTACCTGGATAAGCAAGACGATTTCATCAAAACTGGCTTTAAGAACTTTGACAACTGGATCGGTGGACTAGGGCGCGGTTGGCTATACGTCCTGGCGGCTCGGCCATCGGTTGGGAAAACGGCCAAGATGCTGCAAATGCTCCGCGGGATTGCAGCGCAGGGGCAAGGTCAATGCTTGGTCTGGTCGCAAGAGATGAAACGGCCGGCGCTCACTAACCGAATGATGGCGTCAATCATGGGCATCCCGCTAAACAAATTCCGGCTTAAACAGCTAACAACCAAAGAAAAAGAACTCGCTAGGAAGGTTTATCAATCGGAAATAGCACCGCTTCCAATACGCATAGCCGATGCCAAAAACGTCACGATTGAAGAAGTTGCGGCGGCGGCAAGGCAAGCAAAACGGGAAAATGGGCAAATTGCGGCGATATTCGTTGACTACTTGGGGATCATGAACATCCCGCAACCGTTAGGGATGAGCCGACAACAGGCCATCGGGCAAGTGACGCAAGCGGCGAAACGATTGGCGATGGAATTGGATTGTGTCTTTATACTGTTGGCCCAGATGAACCGCGAAGGAAAAAGAGCGCTTGAACCGTCGCTCGAACATTTGCGGGAAAGCGGAGACATTGAACAAGATGCGGATGTCGTTGAATTCCTTTGGGAAAATCCAGAGGATACGGACCCCGGCAAATATGCTCCAGGCGGGAAAGTGATTCAATCTATTATCGCCAAAGGGCGTGACGTTGGAGTCAATCGTTTCCGGTATGGGTTCTACGGCGCATATCAACAATTCATTGACCTCCCGCCGCTAGAAAGGGATGAGTAAGGTGGCGACAGAGGCAGAGTATTTCGAGCTTCTTGATCGCATTGTCAAAGGGGCCGAATATCTAGAAAATCCTTTGATTAGACCTGAAGACTATGCTAAGGGATTAAAACTTTATAACGAGCTTTGCAGACGAGCACAACAGATGAGGGAGGAATTAGAATGAACCGCTGGCATGTGTATAACTACCTCAAACATCGTTATATGTACACCGGTGAGATTCCGGACATCCAAGAGATCCAGACCGAGTTTGCCGGGATCGAACCAGAAGAGTTGCAGGAGGGCATGATCGAGTTTTGGCTGGTGATTCGCCGCTATCAAGTACCACGATATGAATTGAGCCTGGAACAAGCATGGCGGAAATGGGAAGAGTGGTTCAACAAGACACACCGCCGGATGATCGGATGAAGCGGTAGGAGGGCGGACAGCATGACGCATGAAGAGTACCGCTGCATTGAGTGCGGAAAGCCAACCGAGAATTGGGTCGAGGTTTGCGACGAGTGTATCGATAAGGCTTTACGAGAAGAAAAACCGTGGGATTTTTGAGAGGAGATGGCGAGTATGAAGTATCAATACGAATTTTTCTTACCTCACAATCCGAAACCAATTGATATGATAACAGGCGATATTTACGATGCCGAACAGAAGGCGGATGAAATCGCGGCAGAGCTTGGTATTCATGTTGAAGACTTAATCATTGCGGTTACAGGAGGGCATCCACAATGATTGATCCACGAATTGGGGAGCAACTCGAACTGTTCTCCGATTATCTGGAAGAAGTGGAACAAGAAATAGCGCGAGAGAAGGAACAAAAAGCGCAGGAAGCAAGGCAAAGGGCAAGGGAACGCGCAAGAGAGAGAAGGGCAGAAATCAGGAGAATGAAGGAAGCACAGGAGCAGTTCAAGTCGGCCATGATTTTCATGAAAAAGATCCAATTAATGCCGATAGTTACAGACAGGGGGAGACCAAATGCGGGTGCTTGATTTGTTCAGCGGTATCGGGGGCTTCAGTTTGGCAGCGCATTGGGCCGGGATGGAGACAGCGGCGTTTTGCGAGATTGAGCCATTCTGTCAGAAGGTGCTACGCAATAACTTCCCTGGCGTTCCAATTTACAACGATGTTCGGACGATTACCAAAGAGCAACTAGAAAGGGACGGTGTGATAAATGGCGATCGAACAATTGGACTTGTTTGCGGTGGGGTACCTTGTCAACCCTTCTCAGTCGCCGGAAAACAACAAGGAATCAACGATAACCGCCACCTCTGGCCTGAAATGTACCGAATCATCCAAGAGCTTCGACCCCCTTGGGTACTTATCGAAAACGTTAATGGCTTTGTCAAACTGGCCCTCGATCTCGTCATCGATGACTTGGAAAACGAAGGTTACGAAGCGCGGACGTTTATTATACCAGCTTCAGCAGTTGGAGCGCCGCATCGGAGAGACAGAGTCTGGGTTGTGGCGCACACCTCAAGCTTCCGAGGCCATCCGGGGGCCGAAGAGCCGGGAACTGTACGAGAAATGTTTAGCAACCGGCCAAAGCATGGTGACGCTAACGGATCAAGCAAAACACGCGCCAGGGTTACTTTGGCCAACACCGACAGCACAGGATGGGAAAAACGCCACCTTGCCACCGTCACAGAAGGAACGAGATTCGGTTCCAGGGGCGCTGATTCGAGAAGGGCAGAAAGGTTCCCTCAATCCGGCTTGGGTCGAGTGCCTCATGGGTTTTCCTCCGGGTTGGACGGACATCGATGGCCAGCAGGACTAGGTCAAGAGCAATATCCCTGGGAACCGCCGAGAGTAGCGGAGGGAGTCAAACACAGAAAAGACCGGTTAAAAGCACTGGGAAACGCGATAGTGCCACAAGTCGCCTATCAGATACTTAAAGCGATCATGGAGGTAGAAAATCATGAGTTTGCCAGCAGGATTCATTCAAATTGACTTGTTTTCGATGTCGGAAAAACCGGAGCCTAAGAAAGCGCCCGTAAGAAAGCCGAAAGGAACCGTCTACCGCTGCGACAAGTGCGCCAAGTCTGTGGTGATGAATATACCGGCCATCGTCATCATTTGCGGATGTGGCCGGATCATGCAACAAGAGGAGTGATCAGCATGGCAAAAGTGATCCGGGTTAAGCTGCCCAATCCGACACCGGGAGGAGCCACGATAGATGGCAGGACTATAAGAGTGACGTTGCAAAGCCTGATTAGCCAAATTTCGACGGATTTACTCGATAGGCGGGTTACAAATTTCAAAACCGATGGGAAAACGCGGGAGATTCAAATTCATTTTGAAGGAGATGAAAAATAGTGATCAGCATATTTACGGAAAATGAAAAGATTATTGGGGCGAAAGAGACAATCAAAAAAGTGTACTTGTCAGACAAGCGCCCGTGGGTCGTGGGATTTAGCGGCGGGAAAGATTCCAGCGTCGTCGTTCAGCTCACGCTACAGGCGTTGGGTGAGTTGGAATCAGAGAAGCGACACAAAAAGGTTTATGTGATCTCATCTGATACTTTGGTTGAAACGCCACTCATTATCAACCAGATAAACAAGACACTTGCCAAAATACAGGCTGAGGCAGATCGAGCCGGGCTGCCGGTGCAGGTGCAGAAAGTCCGCCCGGCGCTGAAAGACACTTTCTGGGTGTCTTTGCTGGGCAAAGGCTATCCGTCTCCACGGCAAAAGTTCCGGTGGTGTACGGATCGCATGAAAATCAAACCGGCCAATCGTTTCATCCTTGACAAAGTTTCCGAACACGGGGAAGTCGTCATGGTGCTCGGCGTACGAATGGACGAATCGAAGAGCCGAGCGGAATCGATCCGGTCACACACAATCGAAGGCAGCCACTTGATGAAGCATAGCACCTTGCCCAACGCCTACACCTTCGCACCAATCAAGGACTGGAGCACGGACGACGTTTGGGAGTTCCTTCTTGATGAACCAGTTTGGGGGAAAGAAAACCACCAACTCCTTCAGCTCTACCAAGACAGTGACGGTGAATGCCCCTTAGTGATCGATGCTGATAGCAAAAAGGTTTCATGCGGAAACAGCCGGTTTGGTTGCTGGACCTGCACTGTGGTGAACGAGGACAAGGCGCTGAGTGGATTCATCAACAATGGTGTGGAATGGCTCAAACCTCTCCTTGAGTTCCGGAACCATCTGGTGGAGATTCGAGGAGACCGCCGGAAACGCCAAAAGCAAATGATAAACGGGAGACGGTATCTGACGACGAATCTAGACGGAGTGGATCGGAGCCGGGCTGTGAGGGTTCCGGAAAGCGAGCTGGACGATTGGCTGAAGCGGAACGGTGTGGACCTTCGGACGGTGGAAGACCTCCACCTGATCGTGGAAGTCCCCGTGGAAGGCGAGTTGTTCCCGGTGGAAAAGACGCTGGGGCTGGGACCGTTTACCCTGAAGACCCGGGAAGAGCTGCTGAACCGGTTGCTCGCCACTCAGGAGCGAATTCGCACTGAGTACGGTATGGAAGTGGAGTTGATCAGCGAGGAAGAGATCGAGGAGATCAAACGGATCTGGAGCAAAACTAAATAGCCCCTGCGGTCAGCACACCGCAAGAGGCCTTGCCAAATGATTCAGCGGACCCATTATAACACAATCGAGAGGGTGAATCAGCCCCGGAAGAAGTCCTATCATTGAGATAGGGCTTCTTCTATAGACATGTTTGAAACACAAACAGATGAACATTGCAATAATTCCGTTTACAAAAACGGCCCTAGAATCGCTTCTAAGGGCCATGTTTTTGTTTCCAAGGGGTATAGACTCACTCCCGGACTTACTTGTGTCCCCCTAAAAATCAGGTGCTTTTAGCTTCAAAGAACTGGTTTCTCGATGACGTTTATGGAATGCTCACAAACAAACTCGACTGTTTGCACGTCGATTTCAAGTGTATCCAAACATTCTTCTACCAAGGAAGCATAGCGTGAAGAGAGCCAATCCCTGGCAAAATCGTTCGGGCAGGAAATATATAGTTTTTTCTCATGAATACCCCGCGCCTCTGTCGGTTTAACCCAGGTCTCAAAGCTTGGACGAGAAATCCGCTCTTGAATGATTGAGCAAACCTTCGCCCATATTTGCTCAGCTTCTGAAATCCTTGTTAAGGGTGGGATCTCCACAGGAGTCGGAACAATGTGTTGATCGGGGAGGGAATCACTTTTTTCAGATGTAACGAAGTGTACTTTTTGAACCGGTGAAGAAAGGGAGAAGAAAATGTCCTCAACAAGCGAGGTATAGAAAGTATCAAGCCAATCCCGGGCAATGTGATTCGGACTATAGACGATGATTGTATCTTGTTCAATCTGAATCGCTTTGGTTTCTTGGAACCAAGCAATAAAGCTGGGCTCGGAGATTCGCCCTTTTACCTTAGTTAAAACTCTCTTCCATAGATCAATCGCTTCTTGCTCTTGCTGCTCTAGCCATTTGTCCGGAATTTGTGAAGGGTACTTCTTCGATTCCAATCTCTCTAAACGCCTATGAATTCCTTTCATTTCTTCCATGAGCTGCTTTTGCCCTTCGAGGATTTGTTGAAGAAGTACTTGGATTTCTTGCTCGCTCATAGGGACCACCTTATTCTATCATCTTGTAGAATCAGTGTATTAAAAGAGAGAATGTGGGAAAAGACTTGACATCACCCACAAAAGTAGATTAGGTTGTTACATCATTTTGCGGCTGCTCTACGCAGATCGAAGTTTTTTGCTTTTCTAAAGAACCCACCAATGGCTCAGACCTATGAATGAGAAAAATTTTTTCCGATCTAAAACCAATACACCAGTCTCTTCATCCACGATATCTGCAGGGATATAGCTGATAAGTATTTTCCTACTTTTGCGCTCCCCTTTAGTCGTAAGTTCGTCAATATTTACAAACACCTTGTCTTTTCTGTTTTTGAAAGCCTTCTTGTTTTGAATATATAAGTTTCTCCAGATTAGCTTTCCGCGCTCGTAATAGTCGTTTAGCTTACCTTCCGGAAAATATGGTGGCTGGCTTAGACCTGTTTGTTGGTAATACTCCTTAAAAATTAGTCGTGCTACCCTCACAGGATCATCTTCAAAGGCAAAAGGTTCATCTCCTTGGATACGTTGTGCCAAACGGTAAGTGAAGTCTCGGAATAAGTCTGTTGTCACTTTAGATTTGATTTGGAAAAGGTATTCGCTGGATTCTTTTAACCGATTAGTATCAAAGGTATTGCTGATAAACAAACAATAAATTCTCCTAGCTAATTGAGATTCCATCGAAAAATCGGCCGCGTTAGTGGTTCCAATCAAGCAGGGATGAACCCCTTCTAAGTCATTGGCACCCATTTTGGTTACACGCTCTCCGGCAGTACCGGTAAAGAAAGCTTGGCTGATCTCATCCATTAATACGGGTGCGACCAATTCCGATTCCATAAAGGGAAGAACGCTATCTGCACGATTTAATTTGGAGTAAGAAATAAATTTGGTTGTTCCTTTATATCCCATCAAATCTGCAATAAACTCCAAGATGGTAGTTTTCCCAGACAAGGCCCTACCCGCCAACACTAAAAAGGGACGAAATTGTGAGCGTTGGCTAGCGTCACCGCCTCCAGATAAAATCAAATCCTCTCTCATCTTCCAGATATAGGGTGATACAAATGCATACAGGATAGCTTCGTACACCCTCTTTTGATTGGCAACATCTCCTTTGCTGGTAAATGTTCGATAGGCTTCGACGAATCGATGAATTAATTGAAGTTGTTCCCGAATTGTTTCAATAGCAGCTGGTTTGCTAAACACGGTAGCTCGCTCATCTTCTTTTTCTTTGTGATACAAGTAAAGATTGCCGCGATCAACAATGAGCAAAGGCCTAGGATCTAAATGTTCTTTTCGTTGATAAGTGGGAGAAATGAGTGCCCGGATTTTTGGTATCTTTTGTTCAAGCTGCTTGACCGTCAATAGTTTTTTCATTCCTTGTTTTTTGTCACTTTTGTGCGTTAGTAAGACCAAACGATTCACCCGGTCTGCGATTTCTTGTGATTTGGCCAATTCCTTCACTTCTTGGTCCAATTGATTAAATGTTTCTTCCGACACGGCAATTTCTTTATGGCTAAGCTTCACTAGCTCTTCTCGAAGCAAATCTGTAAGCAAATCAGGATCATTGGGCAACAAGCAAATGGTCTCTTCTTTTGTTTTTCTACGCACCATATCCGGTATGTAATCTTGGGTTTTGGCCTTTAATGCATAAAACCGATCAAAATAAACATTGTAGAGAACCGGATCATCATATACCAACAGTTCTTCATATTGGTTAGGTTGAACCAATGCGTTTTTTGTAAAGTTGGCCGAGCCGACGGCTATGCGTTTTTGATTGGTTTGAGGATTATGCATTAAGTAGAATTTTGAGTGAATGACAGTGCCAGGCTCAGGATAACGAAGTTGATAACGTTCTTGCAAAAGGTTTTCCTTTACTTCTTCGGGAAAAGAGTGCCAATCGTCTAATCTCTTCTTCTGATCCAAGAAATGACGATAAATTTGATGATGTTGGCTGGGATCAGCAATGCCAAGGATTAGTTGAATCTTCTCAAATCCATTCGTTTGCTCAAAAAAGAAGCGGGGGGAAGCAACATAAGTAACTGCGAGTAGTTCAGTATAGACGGAATGATCAAATATCTTCTCAAATGAAAGTTCCATTGGTTGCCCATCTTTAATTACGTGCAAACTAGGCGTATACCCCGTTTTATCAAACAATCCTGTTTGAATGTCCATAGATTCACTCCTTTCTAATCGATTTTAATAATCAAACTGATTGAATTGGCATTTCCGTGTCTAACGGTAGCATCCCACGCGCAAAGAAACTAGCACTTTTGTCAGCGTAGTTAATGGTTGAAGGTAATCTCGACTTATTGATGGAATGGATGTTCATAAACGTTAATCGATACACGTCTTCAATAATCAGGTCAAACTTAAGGGAATCAGTCCATTGGATCATCCGAAAAGGTTGGGCCATCCCTACAAACTCACTTGGATTAGTTGTGCAGAGGTAAGCAAGTCGTTCTCCATCTTTCACATAAGCAAAACCCACCGGATTTAACCATTCAGGCTTCCCTTGTATTTTATACGCCATTCGACGATTTAGGGTTTTCTCAATTGAAACATAATCAAACTTGATTTGCAGGGGTTCTAGCAATTCGCGAATAACCTTTAGTTCGTCTTTATGGCCATGGCCATCCCGGTGAAACGTAATATGCTGAGGAATTCGCCCATTCATTTGTTTGAACTTATCCAATGTCTTATAAATGGTGTCTTCGATTGTTTCCCTTCGTATGACTTCTCCTCTTTCCGGATTAGAAAGCGGTTTTGTCCAAAGCGGTAGCCCATCTTGTCCAATAACTTGAATAACACCCGTGATATGAAGATCTTTTTCATGGCATACATCCAATCCAATAAAACAATCTGAATGAAGACGATCACTTAGCTTCCAAGGGTGGATTCCCATTTTCACATAGATACCCAGTAGGATATTCATATAGACACGTTCTAAATCTTCCCTTTTTTTCTTCTCGTCTCTCTTTTTACTCTTGTATTCACTGGTTTCAAAAGTAACCACTTGTGTGGAAAATTTATGTTCCCTGCCCAATTCCCGTTTAAGTAACGTATAATAGTCACCTTGATCCGGCCCCGTTTTCTTCTTTAAATTTTCTTTTTTTCCAACGATGAGGATAGGATGTTCAGGATTCATATGTTCCTTAATATTCCGCAACTCCATACGTAAACGAACCGGATCATCAAAGCGTATTAAAACAATTTGCTTGCTCCTAAAATCTGGTCTTACCATTGGAACACCGAGTTGATTCGATAAATAGGACAATCTTCTAAATAGAGGGAAATCAAGCTCTCCATTAAAATCCTTGATAAATTCCTTAACAATTTGAGCATCGACAAGAAATTGACATTCAATCGGCTGAGAAGGTGGGGATACAACTCCACCGCTTAATAGTGAAGCGAATGCAGAAATTCCTTTCACCCCTTTTCCAAACTGAAGGTTAGGTTTTTTCAATGGTTTAATAAGATATCCTGTCTCATTCGCCAAAAGCCCACGCTTATCATATTCAATAGGCAAATAAGCCGCATTTTGTTTCCAAGCTCCCAAGGCATCCTTAATCATGTTCATCAATGCATCCATGCGCTGATTAGTAGACATTTTTGTTTTCTTCTTTGCATCAAACGGTACCTTATCCCATGAACAAACAATTTTGAGCAACTGAGGAATAAAAGGCAAAGGCTCAGCACCTTCTTTTGAAACGCAGGAAACGGCAGGGGTTTCAAAACGGAGAGATTTTACGTAATTTCCCTTACCTTTATTTTTATAATAATCAATGAGATTCTCGCCACTTGAAAGGTGAGGATACGAGATCGGTTTATCTAAGACTTCCTTGAAAAAATAAGTTCTGCCGTATACAATGTCTTTTACCTTGCAATTCGGACCAATTAAATCCGATTGTTCTTTAATCAGCTGGTATACGTTTTTTCGATGAGTAAACTCATGAGACAGGTCAAATCCCACAGAGATCCTACCTTTAGAAGAAACGGTGATGTCAAACTCTAAAGTTCTCCTTACTTCGAAATCATCAACAACCTGGCGATCATTTTTGGGAACTATCGTACGCCGTCTTGCGTTGAACTTTTCCGCATCTTGAGCTCTTTCCAAACTTCGAGATAATAAACGTTCCAATAAGCGCCGCTCTGTTGATGAAGTCAAATCAATGCACCGATATTCATGTCGAAGAGGAATTACATCTCCCCATGCCTTGATTTCTTCAAACGATCCAAGAAGATGAGCCGCACTTTCAACAATAATAAATCCATTTAGCCTTGAGACAGAGTACTTTAAATTACCTATTTCCTTTTCAACCAAATCTTTTTCCTGATATTTTTGCGGCATCCAGTAAAGGTGAATAGATATGTCCGAAGATTTCGTCTTGAGTTGCCACTCGGTAAGTAAATGAGTTTCCTTCATGTTATTTCTCCTTTCTTTTAACGATATAATCAAATCCATTAGAAACGGTTTTATCATATCTAGCCCATATCTTCTATATTTTCCCTATACCTATTCAAAATCCTTCTTTTGCTAGAGTGTTCCAAATAGTCCCGGAATGATTTAGATTTTTCGATTTATATGCCCTATTTCAAACTGGGGGTACCTAGGGTATTCGGAACGATTTTTCATCGCTCAGAAAGGCTCCTAGACCCATGTTTTTATGAATGAAAAAAGCTGCCCTTTTGTCGCGGGGGCAGCTTTCATTATCTCAGGCCGTCTTGTGCCTATATTTATTCATAAGCAGGGGCGAAAATAACGCCTGAGCGGTTTACTGTGTCAGCAGATTTACATTCGTTCTTCACTAATAAGCTCAACAGCTTTTCTCAGCTCTTTTTCTGAAGGTGTCGTATAGCGCCGGGTTGTTTCGATGGATTCATGGCCAGCGAGCGCAGCCACGTTTTGAATATCCACGCCTTGATCAATCAGGCTTTTGCAGAAGGTATGGCGCAAGCAATGGGCAGATACTTCTTTGTCATCCAAGACGAGGAAGTATTTTTTTAATTGGTCATGGATGCCCTGGCGTGTAATCGGCGTGCCTTTGCGGGTCACAAAGAGGCGGTCGGTTTCGAGTTGGCCGCGCTGTTCCATCCATTCCTTATAAGCCGTCATCAAATCGGGATTCATGGGGACCATGCGCCACTTTCCGCCTTTTCCGGCAGTGACGGTTACACGCCAATATCTTTCGTCCACCGCCATCAGATCCAAGTCCTTCACTTCACTGATCCGCAGGCCGGCTCTTAACATGAACATGATCATCGCTTTATCCCGCTTGCGCTTCCATTCATTTTTGACGCTTTCAACGGCATGAAGAATCTTCGCCACTTCTTTGCGTTCTAACCAGCGCGGAGCCTCGTTGACCTGAGAGGAGCGCTTGGTTTTCACCTTTTTCGTGATATCAACCGGAGCCAGGCCCGTATCAATGAGAAAGGACCAATAAACCTTCAGGGAGGAGATTCGTTTATTGATGGTAGCCGGTTTCAATTTTTCGTTGATTTGCATGTGTTGCTTCCAATCCTGGACATCCAAGGTCGTGATGTCTTTAGGGATGAAATCGGCATCATTGGTTTCCGTATACCATTTCTCGAAGAGCCGGACGGATCGAAGATATTCATCGATGGTCAGGGAACCTTTTCCCTCCTGTTTGAGCCAGGTTTCAAATTGGTCTAGGTAATGAATCGCGATCACCTCATTGGTTATGTATTCTGTAAAGTCAATTTCACCTTCATTATATCGTATTCTGTAAAGTAAATTCAATGGGTTCGGAACAAAAATAATGACAGAATTCGGGTTCTGTAAAGTAAATTCATTCCCTTTTTGGAGTGGAGGGAGCGAGTGTCGATTTTGGGGCCATCTCTCCAGTAAATGGAAAAATGACTTGAGAACCACAAGGAACAAAAAAAGTGGCGTCTAGAAGCCTCTCTGAGATGTTCGGGATCGCAATAATTTACATATAGATATAACATAATAAAAAGGCCGGAAAGGCCCGGGCTGTCACATCAATTGATTCTCAATCCAATTAAGAACTGACTTTTTGCTCACGCCCAACGGCAGGATCGCCGCCGGCTGCCGCTCAACGTCCTGGCGGTCGTATCTGACGAGTGAATACAGTTTGATCTTCGGGATCGCGTTTTTGGCTATGTACCGATATGATTCCATGTTGTAGTTGAACATCTTAGTTTCAACGATATCCCGCAAGCTCAATAATTCTTTTGGGGTATACCCCAAAGGTTCAGGATTTCTCTTACCTCGTGTTCGTTTGGGCGCATCTTTGACCATTGACTGGAATATCTTGACGGCTTCGCTCTCGCTGAAATGCGCCTTTTCCATCAGCTTTTGCCGAGCAATAGGTGACAAGTCCTCGAGAAAAAAACGCTCACCTGGCTTACTGATAGTCGCTTCCTGGGGGATGAACCGGCGAAAGAAATCGTTCCGATCAAATAGTCTGCGTTTGGTAAAAAGGGGTCGATATTCGCTATCTCCCTCAAACTCGAAAAGGCCCATACGCGCGACTTCGTTGATCTGGATGTGTCGTACTTTGCCTTGGACGTGACGTTGCACAAAATTGTAGCTACAGCCCAAGTATTCCGCAATCTCGTTCATGGTGAGGTCAAAACCGCTTGCTATGTAGGATATGTACTCCCCTACGATGTCCACTAATGCCCGCCCTTGGCCTTCGATCAAAACCACTTTTGATTCCTGGTCAGTTGGTTTGTCTTTCATTCCGATCAACCCTTCAGAATAAGTTAATGCTAAACATAACATACACTTTATAACCAAAATAAAAAACCCCTCACGAAGGGGTAAGTCCGAGATACGTGTAAAATATACAGTTATAAATAGAAATTTGTTCCAAATCAAAATAACACCAGCTCCCTTGCCTGTTTCACGTTAAGGGAGCTGGTTAGTTTATGACTTGCTATTCCACAATGCTAGTTGGCAGGATTAATTGTGGTTCTGGGGGCTCAGGTGCATTGTCCATGTCAATTACATAGTCACCAAAGCGCTTTATGTGACTGGTCATGTAAGGACTCAAAGTAGCTACGGCTTCACTTTCGATTCCGTATCCTTCTCTGGTCAACTCCCGTAGCACGGCTGTTAAGTCCACTACATTTTGAAGAATAACTGCGTTTGCAACAAGATCATTGTACTTAATCACCTTTTCTTGCTCTTCTGGATCATTATCAGCAATAATGCTTTCACCGCCGAAAAAGAGCCATTTAGAAAAGCCATTATAAGCTTCAGCCTTGTTTGTGGTAGCTGTGATTTGTTGGCGAAGCTCCAAGTCTGAAATATATTCCAGTAAAAACACGGTTCGCACTACCCGCCCCAACTCTCGAAACGCTTTGTATAGTCGGTTCTTACGGCTGTCATTACTCAGTCTTACCCCATTTGCAACTGTATATTTTACACGTATCTCGGATTAACCCCAAATACAGTTGATGGAGATGTTGGCAGGAACAATCTGTTCTTCTGAGACTGTTCCTAAAATCTTGGTCAACTCTAATCTTACTTTTTGTTCTTCTTTTGGAATAAAAGGAATGATGTTGTCCAGTATATCAAGGGTTCTAACTCCCGGACTGCGACCTGCACCGCTAACCGATTGTAAAGAAACCATCAGGACACAGCTCACACCATAATGTTTATGAATTGGCTGCAAGGTAATCGCTAAACCAGTAGCTGTACAATTTGGGATCGGTACGACAAATCCTTTCCAGCCGCGGCGCTGCTGTTGAATTTGTACTAAATCAGCATGATGGTCATTAACCCCGGCAATCATTAACGGCGTATCCTCTTCATAACGGAAAGCGGAAGCCGTGGAGAAGGTAGGGGTTGTTTTTGCAAACCATGGTTCCAATTTTTTCGCTAAATCTGATTCAACTGCTGTAAAAATAACGTCCATTTGTTCAGGGCGAAATTCCTCCGAAGAGACGACCGGAACTTCTTTCATATCGGAAGGGATATCTTCACTTTGTGTCCAGCGAGAAGAACCGTCATTTTCCAGCAAAGCTTCTTCGTATGTTCTGCTATTTCGTGAGGTAACCATCTGTACCACTTCAAACTCTGGATGCCGGGATAATGCCAAAACAAATTGTTGACCGGCCATTCCCGTTGCACCAACAATGGCCGTTTTTAATTTCGTCACATCTTAATGAACCCCAAAAGTCCAGACATTTTAAGCCGCATTTGAGGTAAAACGTTGACGGAACTCCTTTGGAGACAGGTACCCCAACGCAGAGTGTGGCCGTTCTGCATTGTAGAACCGGATGTAGCGGTCGATGTCTTTTTTGGCTTCCAGGAAGGTGGTGTATTCCTGGAGCCATACGGTTTCCTCTTTCAGAGTCCGGAACCAGCGCTCGATGTACGCATCGGCATCGGGGTTGTTGTAGCCTGTACGCTCTTGCTTGATTCCGGCGTCTTGTAAAGCTTTGACATAACGGCGACTGGTCATTTGGCATCCATTGTCACTGCGGATCGTCAGGCCACGGCCTTTGACCCCATGAGGAAAACGGTTTTCCAACGCCTGGTTGACAGCAGAAAGAAGCTCATCGGTTCGGCAGAACCGTGAGAAGGAATAGCCCACGATTTCTTTGTCATAGGCATCAATCACAGCAAACAAGTAGCCCCAGCCATCACGTCCACACCAAATCTTCGTCATATCCACTTGAAAATGCTGATTAGAGCTGGTGACCGGGATCCGGCCCGATTGCTTTTTTCTTTTCGCCGTTCCTCCTTTGGAACGGGTTAGCAAACCTAACTCTTTCATAATTCGGTAAACACGCTTGTGGTTAACACGAAGCTGATAGCGCTTGTACAGCCACACTCGGATTCGGCGGTACCCATTGGTCGGAAATTCTCCGCAAAGCTCTTGGATCTTCTGACGAAGCCCTGCTTCGTCAGAGCGTTCGTGCTTCTTGGGCTCATACTCCTTGAGCAGAGCATATCCGTAGGTGCGATTGATGCGAAGGGCAACCGTGATTTGTGGGACCGAATACCCCTCGCCGTGCAGGATCCGCACCAAATCCCTGGTCTTTACCTTCGGCCCCAGTTCGTCTTTTTTCGGAGAATCTC
>NZ_JAECVZ010000035.1:9686-26657 GCF_016055135.1 Thermoactinomyces sp. CICC 10521 | reverse complement strand
GTGATCCGCTCAGATGTGAAAATATCGGCAGCAATGAATTTTCGTTCGATAGGATCAATCTCTACGCCCGGTTCTTGGAACAAAATGCCCCCGTTATCCTGGTAAAATCGCTTGAAATCATCGATTACCCGCTGCCTTTTGTCCATATCCACGTTTGCTGCATATTTCAAGATGAAGGAGTTTGGGGCGCTTTGCATCTCTTTTAAACTGAAATCACGAACAGCTTTGTCAAAGTCGTTTGTGTTCGTTAATACCTTGAGCGGGCTAATCCCTTTAACCCCGCCACTCCCGATAATGTGTTTAAAGTGAAGGATGTCCATGTTGTAGAAATAATAAGTGCCCTTATTTCCGATCACTTGATACCAGAGTTCCGCAGTATCAGTATCAAAAACGGGCTCCACATAGTCGGGATTCAGCGGAGTAAGCCTTGCTACTTGCCCACGGATGTCCCTCTCAATGAGCGTGTATGCATTCCCTTTTTCGTTCCGTGTCGTCTCCAGGTTCCGGATGAACTCAAAAGAGGTCATATTCGGATTTGGCCCGTTTATGAGTACGTCCGCTGCCTGATTAGATGCCAGATCATAATTTCGATAGAGCTTGAGCGGAAGAGACGCCAAACTATTCGACAACCGCGTGATGACGCTGAAAATCGTTTCATTTGTCGCAAGAGTTGAATTGTCTATGCCCCAAAAGGTGCGCCCCATCCAGTTCGTAAAGTCGAAATTTTCGCCTTTCCAGCCAGAAATTGCGCCATTAATGGCCCTTCTTATCCTGGTAAACCATCGCAAAGAATCACCTCCTCTCCTGCTATCTCTTGAGCAGATCGCTCATCGATATGACTTTGATATTGCCATCGCCTTTAGGGACAACCATCTTTTTCATAACTTCTGTGTGTGCGTTCAACCATGCGGCAAACCCGTCAATTTTCCGGTACCGGCTCTGTTTCGTGGGGAGCCAGTTGCCGTTTCGGTCTTCAACGAGCTTGACGTTGTTGAGATACCACCGAAATAGCTTGTTCCGGTTGAATACCACTTTCCCATCCAGAAGAAGCTCCTTAACGTCTTTCAATGCCGGACTGAGAGTGATGGCCCCTTGCCGGACTACTTGAGTCTGGAACCCATAGCCTTTCATCTCTTCGACCAAGCGAAAGGCATTGGCCGGGTCATAGGTGATCAATTCAATAGCATAACGCTTAGATTTCTCGACGAACCAGTCGAATACATACTTGTAATCGACGTAATCGCCCGGGCAGATCGTAAGCAGCCCTTCTTCTTGCCACTCTCGGAAAGGCAGCTTCTCATTGTCCAATTCGACTTTGCGCCGGGGGATGAATGAGTGAGATAACACAGCCACACGGCCATCATCAAGCCAAAATTCCAAGCAAGCGGCGGTAAAATCTTCGGTCTGGGATAGGTCAAAGCCACCAATACAGCTCCTCCCGACCAAATCAGCCGGGTCAACCATGCCGTCATTTCGCTTGATCACCTCGTAATCAATAAAGGATTGCTCATCAGACTGAACGAACAGGTTTAGTCGCTTAGTGATGAAATCGTTTCTTTCTGCCGGAATGTGTTTCCGCGTGTTCCACTCCTCGATCATAGTTTCGAGATCGATCGACACGCCCAGATTTGGATTGGCTTTAACCCAGTTTTCCGGATTGTCGATGTCGTCATCCTCATCCAATTCGGCGATGAAATAGAACGATCGCTCATCCTGAATCACGCCTTCCAGCACATCAGCCGCTTTCTCGTAGTAGTCCATAAGCGGGCCATCCAGCTGATAGCCGGCGGTCGTGATATACAAAATGAGCGGTTGTGCCCGGGCACCGGTACTGTTTTTGATGACGTTGATCAGTTTGTAGTCCTTGTATTCGTGAATCTCGTCGAAGATCCCAAGATGACAGTTCAAACCGTCCAGCTTTTCGCTGTCGGAGGCTTGCGGTTCAATTTTGCTGAACGTCTTGTCAAAGTGGATCGCATCCCGCAATACCCGGAAGTGCTTGGATAGGAGTGGCGAAGATTTGACCATCTTCTGGCACTCATCGAATACCACGCGGGCCTGTTTCATCGAGTTGGCAAGTAGATAAACATCAGCCCCTTTTTCGCCGTCTTTGGAGCATCCATAGTTGGCCAGACCGGAAATCATCGTCGATTTACCATTTTTCCGGGCAACAAAAATAAGCCCCTCTTTGAATCGACGGAGCCCGGTGTCTTTGTGAACCCATCCGTATAGGGAACCTATGATGAAATGTTGCCAGGGCTGGAGTATCAGCCGCTTGTAATTTCCTTTCGACGGTTTGCAAAATCGCTGGATGAACTCGATTGGCCGTAATGCCTTTTCCGGGTCGAACAGGAACGGGAAATGATCTGTTCCCTGGCGTTCGAGATCGTGTAAATGGCGTTCGCAAGCCAGACGCACCTTCTTTGAAACGACTATGCGGCCAGCAACTGCGTCCTCGGCGTATGCAGTGGTGAATAACTCAGAAGTTTTCAAAGTCATCACCCGCATTTTCCGTCAACTGCTCTTGCAGTCGTTTCCGGCTAGCAGGCGTCAAAGCTAACTCGGCCAACAGCTTGCGGATCTGCTCGATGATTTTTGGGATTTCGATGGCCAACGGATTTTTGACAAGGTTTGTCTGACCGCCCTTGTTTGTGTACTCCATTACGCTTCCCAGTTCTTTGATCTTCTCTGTGTACTCCGCATAAAGCTGGAAAAGATAAGCAACTGTTTCAACAATAATAGGGTCGGTTGATTCGGCCCGACCCTCTGCTTCTAACGTTTCCCATATTCTTACCCATGTTTTTTTCCCAATCGTGTTTAAGCGTTTTGGTTTCGATCTGCTACTCATGCGATCACCCCCTTTTTTGTTTTTTCCGGGTTCATGGAAAACGTTCCGCGCGCAAAAAGATTGGGCCGCGCCGGTCTACGGGCTCCCAAACCCCAGAATTTTGGGTAGGGGGCTATGTCGCCTCAGCGTTGGCCACCGATCGGATCACGCGCGCTTTCCGTTTCCTCTGTTGCTTTGGCTTGCCTTGTCCTTTCTCCGGATGCAACTGATTGTGACATGTCGTGCAAATGCTGATGAGGTTTGATTCATCCAGAGCCCTATCCGGATTTCCTTCCAGATGCTCTATGTGGTGAACCGTATTTGCCGGCGTTAACTTTCCCTTGCGGATGCATACCTGGCACAGATGATTATCTCTGGCCAACACTGCGGCCCTGCATCGCTGCCATGCTCTGCTTTGGTAGAACGGTTTTGTTTTTTTCATCTCACCACCTCACAAGGCAAAATAAAAAGCACCACGAAGGGTGCTTAAATATCATAATCATCAAGATTAAACTTTTTACATTCAACAGGCGAGCCGTTTGAATTCATTTTATCTATTACATTTGTGTATCTTCCATCAGCATATAGATATTTCAAGATTCGTATTGCTTTGTCCCGACTAATACCATGTTTTTTAAGATCATTTTCAATCTGGTAATAACCGATAAATTGTTCGAGCAAGTTTTCGTCTTGGTAATACTTATAAAGGATATCTTCAAGGTTTTTTTGGTCGTCCGCAGAAATAAAACCAATTTTCTCGATTTCTTCGTCAATAACACTTTCCATACCATTGAGTAATCCATAAATCGTTTGATCACCGACATGGCAAACATTATTCGGCATATATTTTTGAACTCTATATATTTCACCTAACAACTTGCCAAATAAAATTTTTGTTTCACGATCCATTAGTATCCCTCCCGGATATATATTCGGAAGGAAATTCATTTTTCTGTCCAGTGGGATCGATACATTCAGTACACCTCCATGAAGAACTGTAAAGCCCCATGCTCGAATCGATTCACCGTATATTCCATTACATCTGAGCTGTCCAAATGGTCGAGGATTTGATATAGAGTCGCCCGGATCTCGTTGACGTCGCTTTCCGGGATGCCATACAAGGAAAAGTCATTCAGCTTGGTCAGCAGCTTGCACACGTTATTTTGAATGTTGGTTCTTATCTTTTCACTCATTAACTCCCGTTCCTTTCGTGAATTCATAACAATAATGCCAACTACTTTTCCCGTTTCCTCATCTTTTCTTATAAAAACTCCTGGCAATATTTCTTCTTCATACCCTTTAACAGGAGCCCCCAAGAAAATATATAAAATGTCGTGCTCTATATCATAGGCGAATACGTCATTTTGCTCCGATGTGCTGATGTTTTCGCTCATGGCGCATCAACCCTCTATATCTTTATAAGAGAAATTTCGCTTCCCTCTTTGATTTTTGCAATTAACTGGTCAACTGCTGAAGTGTCAAGATTCAGTTTTACATTGATTTCGTTATTAGCCTTTTTTAACACAGTTATATTCGTAGACCTATCAAGAAATATAAGCTTATTATTTATGCCGGCAGCTTTCAGTCTATCGGAAACATGTTCCATAACTTTATTTGTCCAATAATCTTCACTTTGAAAAACGAGAATATCATCATTGTTTAATGTTACTGTTTTTATTTCCATTTAATTTACCTCCATGACAAACCGAGCAAGCAGGAGAGGGCAACGGGTATAATCCCTCAGGTTATCCCGCTCCTGTCCTGCTTGCTACGTTAAAAGCCAGGACGAATGGACGATGGAGGGACGTTCACTCCCCCTTTTTAAATTTCCTGGCTTAGATCAGGGAAGGGGGGAGATGGAAAATTTGCAGCCAGAAAGGGGATTGCCTCCCACCCTTCATTTGAGTTTATAAGCCCTTCCCTGATCTAAAACAAGAAAAGAGCCAGGGGGCGCAACTATATATTGAGACACGGACTTTCACCTCCGTGTCTATTAGATCCCTGGCTTCACTAAATTTAAAGGCCCTCGTATCGAGGGCCGATCCAAAGGAGAAATGAGAAATGAATTTACAAACCACCTATTATATCAAATTTTATTAAAAAGATTCTCGCTTGTCAAGTAACTCAATAAATTTATTCACTTCTTCTTTGACTCGATAATATTTTCGTTTGCTCCATCTGTGTTTCTTTGTGAACCATTCAACGCCCTTAAACTTCCATGGTTCGTAATATGTATATTTCATAAGCAATCGATGCTCATCCTTCAATTTATTAGCCAAGATAAAATCTATCTTCTCTTGTTCTATTCTTCTTTCTGCTCGAATTACTCCATATTTTTCTGTGGTCGATTGCCATATGGTATAGGGTTTTCCGCCCGAAAAAAAATCATAGGAGGGAACACAAGACGGGAATAAATCGTAAACTGATTTACTAGCCATTGTACCATCTCCTAGGTAGACTTATAATATTTATATCGTGCCCCGCGTTGTGCTCCTCTCCTATTTAATTCCTATTTAATCCCATCCACCAAGGATGGGTTTTTTAATTTTCATCTCCAGCTCTCTTGGTTTCTTCATTTCACAAACCAATATTATTGGATTTACTGAGTAAAAAAAATTTCATTTCCTTCTGCTCCCCTTAAACCATACAACATAATCCTTAAGCCGAGAAAAAGCATAGTTGAAACTTGCATTTTCCGCCATTGTTTTTTCTTTTTGTGGTGTAGGTATGAGTGTGCCTTCACCCCCATCCTTATTTTTCTCACGCTTCCAGCTTGCCCTCCACGCGGTCCATGTCCCGTTTTCTTCTTTCCAGAGATAACAGCTATGGTATTTCGTCAACTGGATCTCGTAGGCTTCCCCGGGGATCAGAGGTATCATTCCAATTTGTTTCATTTGTTCATTCATCCTTTTATTGTCCGCAAATATGCTGATCATTGTTTATCCTCCCTCTCCATCCGCCGTCCACAAGCACAAAAGGCGACGATGAACGGTACACCTTCGCCCACGGTTTTCCCGCATTTTGGGCAACGGTAGACGGTTCCTTTCCGCTTTCTCACGGATGCTTTCTTTGGCTTCTCCTCCGGTGTCTCTGGTATCGAGAACAAATCAATCTGCATATATTCTGGCAAGCTCATGATTTTCTACCTCCATGTGTTTAGCTATTTCGTAAATGACATTGACTGTCACTGAATTGCCGGCCTGTTTATAAAGTTGCGAGTCGGAAACACCTGCAGCTCTCGCCCTGTCGAATGCCCAATCTGGGAAACCTTGAAGCCTCCAACATTCACGAGGGGTAAGTTTACGGACTCTGTATCCGTTTTTGTCTCCTCTCAATAGTTTTTAAGTTTAGTTTGGGATACAAACCAGTTTCTTTTATTGACTGGATTTGCCTACCTCGCCTGGTTGGGGCCGATACCTTTCCAATAATGTTGAAAAATATTCCTTTTCTCCGATTCGGTCAGACTACCAAGCCATTTTGTAAATTCAGTTAACACATCTTTCCCACGCCATAAGTAATTACATTCATATTGGAAGAACACACCAAGCGCCCAGTGCAATTCACAATGTTGTTCTCGATACTCTACCTTTTCGCAATACATGCATTTATTCATTCCCGACGCCTCCTATCAAAAATCCCCCGGTTTTTCCTCGCGGATCGCCTTATCGATACATTCGCTGCAAACCTCTACCCAATTTGTGGTCGGCTTTTCACATTCAACACAGCGGTATTTCTCCCCCTCAGACAAAACCTTCCGTAAGTTTTTGGCGGCGGTTCTATATGCCGCAGAAATTCCCATATTGAAATCTCGGTTTCCGGATTCAATACCTGCTATAACCTCAGCCGAGCTTTCTAGTAAATCAATGTGCCGTTGAATTTCTGTCCGTAGCCACTCCAACTCCGCCTCTGCTGCCATCGCCCGGCGGATTGCTTCCGGCCAGCCTCGCGGGCTTCTACAATGAAATGAGCATCAGTAGCGCTCACGTCCTCCGCAAGTACGGGTCCGTCTTCATTCTCTAAGCGGATTTCATGCCCGAAGATAATCGAATTGCCATATCTGGCATAATCGAACCATTTCCCTGGCGTTGCCTTTGCGATGATCTCTAAGTCGCGCTTTAAATCCCTCATGCTGGTCATTCCTCTTCCCTCCTATGGCCTGTCATCATCAGTGACGGGAGGCCATCCCCGTCAGACTAGGGGCAATAGTCCCCCAGTTTCGACTTATAAAACATGTTTGAATTTCTTCCAGCTTACAATGTCGTGAACGGCGGTTTCATTGAGTTGAAATTGACGGCTGATTTTCTTTTTGCTCCATCCGTTTATATATAAATCGCGAATTTTTCTTATAGTCTCGTCACCGATTTCCTTGTTAAGCGGGAGCCGATCAGCTTCGCGTCGATACTCTCTTTGAAACCGCCTGACGGTGTTAACATGAACGCCGCAAAGGTCCGCGATTTCTCTTTGTGTCTTTTTCCCTTCCTTAACATAAGCCTTGATTTCACTGATCACTTCTTCCGATAGCTTACGGTAGGATTTTGGCACGATCACTTGTGCACCAAATAACCGGTTAAAATCAACAATCTTCTCATATTCTAAATCGATCCATTCATCATCTAGGAAAACGCGGATTCCCTCTGCCTCTTGAAGCTCCGGGAATTTGGATTTGATAATGGCCACAAACTCCGGTAAATCCTTGGCTTTAGCCGTATACCCTTTATCCTTCATTTTCATGGAAACCAATCGCCACCAGCGGCGTTTAGGTTCGGCCTTTTGAAGGGACCATTTATAGCCACATTGGCAGCACTTTAACCGGCGGTTTCCATCTGCATCTGTCTTTACCAAAGCCCGGAGGTTTGACAGCCGATCTTCCCCGCACAAGGGGCAGCGGAAAGGTTCAATTTCGTGATAGACTCTTTTCATTGGTTTTCCTCCTCCAAGATTTTTCCGATCCGGATGCAGTGAGACATGATTTCATCCAATAGATCCTCGGCTTGGCGTTTATCGCCACTTTTCAAATGAGTTTGCAAATAAACCGCATGACGGGTAAGCTGATAGCAATTCCATTTAAGCGCGTCCATTCTCGTTTCATTCATCAGGGGTCCACCCTTCCAGGAATTTATCTAATGGAATCACGACAAGCCATTCTTTCCGGTCTGCTTTCACCGCTAAGGCTTCTATTGCCGGTTCTTCTAACCATCCATAGAGCGTCTTAAACCCATCTTTACGGGCTTTGACTTCCCATCGGAGCCCTAACCCCTCCACATCACCCGTCAACTCATCCCCCAGGCTTTTCAAAGCACCAGAGAGGGCCACTCGGCGGCCTCCGATCAATTTGGCGAATTCAGATTCGCGTCTATAGCCTTTTTGCTTTTGGCTACGTCCCATAAAATTACCTCGCAATCGTATCCTCTATGTCGAATTTCAAAGCCTTTCACCGGTGGGATCGTGCGGTTCAGGAGGGCCTTTTTGATCTCTGACTTTAGGCGGTCCATTTCATAATGTTCGGCCACCGCCTTTTCCCAATAACTGCTCATACCATTTCATCCTCATAGATCAGGCCGAATCGGTCCGTTTGAAAAACTTTCCGTCCCTCGTATTCAAAGACTTCCGTCACCTTGAATTTTTTACCGCCGGCAGTGGTCAGCTCATCTCCCGAACGGATTTCCTTCACCGGTTTGTTAACTGCTATTTTGAAGTCGATTTCACGTGTTTTCATTTCTCATTTCCTCCTCGCATTTGTTACCCTCATTATATCCAATTTAATTGGAAAAGTGAAGACAGAAAATCAATTTTATTGGTTTTTGGGACAATAAAATGTGATTGGGACAAAAAGAAAAAAGTTTTGTCCCATGCCTTCAGCCCTTGATGCATCTGGCTTTGAGCCACTTCAACATCCTTTTTGGGACAGAAGGGACACCTTTTTTCTATAAACCCTCTACACATTTTTACATTTCCGTTCCTTCACTTTTATTTATTTTTTTGTCCTTTTTGTCCCAAAGAGAAGAAAAAAGTATAAAAAAGCCAGTAAAATCAAGGGTTTACCTCTTGGGACAAAAATAAAAAATGGACAATTTATTTCGTCTCTCGAAATATTGTAAAATCAGCCTTGAGCCTAGATGTATCAAGGGATTTGGCTGTTGAAGTGGTTGGGACAAAAGAGGGACAAAAGGGACAAAAAGAAAAATCCTACGGGGAATTACCCATAGGATTTATATCCAGCCATAGTATAGGAGGACCAAGCGCTCCAATTCGTCATATTCCTTCCGCAAACCTTCTTCCCCGGCCTCGATCCGCCGGGCCAAAACGTAGAGTTTCCTGAGAATATTCATATAGTCTTCGTCATTTTTTATCAGCGGACGTGTTAGGGCGGTGACAATGGCCATTTTCTTTTCCCGGATCAGCTCGACTAACCTTTCGCTCCCCGATGGTAACCGGTATTTTAACCGGTTTCCTTCCACCCTCAGCTCCCCGCCAATCTCCTTTACTTTTTCAATCAAATCCAATGTCATCATAGTTAAACCTCTCCCTCTACCATTTTATTGGATTTTGTGCCCATAAAAGGAACCACATTGGTTGCAATTGGGAAATTATCAATAATCCCAATGCCGACCCAAAACCGATTTGACCCGCTTTTCCCTTGTCTATATCCTCGTTCCTCAAGTCGCTTTTTGAACATCCGCTTATTCATAAAAGGCTCTCCGCTTTCCTCACACCATTTCAAATAGGTTTCATGCAGTTCAGTAACGCCGGCCTTCTCGGTCGCGCCCAAGACACAACATTCTTCCAAGAAACTACCCAGGGAGTCCATTGTTGCACGGTATTCCTGGGTAGCGGCCACCATCGACTCCGACGGTGAAAGCCGCTCTTTGCTCCACTTTTTATATCCCTCAATCATCCAGTTGAGAATCCCAGGAGCTTCTGCAATGAGCTTTTCTTCCAGATATGGATCGCACCGATCCCCTTCAAATTTCTCCTCGAATGGGATTAAAATTAACCGCCGCCAAATCCCATCATCAGTGCCTCGAATGAGCGGCTTATGGTTGGTGGCCAAAATGAATTTAGCCACCGGGCGAAAAGAGAAAGGTTTCCCGTACAGATCCCTTACCCGGATAATGTCATTACCGGTAGCGCTTTTTACAAATTCTTCATTCAAGCTGTTTCCGTCGGTCGTTTCTGAAATAATGATTAACCGTTTGCCTCGGGTCTGCACCAGCTCCGGATTAGGCGCACCCGAATTTTGATTTTTCCTTTCCATGATTAAATCGCTACTGGCCTGCATTCCATAGTCTCCAAAAACATGCAATAGCACATTATTAAACACGCTTTTCCCGTTCGCTCCATTCCCATAGGCGATCGGGAATTTGGCTTCGGAGGTATCGCCACTTAAGCAGTAGCCGGCATATTTTTGGAGGAAATCCATTTTATCCGGATCATTCTTCATAATCTCAGCGATAAATTTTTCCCAGCGAGGCGCTTTGGCTTTCGGGTCGAAAGAAATGTTAGCAATTTGCGTGATCATGTCATTCCGATTATGAGGATAGAGCTTGCCTTCTTTCAGATTGAATGTTCCATTTTTAAGGTTGATAAGATGCAAGTTTTGGTCTAAGTCATTTACTGAAATCGGAATGCCTTGTATCGTTCGGGCCAATCCGATCATAGATTCAAGCTTATGTCTGGATTCACTTGCCCGGGCAAAATTGATCCGCTTAATAGCTTGTTTTACTTCTTCATTTTGTTTGAGATCGGTAACGCCTTGGGCCATCAAATCAGAAACAACCCGGTTATATGCTTCTAATGTTTCCTGCCCAAAAGCCCGAACCGTATCCAAAGCACGGCGGTAAATTTCAAAATGGGTATCTTCTGCCCATTTACTGCCGTCCCAAATGAGCCAAACGTCTTTTTCGATACAATAGCGAATATCAGCCCCATGCCGGGCGACAAGCCGCTCCGCGTTCCCACTATCGCTATCCTGATAATCAAGTAAGCTTTCCTTTTTCCCCGGCTCATACTTGGCAGCCTGCTCCGCTTTTTTCAGCACTTCCCGATCCGATAGCGGAGGTTTCACCCGTTTTTGGTTAACAGCAGTTAATGTTGCATAAATGTCCTCAAAAGAAGCTCCACGTGCTCTCATCCAGCAGCCTAATCGAAACAAACTATCATCGCGGGTCCCTTCCGGGATCTCCGTACCATCCACCAATTTAGTCCATACCCGGCCATTTGTTTGGCTTCGAGCCTCTTCCGATTTTTTTGTGACGCCCTCTTGGATCTTCTTGAGTAACCACCCCGGCAAATCGGCCATTTGGGTATCATTGGGCGAATTTTCCCAGCGGTAGAAGTTGCCGCTTTTATGGTTGCTGGGAGCCGCCACAACATATCCACCGTCGCCGCGAATATCGATACCAGGGGCGATCTTATTTTGGGAGGACTGCATGAAGATCCCTGGATGATTAAAGAAATAATGACTCCCATTACTGCCGGTAATGGCTTTTACTGTTTCCGGCAATCCTCCGTATTGGCCAATCATTTCTTTTAAAGACTCAAACCCGCCGCCCTTTATATCCACATCCAAAACTACAAGCCCGCTTTCATGACCGGTAGCGATCCCGATATTTGCATTAGGCCATTTCTTCCACCATTTACGGATAAGGTCGATGTCGTCCGTGGCATCATTTCGGCCTTTTCTTAATGTTTCGCTGTCCCAATACGGATGTTTTCCCGGGTGTTCGCATTCCGCACCTTTCCAGCAAGAGCAAATCCCATCCTTCATTTCATGAACGGGAAAGACTTGCCATCCCAGCGACGCATAATACAGCGCATACTCTAATTTATTCTGCATCTGCTTACCCCCCTTAAATAAAAACGAGGAGCCATTCAGGCTCCCGAGCTAGAATGGCAAATCATCTTCCTTGACATCGATGGTTTGCTCCACTTGATTCGATTCATTCAATTCCTTTTCAATATAAACGTTGCGATAGTCGCCGTTTTGTTTGACTGTAATGAGGAGTTTTTTCCCAAACATATCGCCCATTTTATCGGCCAAATCGGAGAGCTTGGTAATTTTCAATCCTGCTTTGAGGAGATCCACTTTTAAATAACCCAGTTTTTCTGGCGTATCGAATCCATTGTATTTGTTGATAGTGCGTCCTTTATACTCTCCATCGATGATTTTGAGGCTCCATTGAAGTTGAGGCTTACCCTGCCGGCTCCGGGCCATCAGGAATGCTTCGACTTGTACTTTATACTCACCATCTGGTAACGGACCGCGCTTTACCTCAGTCACTTCTGCTTTTATGAACTGTTCATCAAACTGAGCAAAATATTCTTTGAGTCCCATTTTTGCACCTCAATTTTATTGGTTTATCGATATTATAATCCAATTTAATTGGATTTGCAAATATTATGAATGCCCCTTTTTGCGGTAATGTCTGGTTATGGTTTTGCAAATATTGATGAGCCGTTCTAAGTACATCTCATCTTGTTTTCGCTCCAAACGCTTAATCATTTTTTTAGCCCGCCACCATTGCCTGATCCAACCTTTTGGGCGAATTTTACGAAGATATAAAGCCAGCTCTTGATAATATCCGATGTTTTTTTCGATTTTGCTTTCTGGGGATGGCGGTGCAAATTTCCCCTTAGGCATTGTTTTCATCCTTTCGATATTCGCGATCCACTTTTAATAACTCAATTATGAAAGCTCTCAATTCTTCGAGCCTTCTTTTTCTTTCTTCTTCGCAAATATCAGGATAATGTACGATGACCATCGGATGGTTCCTCCTCGAAGAATAGAAATTCAATCGGAAAACCAAGAACCTTGGAGACTTCCCTTGCCACTTCTAACCTTGGCAAGGATCGTTCAACTTCCCAGTTTGAAACCGATGTCTCGCGAATACCAATCATGTCTGCTAACTCTCGTTGCGTCAACCCCTTGGCTTTCCTCGCTTTAATCAAATTATGCCGCATTAAATGTCACCTCGTTCGCTTGCATCGTAATCATATTATATCCAATTTTATTGGTTTTCTCAAGAAAAAAACGCCCTAAACAACTATTAAATTGGATTATGTTTTTTTTGCTCTTTACTCCAAATATTTTGTAGCATATAGTAGTAATGATGGAGTATAGGAAAGGAGTAACAAAGAATGTTTAGCGCGAGACTAAGAGCGGCACGAAAATCTTTAGGACTTAATCAAAAAGATCTGGCAAAAAAAATTGGAGTAAAACCAACTACTTATTCAAATTGGGAAACAGATGTGGCGCTCCCCCGAGCAGAAGAATTAAAAAAGTTATCCAATGTTTTGGGAGTAAGTATTGATTATTTATTAGGGGTAACCGATGATCCAAGAGGAAAAATTGATGTAAGTGATATCGCGTTAATCCTCGAAAAGGAAGAAAATCTATTTTGGAAAAATAAAAAACTCTCACCGGATTTAGTTGAAGAAGTTAAAGATTTTATAGAATTTGTTTTAAAGAGGAAGGATCAAGAATGAATGTTGCTATCTATTTGAGAAAATCGCGGCATGACCGAGATGCCGGTGAAGAAGAAACACTATCAAATCACAAAAAGGTTCTATTAGAGTTAGCGAAAGAGAGAAAATATTTGGTAAAAAAGATATTTCAAGAAGTAGTTTCAGGGGAATCAATTGCCCTTCGGCCCCAGATGCAAGCTCTTCTTGATGAAGTGAAATCTTATCAATATGACGCTGTTCTTTGCATGGATATCGACCGTTTGGGGCGCGGAAACATGCAAGATCAGGGACTTATTTTAGATATTTTTAAAACCACCAAAACAAAGATTATTACACCAAGAAAAATTTATGATTTAGATGATGAGATTGACGAGGAATTCAGTGAGTTTGAGGCCTTTATGGCCCGAAAAGAATTTAAGATTATTAAGCGCCGACTCCAAGCTGGACGGATCAGATCAATAAAAGATGGGAATTTCATTTCTAACCGGCCGCCTTATGGATACCGAAAAGTTTCTGATGGGAAATCAACTTTCTTAGAAATAGATGAAGATCAAGCAAAAATCGTCCAACTTATTTTTAATATGTACACGAAAGAGAGAATTGGAGGCACCAAAATCGCCTCCCGATTGAACGAAATGGGGATTCCATCATATACCGGGGGGAAATGGATTAGTTCGGTTATATTGCATATGCTTACAAACCCGATTTATATCGGTAAAATAAGATGGGGATTTATTAATAGACGCCCTAGCCTAGCTCCAGATAAAAAAATGGAATGTCGCAGGAGGAAAGAAGATGAAATAATACTGGCGGATGGAAAACACCCGCCTATCATTGACATTGATACATGGAATCAAGCTCAAGAGATCCGAACTAAAAAGGTTATCCCAAAATTGAAGAAAAACTTCTCACTTACTAACCCCTTTGCTGGCTTGCTTACCTGTGGGAAATGCGGCCGCCATATGTCAATTACTCGCAAATCGCGGAAAAAAACAAAAAACCCAGAAACAAGGATTAAGTACGCTGTCTGCAACAGCCGGGCGTCTGGAGTTTTCTGTGGCAATAAGTTGACTAGGCTCGATTATATAGAAGAAAAGGTCTTAGAGGAAATTAAAAAAAGGTTAGCTGACTTTGAGTTGCAAATAAATGCAGACGACTACATAACCGAAAATCACAAACTACAGTTACTCGAAATAAAAATGAAAAATACAGAAAAAGAGATTCAAGATTTAATGGCTCAATTAGATCGAATCTACAACAATTTTGAACGCGGACTTTATTCTGATGAACTTTTCCTTGAGCGACAGGAAAAAGTAAAAAAAGAATTAGACAAAGCAAGAGAGCGGCTTAAGCTAACCAAAGAGGAATACATTAAAGAGGAAGGACACCAGCGGCCAATGGAATCGATCCCGATCCTCCGCCATGTGCTGGACGTATACCATCACCTTTCGATCAGGGGCAAAAACCTTTTGATGAAACAAATTATTGAAAAAATCATTTATACCAAAGAGAAACACCAAAAAAATGATGATTTTACCCTTGACATCATGTTCAAAATTTGATGGTTATCATGACGGCGATTACAGAATATCACCTTCATGATAACCATCATTAAAGAAGTGGTCTCTACCACTTCTTTACCTGTTTTTCGACTTTTCCAATCCTTTTCTTCAGTCCTTGATTGATTGTTTTTTCAAGAAACTCGTATTCTTTTTCAGTCATTTTTCCGTTTATCACTAGCAATTGGAAATATGTAGATAGGTCGTAAGAGGTTTTGGTATCACATCGCGAGGTTGAAAAATTCATTAGTAGATTTCACCCTGCTTTCTGGATGTGTGTAAACTTATTCTAATTAGAATAAATGCATTTTTCAAACCCGATCGAATTGGAATGATATATAAAATATGAAATATTTCAGAGAATCATTAAAAAATGAAACAAAATCCTGTTGTTATTCCGAATATAAATATTGAGAGGGTCGAAAATCTTGAAATATCCCATTTTAAAAATGGTATATTCCCATTTTCGACATTTTTACCAATTTCACGGCTATTTTTACATGTCTTGTTATAATGAAGAAAGAAGGGGTAACTTGTGGAATATCACAATTTAAAAGAAGTTGGGCATTTCCTTCAGAAGCAGAGAAAAGAAAAAGGTTATTCACTTCAAAAGATGGCTGAAATAACCGGAATTCCAAGTTCCACCCTTTGGAGAATAGAACAAGGAACGGTGCGTGATAAAGAAAAAATTCAAAAGGTCGCTACATCATTAGGATTGTTTGTTGATGATCTTATGAAAAAGATCAAAAAAGAAGATATTACGGAAACGAAAAGAAACTTAGAAGCAATAGAAAATAGTATTAATATCGGCCATAAATTGAAAGATGATTTGGAATTACTAAAGGAATTTGAATTGGAGTCAAAACACCCCCTCTACCCTTTCTGGTTATTTCTCAAAGCTAAAACATTCTTCTATATGAAGAAGTATCAAAAGGCAGAGCGTATAGCAAAATCCGTCATTTGTTTGGAACCAAACAAATTAAATATGGTTCCTCTATCCTATAACATCTTGGCTAATGTCGCCTATGTAAGGAATGAATTAACTTCCGCCCTGGAACTGATTGAACAGGCCATCGATTTGTTTGATCGGGAGGGTGAAAGGCAAGAACAATACTACGTTTTTTTAATGAACAAAGTTTCTTACCTTGAAAAATTGGACAGGTTGGAAGAAGGCGAAACGATCATTGAAGAAGTAATTACAAACAGTCACAAGCTAATCAAAGCGAAAAACCGGGCCAATAGCTACGAGCTTTATGCCAAGGTGATGTTTAAGAAGTCTCCGCGGAAAGCGTTGGAAATAGCAACTCATGGTCTTTTCATAGCTTCGGAAAATTTTTTGCCTGAACGCGTCATTGAATTGCGTACATTGTTGGGAGACATCTATAAGAAGCTCGGAAAGCTTGATGATGCCAAAATAGAATATGAAGAGGCGCTCTCCCTATTTGATCATGTTCAAACCAAATCGCTATTCGTATCTGCATATACTTCATTAGGCTATCTGCAACTAAAAAGCGGCGAATTGGAACAGGCGAAGTATTCATTTTCTCAAGCAGTCAAGATCGGAAAGGAAAAAGAGGACTCACGCTATCTTGATGCTCTGATAGGTTTAGCCCAGTGGTATATCACTGTTGGTAGATCCAATGAAGCTATCCCTTCACTTAAAAAAGCGCTTGAAATAGCCCAACATCAAGGAAACAAACACAAACAATTGAAAATCATCCTCAAGCTTACCCAATGTTACCAGTCTGATCGCGGACAGTTCTTCAACTATTTAGAATCGCTTCAAAGAAATCTCTTGGAATTGGAGGACGAAAATGATTTTTAAAAAGTGGTTGATCATTTGGCTTGTTATCACTTTTGCTGTCTTTTTCGCTGTGGAAGGAACCGCTATTGATCCGACTTACAATTCACCATCTGCCTATGCTTCTGAACCCGATTGCTGTTAGCCCATGAAGGGCTTATTTTTTTTCTTGACATATCCAATTTAATTGGATATTATCTTATCATAAACCAATTAATTTGGATATTTCTTTAGCTGACTCTGAAAGGAGGTGAAAACAGATGAGGATCAATGTTGCAGCCTGGCGGAAACTGGATCGGGGCCAGAAATATATCATGATC
>NZ_JAECVZ010000035.1:0-9676 GCF_016055135.1 Thermoactinomyces sp. CICC 10521 | reverse complement strand
GGCAAACGATCTGGCAGGCAAAACGAAAAAACCGCACCTCGGCGGCCACCGTGGTACGGTTCAAATAAGAGTGAGTTTAGAAAAATCATCCTAATTAATTGTATCACGGGAGGGCTTACAATGAAACCTTTCCATCTTAGGCTGGCCCAACTTTGGACGAAAGCCTGTAACGGTCAAAAGCTCTCTACTATGGAAATCGTCGAATGGGTCGAGTGCCTTCACGCCCACCGCAACTGGGTAAGCAAACTGAACGAGCTACAAAATTGGGCGGACGTGGCGGCGCTTGTCAATGATCAAGATTGGGAAAATCGCCTGTGCGAGCAAATTGACAAACTGATCCATTAAGGAGAGATACGAAATGAAATGTCATTATTGCGAAGGCAAATGAAACTGGGGCAGCCAGGGCTGCCCTCTCCAGAAAGGAGGGACGTGAAATGGAACAACTATCCCTTTTTGATGAGATAAGAGATTTTCGACAGCATAAAAAGTATCGCAATAAAGTCTTTAAAACGAAGGTTGAAATCGAGCAAGAACTTAGCACAAATGGAGTAGACAAAATTTACTATATTCTATCCTTTGGTGGCGGGACACAATCGGCTCACCTATTGGAGCAACATTTTAAAGGGTTGATCCACTACGACTATATCATCTTCGCGGATACCGGAGCAGAACCGCAATTCATCCATGATCAAGTGCAGTGGTGGCGCAATCGGCAAAAAGAGTACGGAAACAAAACGCCCTTTATCATCACTCACCACAACAGCATGACAAAGGGCCTGGAAGAAATGCTGATGCGGTATATCCATACAGATTACCAGCGCTTCCAAATGCCCGTTCATTGTAGCCGGATTGATCCAGAAACAGGACAAGAATCGAAAGCCGGGATCATGCCCCGGCAATGCACGGTCGACTTTAAGATCGTTCCGGTCAAACAAACGGCCAGGAGATTGGTCATGAAAAAGCTGGGGTTAAAACCGCAGCAAAGAATGCCCGCTAATATTGCGTTTATCATCGACATCGGCTTTAGCTATGACGAAATTAACAGGATCAGCACCTATCAATCGCCTCAATTCAAATATATGTATTTGTCGTACCCACTCATAGAGGAAGGATTGACAACTGACGACAGCATCCAGTTTTTGATGGAAAACCGGATGCCTTCTAAACGATCTCGCTGCTATTTATGCCCGTTCAACTGCGACAAGCAAGGGATGGACTGGAAGGAGATCATCGAAGAAGAACCCTTTTCTTTTCTAAAAGCCTGTTGGTTTGATGAACAGCTTCGACAGGTTCAAAGGACAGGAAGGAAGGCCATGAAAAGCATACCCTATCTGCACCATGCAAGAATTCCTTTAAAAGACGCTTACCCGTCCGCTTACTCCTTCTTGTCGGAAAAATATAAAGCAGACTTTGAAAGTTGGCTTTCGTCCTGGAGGCGCTTCATAAGCGAGAAATACGCAGTTTAACAACTAGCGGGCTGCTCCGGCGGCCCTTTCAAAAAGGAGAGATCAGGATGGATGTAAAAACGCAGGAGGGTTTCTTAAAAGCACTGCGATTGGCTGAGGAAACGGGCTATTTTCGAGTATGCAGTGAACCGGAAAAAGTCAAAGTCTGCGTACATGGAAATTGGTTAACACAGTGCAGATTCTGTAAGGAGGAACCCAAAATGAGAAAAGAACATTTTGATCTGATGGAGCGAATCGCTTTCGGTGCAACCATCTGGGACAGGGAAGAAGCCAAGCTGATCCGGGAGATAGAGCAATACGATCCGGAATTGGTCGAGATCATCCCGGTCGAGGAACTTGAGAAAATAACGGGCGAAAGGTATGACGGGGCGCAACAAATCCCCTATTTTGGCGCAATCCTTACGGCCAAAGGTTGGAATTTGCTATAAAAACCAACGGCCCGAGAGCGGCAACGGCTGCAACCTTCGCTCACGGGCCGTAACTCCCCAATAGAAAGGAGTCACCCCTAATGTACCACTTTTGCCCGCGATGTGGCGAAAGTTTTCAGAGGAAAAAGTGGAATCAGGTGTACTGTACAAATACTTGCCGATCAGCGGCCTACTACGAAAAGCACAAAGACCGGATCAACAGGAACCGGAGGCGGAGGTATAAGGCCAAAACCTCCCCCTCCTCCCTATTTCGTCTAACGGCAAAAAGCTAGCAAAACGGCTGATTATCGAAAATAGAACAGCCCCTCTCGGAAGAGGGAGGGTTACGGGAGTGATAGAGAGATATGAACATTCCTTTTCGTATCGTGACGCCGAGAAATATTTACTACGTGTACGCCGATTTTTGGGACGGCTGGGATGAAAACGGCTACCCCAAAAGCTACTACGATCTTACCATTTACGATCAGCACCCACGGGCCAACAAAAAGCCCTGGCAGACGGATCGAGAGCCCATTTTTGAGTTTGGGACGATTCCGGCTCGCGGAAATCCGCCAGCCCTGTTTGCTCGGAAAATTATTGAAGAAATCGAGCTAGAATTCAAGTATGCGGAAGAACTGGCCGAAAAGAACAATGTAATCCGCCTTAAAGGCGCTGAAGACATACCCGTTGACGGGGATGAGGAGACCGAGGAAACGGTCGTTTCTGATTGGGTCACTGGGAAAACGGAAAAGATCACGTGGAAGCGAGTCCAGAAGTTGATCGGGAAGCAAAAAAGAAGGAGGGCGTCAAAATGAGTGCTCAAAAGAAGGTTCCTTCCCCGCCGTCTTTTGAATCAAAAATCGCAAAAGACAATCGAAAACGTGACCGGTTCGACTATGCGATCACGGGGATTTTCATTTTTGCGATCATTGTATCGTTCAACCACACAATCGAGTTGTACAAAACAGCGGGGTTCGATGATCCGATCGGATGGTTGAACCATTTAACGGAAAAATGGCTAGGTGAAAACTTCTTCACCTTGGCCCTGTTCGCGACACTGGCCGCCGAGGCTGCGTTCAGTGTAGGTCTCTGGGGGTTGTATGAAGCGTTCAGAGTTGAACAGAGATTCCCAGGCTGGAGATATAAATGGATGTGGGGCATGTTTATAGGCGGATTGGTTGTTATCGGGTGGTCGAACATCGGCGGAACACTTGGATACAACTATTTGTATGGGAACCCGATCAAAGGCTTAGTGCTTGGCTTGTCTATTCCCTATTTTGTATTGAACGCTGTTCTGGTAAACTTCAGCCGTTCAATGAAACCAAGCGTACAACCTGAACAAAATGTTCAACCTAAGTTGCTTTTGTGGGCCAATACGTTCGGGAATGCGTTTAACATGTTCAGGGAGATTACGCAGAAACCTGAACACACTGTACAGGTTGCACATGTTCAAGGTGTACACTCGGGATCAAAACAGTTTACCCAGGATGAAGATGAACACTCGGAGAGTGTACATGCTGAACAGGGTGTACATTCACAAGATGTACAAAGTGAACAATCCGAATCCGTACAAGCTAAACAAGATGAACGCTCAAAAGATGAACAGATCGTACAGGAGAAAAAAGAACAGGCTGTACAAAATGTACACTCAGAAACTGAACAACCTGAACATGTACAGCGTAAACGAACCAATCTGTATATTGTGAACGGGAGCAAAAACAGTAGCAAAGTTGAACAGGCTGTACAATGCGCAATTGAAATGATGGAACGGAATGAACCATTCACTGTTCGGAAGCTCGCACAAGTGGCCGGTTGTTCACCCGCGACAGCACAAAACGCCCTGAACAAATTGAAAGAACGCAAGCAAGCGTAAGGCAAAATGGACTGGACAAAAAATGTTAACTCATCGCGAATAACAAAATAGCCGGCCCGTTGAAGCGGATCAGCGGGCTGGACAAAACAAAGGAGGTGGAAAGGTGAGCAATCTATTTACAGGCGATTTGTCGATGCAAAATTCACGATTGCGAAAAGATTTGAACGCTGAACAGCTATTGTATGTTAACTCTGAGTTGGAGCGAAAAGGAAAAAAGAAATCTACAGCTTATCTGCTCTGGTTTTTCTTGGGCAACTTCGGCGCCCATCGCTTTTATGTTGGAGATGCTATTCAAGGCATTTTGATGCTGCTAACTCTTGGTCTTTTTGGTATTTGGACTCTTATAGATGCCTTTCTGCTTTACTACCGCATCGAAGACATAAACGCACAGATCGAACATGAAGCCATTATGACTATTGGAAACAAATAAGGAGGATTTGGACATGGATCAGAACGTTACAAGCCATTCTGATGTATCCGAAGTGAAAAAATGGAACTGGGGAGCCTTTTTACTTGGGCCGATATGGGCGATAGGTAATAGAGTCTGGATTGGTTTGCTCGCACTTATCCCAATATTCGGCATTATCATGAATATCATATTAGGCGCTAAGGGAAGTGAATGGGCTTGGAAAGCGAAACCATGGAAAAGTGTCGATCACTTTAAAAGCGTTCAGAGAAAATGGGCTTGGTGGGGATTAGGTGTTTTTGTCCTCTTCGTCATTTTCGGCCTCGCTTTCGGAGGTGGAGATACGTCTAACAATCAACCAATAGCCGACAAACCGGCGGTATCATCACCTGCCTCGACTAAGAAGCCAGAACAACCCAAAGTAGCGAAAATTGGCCAATGGGCCAAAGCCGGGAAGTTGGAATATCGGGTAGATTCCGTTGAGGAGAAAGACCAGCTTAAAAACATAATGGGATCGAAGAAGCCAAGCGCCGGCAACTTCGCTATCCTGAAAGTATCAGTAAGGAATAATGACAAAGAGTCAAGGGTCATTGATTCCAGCATGACTGTACTTAAAGACAAACAGAATCGCTCATTCGAGCCGGACACGGACGCGATTTTATACGTAGTGGATGGGAACGACGAAAGCAGCTTTTTGAATGAAATTCCTCCGACAGGTGAAAAACAAATTACGCTGGTTTACGATATTCGTGGCGCTGCAAAAGATTATACATTCTATGGACAAAGCGGGTATGGTTGGGCCGATACAGGGGCAACGGCTGTTATTTCCTTAGCTAAATAAAAACGGCCCCGAGATCGGGGCCTTTACTGATGAAAAACGTTATATCATTTTTACGTCATTCTCGGTAAATCGGAGGTCTTTAATTTCATTCAGGTCGATCCCATACTTCGCATAAATTTTGATGGTGTTTTCCCCTGTCAACTGAGCATCATCGAATCCGAGCAAGGAAGCAATCTTAATGACTTCCTCTCGTGAATTAGCTTCAATTTCCAAATAGGGTGGAATCATCGGCCATTCATCGATCTCCAAACGCGCCCCATCCAAAATGAAACTAGTCCGACGGTTTTCCTGATATCCTTTCGCTTTATACCCGAGCTTTTCCAGCATTTTGTTTGCCGTTTCAAAACTGTCAACAGAAATCTCTGTTTCTTCGGTTCCATCAATCCCGTCGTGATGGATTTCCTTGATGGTGAGTGTGATTTCTTTTCCTGTATCCCTGAGCCTAATCCATTTACTTTTGTCTCCAGGTGTAATGTCGTAAACATACCTTCTCATTAATGCTTCCCCGACTTTTTCTCCACCTCGGCTGAGAATTTTATCTTCCATTTCCGATGGATTGATTTCGAGAATTTTCCCTTCATATTCGGTTGCCATAATTACACTCCTCCATCCCTGAGTCAAAAATTGATGGTACTCTTTTTCCCGTAAAGCAATAATCTCATCGCGAACACTACTCTCAACAAAGTCTTCAACTGGCATACACAAATCCATCCTCTGAATACACACACCGACCTGATATCCGCCAGATCGATCTCGATATAGTCTGACGCCGTAATAACCTTCTTGACAGTCGGTTTCATTGTTAAATCGGCAATTGGAGCATGTTGTAGGGAGTCGAACTGGTCGGATTTCTTTGAAATAAATGATTCGTCCAGACGGTAACCGGTACGCTGTACGACACCCCGATACCCCAGCGGTCACATATTTCGCAATGGGGACCGCTCCGAGATCCGCGAGAATTTGGTGAATGGCATCAATGGAAGGTTGTCCATCATCCAGCGAGTTGAGCAGACGAACGGAAAGGGATGGGGAATACTCATCCAAAAGCCTGTAGACGCGTGGGGCGTGACGATAATCGGGAACAACAATATTGGCGCTGACCTTGACTCCACTTCGAATTGCTATTTGAATGGAGTCCTTGAGGGCGGAGATTTTCCGTTCGGCGAGCATGGGGTTTCGATATTTTTCATGCTGGACTTGAGCCAGTTCTTCTGCGGTGGTTCCGAAAATCGAAAAATTGACCCGGTCAAGACCGGCAACGGCACAATCCAACAAGACGCGAACACCATTTTCTCCATTGGATGTCATACACACCTGGTAGCCAACCGATCTGGCCAGTCGAATGATTTCGGGTAGTTCTGGATGTAACGTCGGCTCCCCTCCTGTTAGATGAAGCTCGTTCACTTGCAAGGATTTGCGCAGCATCTCCAATACATTCGCAAATTCTTCATTCGGTTCCACGGTTCCAGATAGAAACCGGACGCCGTTGGTCTTCGCATAGATGGATTTGCGCCCGGATGGTCCTGCGTCGATCCAATCCCCACTGATTCGCTTCAGATTGTCAGCGACCACTGGGGTTCCTTCGTTGTGGCAAAACACACAGGTCATCCCACAAGAATCGATAATTTTTACCCGTAAGCTACGATTTTTATCTACATACACCGGAAGCTCGGAGATGGGAAACGGGATAGGCAAGATAACTACCTCCCTTTCTATATTGACACCTCAAATTCCTTCTCGATTTTCAATAATCCTAATAACTAGCGAAATAACCGAAGTCGATCCAGGTCAACCTTTGGACCTTTTAATTCTTCCAATTTGACCTGATGAGCTTGGAGGAAACAATTTATTTTCTTCTCGTTTTTAATGACTTTTCTTTTTTGGCGGTCAATGTCGATGATGATTAATTTCTTTTCAGTAAAATCAAACCAAAATTTAATCATGTGGATCACCGGGGACTAACTGAAAATATCAATCGAAAAACCCGAAATGAAGTGAATGTTTTCAAACCGAGCTTGGATGGTGTCGAGTAGTGGAATATGCAATTCCTGACCATCCTTTGTCATCAGTTTTACAATTTTCTGTCTCTTATCAGGAGAATGAATCAATTGAAGTGTTACCTCGTTTACATCTTCTCTATTTTGAAGATCAATTACCTCAATACTTGAACGTTGTTCTAATTCAAGCAACAATTGAGAAACTTTTTTGTGACTCCCTTCAATTTGAAGCTTAATCAAACTTGGCGACCTCCAATCTCAGGTGAATTTAACTAAATTATAAGATTGTCGATTGAAATTTTTCAATATTTTGTCATTTCATGTTTTTTAGCTAAAATAAGATCTTCTTAACTACCCATTAGAGCGAAATAATAGCGATTTTACCTCTTCCTCTCTCATGACTTCAGGAGAAAAAACTAAAATATTATAGTCAGACGATTTCGCTTATTTGATATATAATTAATTACAACAATACTCGGAGGAAAGAAGTGTTTCGATTGTTTCATGATCTTGATGAAAGTATTGTCCGTTACATTCTAAGGAAAAGAAGGAAGGAAAAGAACTTAAGACAAGAAGATATTTCCGGCCTATCACCTGCAACCATTAGTAATATCGAACGTGGCAGGATAGAAGAAGTAAGTCGGGAAACTATCCTTTATTATCTTGGTATGCTGGATTTAAAAAATATCGATGAGTTAACTACATTGGTAAATATCGAAGCTGAAAAAATCGATAACTTAGCCTCTAGACTTGAATCTATTGAGGCTATGATTGACGATAAAAATCATGATGAAGCGGATAAATTACTTACTCAAATAGATATCGAAAAATTCCACCCTCTAACTCCTTTTGTTCATTTTTTGAAGGGACGTTGTTTTTACGAACGAAAAGAAGTGGATAAGGCTGAAGAGAATTATCATTCAGCCATCCGCCTCTGCAAACAACAAAAACTGGAGCCAAGGGATAATATAGTGGCCATCTGTTACAATGAATTAAGTATTCTGTGTTACAACCAAAATAACATTAATAAAGCGTTAGAATATGCGGATAAAGGGTTAAATGAATTTAACGAAAACAAAGAGAAAAAGGATATTAAATACGCTCTTTACAATAATAAAATCCTATGTTTGCTGAAGCGCTCCGAAACAGATATGGCTTCACAAATATTAAATGAAGTATGGCCAATGATTCCGGAAATTGATAGTATTCGAGTCATCCTAAATCTGTACAAGTTTAAATCGATTATTTTACGCCAGAAAAGAGATTACGATACAGCGACCCAAATTTGCAAAGAAGGAATTGAGATTGCCCGCCGAAACCGAAATCAGAATCGTCACCTTGACCTTTTAAATGTATTGGGAAGCATTTATTTACTTGAAAAAAAATACGAAAAAGCGGAACAGCATTTTATGATTGTATTGGAATCAGATCCTAAACAAAAATACACCCGGCGCCTAGTTGATGCACATACTTACCTCGGACTTCTATATACCAGTCAAAAGCAATTGGAACTGGCAGATTACCATTTGGCAAAAGCGATTGAACTGGGACGAAATATCCATGATATATATAGACTCACAAAAGCGTTGATTGTCTATGGCAATTATTTTCTTAGTCAAAGGAAATATGAAAAAGCAGCTTCCTTTTATGAAGAAGCTGCCGAACTGACTGAAAAATATAGTTATAAGCACAGGCAACATACAGCTTTATTGAATTTAATACACTGTTTAGATATTATGAAAAAAGAAGAGGCAACCATTAAGTATCTGAAAAAACACTATGCACTTCAACGCGATCTAAAAATCCAAAGCGAGGAGGACGAAATTTATGAGCTTGAATAACAACAGCTTCTTTTACTTTGGAGATGATGATGACACAGATCGTTGTTAATCTTTCTATTTATCAGTAAGCAACCATTTAAATTATATCCAATTGGAAGAAACCTGTAAACCGGCTTCTTTGTTGGGTTTACAGGTTTTATTTTGATTCACAATCCGCGAAGAGAGTGCCCCGGTTTTTGGGTATGTAAAACCTTCTCATAAGGGAGGTTTTTTCTTTTTGAACAGATAAATATAACATGAATAATTTTATTTTTGGGAGGAAGATGTATTTGTGAGAGCATTAGTAGCGGCCCTGATCGGGACTCTCCTTCTGGTTGGGTGTTCAAGCAATGCGACGCCAGAAAAGTCGGCTTCAGCACCAGTGAAAAAGGAACAAACAGCATCATCACAGGATCAAGAACTGGATAAACAAACCGAGGAGGGTATATATAGGATCAACTTATATGCTGAAATGACTGAACTCAATCATCAGTTACTTGAGTACAAAAACGAACTTGGATCGGGCCGTGACAATCTGGTTGGGTTTAGAATATCGACTGCTATTTTGGATACAACAGAAAAATTATCAAAGTTAAAGGTCCCATCTTCTTTAGAAGCGAAGCATAAAGAAATAATCTCATATCTCTTGAGCGGCCATAAATATTTAGAGGAGGCCATGCAAGCGGACATGGACGGGAAACAAGTGGACTGGAAAAAAGCGATCGATGATTGTTTTACTGATGGAAACAAGGCTTTTATGGTGGTTGAGGAAATAAAGCAAGAAGACAAAAGGAGCCAATAATGGCTCCTTGAGGTTGTTGACAAAGAAGGTCAACAGCCTTTTTTGTTGAAAAGGTATAAAAAAA